>JBMFXG010000122.1:0-8309 GCA_049964535.1 Acidimicrobiales bacterium | reverse complement strand
GGCGTCAAGGTTCTGATCCAGGCGTCGCTGACAAAGAGAGACGAGACTCGGTGGAGCGACGAGAGCAACTCGAGAGACCTATGAGCAGCTCTTCGTAGAGTTCCGTCAGCACGTCGTGCCTCAGCTCAGTTCAGTGTCGCAGGGCATTACTTGGTCGTAGCGCCCCAGTGGCACGAACTCCAAGCTTCAAGCTCAGAGCATTGAGGTTTCACCTTGTCAGCGAACGAGCTCCAGATGATCGCTGTCTCAGACTCTCACTCTTGCCAGTGCAGCGAACGTCCTCGCAGTCCACTGCACCATTGATCGCTACAAGAAGCCAAACCCTTATCGTCTCGAACAGCCCTAGAGGGCGTGGATAATCCACACGGTCAGCTGCACTGCGCGATACGTGAGATAGAGAATCGTTGCGACGACTAGGAGTTTGAAGTGCCACGGTGTCCGCTTTGGCGGCGCAATCACCGTACCGCACGTTGGGCAGTGACCCTCGGTATCGATCTCCGTTGCTTCTTGAAAACGAGAGCACGACTCACACCAGGGCACCCTAAAACTCTACCCTCTCACCCTGACACGCGCCTAATGGGTGCGTCGTCGTACTCTCAGCTTCAACGGAGTGGTACCGAGCCCAAAGCGCTCTCGAATGCGATTCTCAATGTAACGGAGATAGGTGGGCTCGACCGCCTTGGTCGTAAAGAGAGTCATCGTCGGCGGGTCGGTAGCGCCTTGCACCGCATAGAGGATCTTGGTGTTCTTCGGAGGGTGTGCAATCTGAATCGACTCCATGAGCTTGTTCAGTTCACGGGTTGGAATCCTGCTCCGATAGGCCGTTCTCGCTTCATCGATTGCGGCCCAGATCTTGACGACGTTGTGACCCGATAACGCCGAGATACGTATCGGCATGAGGTAAGCGAGAAATCCGAGCTTATTGGCGACCTCAGACTCAAGGTTCTCCTTCTCATACGTCGAAAGCAGATCCCATTTATTCAAAAGCACCAGCGCCGGTGACCCAGCGATGTCAATACGCTCAGCTAGACGCTGATCTTGAGCGGTAACTCCGTCTCGAGCATCGATCACCAAGAGCGAAATATCTGCGTCGTCGATCGCTTTGAGCGAACGGACCATGGAGAAGTACTCAGTACCATCACCGATCTTTGACTTTCGTCGCAGACCGGCGGTATCGATGAAGCGCAGTTGGTGGCCGTCGCGCTCAATAACGGTATCGATCGAGTCGGTCGTGGTCCCCGGCATGTCATGGGTGACGGACCGGTCAGCACCGATCAATCGATTGAAGAGCGTCGACTTACCCACGTTGGGACGACCAACGATCGCTACCGCCGTCTCCTTCTCGTTACGTTCCTTGTCAAAGCCGCGAGCTCCTGGAAGATCAAGCTCGTCATCAAATCGCTCAAACGGCGCATCGACCGTCTCAACAACGTGGTCTAAGAGATCTCCCGACGACCGACCGTGGAGAGCACTAATTGGCCACGGTGTGCCGAGCCCAAGGGCACTGAACTCCCAGATGGAGGGTTCGAGCTTCTCAGAGTCGACCTTATTGACCGCAACGACACAGGGAGTCCTCGAGCGCTGGAGCATTCTGGCTGCGGCAGCATCGTCCTCGGTGATACCCACGGTCACATCAACGACGAAGATGACGAGATTCGCGAGCCGTGCAGCGGCCTCCGCCTGAGCCGAGACCTTCTCGTCTAAGGCGTCACCGCCTTGGGTCCATCCACCGGTATCGACGAGCTCAAACTCGCGACCGGCCCACATCGCCTTGACTTCCTTACGGTCTCGAGTAACCTTCGGTTTCTCCTCGACGATCGCTAAGCGTTTGCCGACGACACGATTGAAGAGCGTCGACTTACCCACGTTGGGACGACCAACGATCGCTACGACCGGTAGCTTCTCTGCGCTCTGCTCGTTGCTCTCAGCCATGACCTACTACCACTCTTCTTTCGCTCTTCTCTTGACGCAAGGCGCGTCTCAGTGATGCGCCGTCGGTCGCAACGACCTCGACCGGCTTTGGCAGATCGGCAACGGTCATGCCGTCGAGGAAGACTCCGTCGTTCAAACACACATCAGGGAGAAGATAGCGTACCCCGTCCGGAGCTCCGTGTAGGACCGAAGCGACATCGCTGCCGGTCATCAGCCCTGCTACGCCGGTGTTACCACCAAAAAAATCGTTCGGTACTTCAAGCGTCTTCACGTGAGAGTACCCATGAGAATCAAGCAACGGTCGCAGTACCTTGACTCCAAAGCTGCCGGTCAACACGGTCGTCGTCTCGAAAGAACTACCCAAGAGATTCCGGCCGCGATAGCGGTGCGGCCGATACCCTTGATGAGGAGCACCATCAACAGAGTCGAAGAAACCGGATCGCCTTCCCCAGGCGTAGTCGTCATCACCGAGAAACGAAGCTTCGAACGCACGAAACATGCCGATCCCGTTCTCATGTTGGGGGAAATCACCGTAACGATCGAGCGTCGGGAACTCACGCCCCGCTAGCAAGTAGAGCTCATCGGAGGCGTAGACCATTCGATGTCCTAGATACTGACTAAAGAGCGCCTGGAAGCGCTCGATGGTATCGAGTGAGCGAGCGGCCTCCGAAGGCGTCGTCGCTCGCATGTTCGGCTCTTTCGAGAAGCGAGAGAGCCCGAGCGGAACCACGCCAACGCTAGCGAGCTTGGAGTACTGTATGGCGATATCAGAGAGCGTCCGCTCTAGCACCCATCCGTCGTTGACTCCTGGACAGAGCACAACCTGTCCATGCACCTCTATGCCGTGATCAAGCAGCGCCGACAGCCATCGCAGGGAGATAGCGCCGCGAGGATTTCGGAGCATTGAGGCTCGAAGATCGGGGTCTGTAGTGTGGAGCGATACGAACAGCGGCGAGAGTCGCTGCGTCACAATCCGCTCAAGATCACCTTCGGTGAAACGAGTGAGCGTTGTGAAGTTGCCGTAGAGAAATGAGAGACGGTAATCGTCGTCCTTCATGTACAGGCTCTTACGCATACCCTTCGGTAGTTGGTAGATGAAGCAGAACTCACAGTGATTATCACAGGTACGGACGCGATCAAAAAGAGCAGAGGAGATCTCGGCCCCGAGCGGTTCGCCCGCTAACTTCTCGACCACGACCGAGGATACGATGCCTCCCCGATCGAGTTCAATCTCAACGTTGGGCTCGTCGACCAAGAACTGGTATTCGATGATGTCACGAGGGGTAGATCCTTGAATTGAGATCAACGCATCGCCAGCGACGAGTCCGGCCCGATCCGCAGGGGAACCAGGTAACACCGACAAGATCGTTGGGTAAGACACAGAGATAGCTTAGGTCTACTCCAACTAGCTTGGTTCTATGAGTGTGACGAAGGTTCTACTAGCAGAACCGCGTGGATTCTGCGCTGGGGTAGAGAAGGCAATTAAGGCCCTAGCCTGGATGGTCCGAGTGTTCGAGCCTCCGATCTACTGCTATCACGAGATCGTCCACAATCAACTCGTGGTAGAACGCTTCCGCAAGTTGGGAGTCGTCTTCGTCGATACCGTCGATCAAGTCCCACCAGGGGCTCCCGTCATGCTCTCTGCTCACGGCACCGCACCCGCGGTCGTCACCTCCTCTCAAGAGGCCGGGAGGATCTCTATCAACGCAGTCTGCCCTCTCGTAACGAAGGTACATCACGAGGTCAAGGTACGGTCGCAACGAGGATACGAGATCATCTACATCGGACACCGAGGTCACGACGAGGCAGTTGGGACGGTAGCAGTAGCACCGGAGTCGGTACACCTCATCGAAGACGAACACGATCTCCGTGAGCTAGATCGGATCGATGGACCGGTAGCACTCGTGGCACAGACCACGCTCTCCATGGATGAGTGGGCCGAGGTTCGCCAAGAGGTGGAGAGAGAGTACCCCGAGATCTGGATGCCCACGAAGTCGGACCTCTGCTTCGCAACCACGAACCGGCAAGGGGCCCTGAAAGAGATTGCTCAACGCGCCGACGCCGTTGTGGTTCTTGGTTCCTCGAACTCTTCGAATACCGTCGCGCTCGAAAAAGTTGCTCGGAGCCGTGGAGTCACACAGGTCTTCCGAGTCAACAGCGCATCTGAGCTACCGAGAGATCTTGCCGGAGTGGTAGGTGTGACAGCCGGAGCCTCTGCACCGGATGAGCTCGTCGACGAGGTCATCGCCTCGCTCAATCCCACCCATGGAGTCGAGATTGTTCACTACACCGCCGAAGAGGAGTATTTCCCACCGCCGCCGGAGTTGAGAGACTTCCTTCGATCTCTCTCCGCACTACTCAAAGTTGCCTTAGCGAGCCCGCTTCCCTACGGCACCGCTCTCGAAGATGACGCATCGGTATCGGCTTCACGTACGCTCATGGAGCTCAATCGAGACCTCAGCGAGTCCAAGACACCTCGCTAGTTCGCACCACTAACCGTATCGAGCGAAGATTCAACCAAAACGGTGATCATCTGAGCAGCTGGCGCGCATTGAAACTACCGTGACCTCCGATGCTCGCTGCTCCAACTCGGGCTCGCTACGGGGCGCAGCGCGTGGGTAAGCCTGTTCGACGATCGGTCAGCCCCTGCGGACGGTCCAAGTTCAAAGATCGATATCCAAGAAGTAACAGAGCCTCTGCTGCAGGAGACCGAACGACTTCACCACCTAGAACGACTCACAACCTCACCGCTCAGTGGTGCCATGCACCAAAGGGCCTCGACCGAGTTCCTCACGCGTAGCTGTGCCCTGATCCTCAGCATGGACCCACAGCTGACGCCTCCATCCGTCCCGACGTTATCTATCGCCCTGCGAGCGCGACGCTCCAACAGCGCCGAGACCGGAACCAGAGATGAACAAGGCGCCGACACGACCTATCTCAGTATCGAACCGCAACCGACAACACCGTACGCTCCGCTACAGCAATGTGAAGACTGGGTCCACCAAAGAACACGCTGCAGAGACCTCACCACGTCGGACCGTTCAGAAACGAGGCTCTCACAAGAACACCAACGAGACGGTCGAGGCCGACCAACCATCCTCGACGAAGCCTCAGCGAGCAACAATGACTCACACTTGAGATAGCTCAGAGTCGCGGTGCTCTCTGCCAGAGCGGTGACACTTGAGCGTCACGTAGAAAGATAGATGATGCCGTAAGAGCCCGAGCGATCGATCTGAGACGAAAGAGACCGCCCTCATCGCAGGAGAATAAGCTACCGTCTAAGCGTCTCTGCAACTTGAGCCGCTCTCGACGAGGTGGCGGTGTGACAGACAACGCTTCCCGCAGTAGGTGCTGGGCACACATCACCTCCTGCTTGCTGCGAAGAGATTGGCTCTGCTCGTTCGGAGAGCTTCGGCCTCGGGATGATAGGTTTCACCGACTGCTTGCGAAGCACGACTGGCCGATATAGTCGGCGGAGTTCGCACGCCCGACGAGAGAGGCCATGACAACTCGCATCTACGAAACCGACCGCCTTCGACTTCGTCGCTGGCACAAGAGCGACCGAGAGCCCTTTGCTCACATGAACGCAGACGCAACGGTAATGCGTTACTTCCCATCAATCCTCGAGCCGACCGAGAGCGACGCCCTCGTCGTACGAATCGAAGAGCACTTTACTCGCTTCGGATTCGGCCTCTGGGCCCTTGAACGTAAGAGTGACCGTCGCTTCATTGGATTTACCGGCCTCTCTACGGTGACCTTCGATGCATCGTTTACACCCGCAGTCGAAGTTGGGTGGAGACTTGACCGGTCAGCGTGGGGGCAGGGCTTCGCCACGGAAGCGGGGGCTCCAGCACTCACTGTTGGCTTTGAGGAGTTCGCTCTCGCCGAGATCGTCTCCTTCGCCGCTGCGATTAACCTTCCGTCACAAGCTGTCATGGTACGACTGGGCATGGTACACAATCCCAAAGACGATTTCCGCCACCCCAGGCTACCGATCGATAGCCCACTCTCACAACACGTCCTCTTCGGAGTTCGACCAGCGCGTCGTTGCAGAGGAACGCCTGATACATCCCACATTGAGATCGGCTCAGTACAGCTCGACGAGATCGATCGAAGGAGCCAGCGTTCCCTAGGCTCTGCCCTACTGGGACCAGAGGATGCGTAATCCCGCAGCGACACAACCGCATTGGAAGCCGGCCAGAACGATGCCTTGGTCACTCGTCTGCGGTCGCTCGAGCGTCTAGAGCGTGGCCGCCTTGTCATAGAGCCGTTGTAGCTCTTGAGTTAAGGCCTCGGTTAGTCTCGTCACAGAGGCACGAGAGACCGTCTTTGAGCTCCGACGCTCCGCGCTCACATAGTCCTGGGGCAGCAACGACGGACCGACGACGGCCCGCACACGAGCCGACCGAGGAAGCTTCGCACCCTTCCCAAGTGCTTGAGCACTCCCGTAAAAGGCCACGGGAACGATCGGAACGGAGGCTCGAAGCGCAAGGTACGCAGCTCCATCGTGGAGATCATGAACGATGTCACCGTCGCGTCGCTCACCTTCGGGAAAGAGAACCAGCCCCTCTCCAATCTCTAACACCGAGAGCGCCGACTTCAATGCTTCACGATCTGCAGCATCACGATCTACCGGAAATCCGCCAAGAATCTCGAGGAAGCGCCCGAAGGGCCTGCTCTTCCAGAGCTCCGCCTTCGCCATGTAGTGCAGGTAGGTCTTGGTCACCGAGCCAACCAAGATGGTGTCGATATACGATCGATGGGTCGGCGCCAAGATATACGGACGCTCTGGTAATGGCGCCTCATAGGTCACGACAGTATGCCAAAGGGTTCGATTGATAGCATCGACTGCCCGACGCACACCTTCGTAGACCAAGGCGTCTCGACGTGTGGGAACTCGAACAACGATCCCTTTCGTTGCACTCTTCTGTCGCTGGATACCGTTTTGGGGATGAGTCTTTGGATCGGTCACGCTATCGATACTCCCGCTCTTTCGTAGAGGTCAGTTCAACGACTCGAAACGTCACGATCTCCTCGAGATAGTGAACGACCTCGGAAACCGACATATTCGTCGTGTCTACCACGACGGCATCACGCGCAGGAACAGAGGGTGCTTGCGTCCGAGTAGCGTCTCGACGATCGCGTTCTAAGACCGAAGCGCCCTCCTCAGAGCGCCGTGCTTGGCGAATCTCGTCGGAGGCAGTGAGGAAGAACTTGACGTACGCATTGGGAAAGACCACGCTTCCGATGTCACGACCTTCAACCACACACGACCCATGCTCTCGAACCCAATGACGTTCGAGGGAGAGAATCATGGCTCGAACCAACGGATTCGCAGAGACGAGAGGAAGAAGTTCGGTTACTTCCGAAGACCGAAGAGCATCAGAGACGTCCACCTCATTGACGAACACTCGCTCCCCTACAAGTTTTAGAACCACGGAGCGAAGCAGCTCAGCGAGGTCATGGGAGCTCTGTGAGAGATCGAGGTGTTTACGATGAGCAGAGTCGACTAGAACCTTCGTAATGGCCCGAAAGTACACTCCGGTGGTCAAAACGGGCACGCCACAACGTTCGCCGAGCAGAGCCGAGACCGTTGACTTTCCCGAACCAGCCTGCCCATCGATCGCGATCACCGGATCGAGGTCTCGACCCCATGGAGCACGCGCCACACTCAACACCGACACTCTCGCCTCCTCTGGTCACTTCCTTAGCGGAGATAACCTATGATTTCAGTCAGGACACAGGGTAGTCATGACATCTACCCATCTAGACAAAGGAAACTACTGTCGTGGGAAAAACGAGATTTCAAAACGACCGTGGACTTGTTGCGCGTATGGGCCTCACGATTTTTCTACTTGGAGCGCTCTACGTCGCCTTCGTTGCGATTCTGATAGCGATCGGCCTAGGGACGACGCTCGTACTCGGTATCGCCGTCATCATCTTGTTCGTGCAGTACTTCTTTTCTGACAAGATAGCGCTCTTCGGCATGCATGGTCACATCGTAACGGAGGCAGAGGCTCCCGATCTCCATCAGGTCGTCTCAAGACTCTGTGCGCTAGCCAACATGCCGAAACCGAAAGTTGCTATCGCGAACACCGATATTCCCAACGCTTTTGCAACCGGACGAAATCCAAGGAACTCGGTCGTCTGCGTCACGACCGGACTGCTACGTCGCCTGACAAATCAAGAGGTCGAAGCGGTACTTTCACACGAGCTCTCCCACGTCGCTCACCGCGACGTCGCTGTCATGACTGTTGCATCGTTTCTCGGAATCGTAGCGGGTCTTCTGACACGACTCCTGTACTTCTCCGCAATCTTTGGCGGGGGATTTGGAGGCGGCTACGGCGGTGGCGGAGGTCGCGGAGGCGGAAACAGTA
>JBMFXG010000121.1:0-8371 GCA_049964535.1 Acidimicrobiales bacterium | reverse complement strand
GTCGATCGCAAACATCGTGACCTGGGAGTACACCGGCTTCAACATGTTGATTATCTACGCCGGTCTCCAGGCGATTCCTCAGAGCCTCTATGAAGCGGCTCGCCTCGACGGAGCAAGCGACTTTCAGATAGCCCTACGGGTCAAGCTTCCCATGATCGGCTCTTCGATCATCTTGACAACTGTCTTCTCGATCATTGGCACATTACAGCTCTTCAGCGAGCCCGAGATTCTACGTGCGGTTACCACAAATATCTCGACCTCGTACACCCCGAATCTGCTTGCCTACACCGCAGCATTCTCTGAGAACAACACCAACCTCGCCGCAGCTATTGCTGTCCTGCTAGCTCTCGGCACCTTCATTCTGTCCTTCGGATTCCTCCGACTAGTACAACGACGATCGATGGGAGTTTCACTGTGACGTTGACGACGCCGAAGACACCTCGTCCACCCACCTCAGAACCCAAGCCAGTTCGCTACGATGCCAAGGGCAACCGCAAGCAACGCTGGGATCGTCGATCCGTATTGACGACGGCGGTCCTCTTCGTCGTGACCGTCTACTTTATTTCGCCCGCCTACTGGCTTCTCATCTCCTCAAGCAAGGGCCCTTCAACGCTCTACAACTCGGCCGGCTTCTGGTTTGCAAAGTTTCAGTTCGGGAAAAATATCTCTGGACTCTTTAGCTACGACGGTGGGATCTTCTCCCGTTGGCTCTTAAACACCGTTCTCTACGCAGGCGTTGGAGCCTTACTTGCTACTTTGCTAGCAGCTGCTGCAGGATACGCCTTAGCGAAGTATGAGTTCAAGGGCAGAGAAGCAATATTTTGGACCATCTTGAGTGGCGTTCTCGTCCCTGGAACCGCTCTCGCCCTACCGCTCTACCTGCTCATGAGCAAAGCGCACCTCACCAACACGTATTGGTCAGTCCTCATCCCAAGTATCGTCAGCCCCTTCGGCGTATATCTTGCTCGAATCTACGCTACCGGGTCGATTCCAACCGAGATCATTGAGGCCGGCCGGGTCGATGGTGCAAGCGAGTTCCGCATCTTCCGAACCATATCGCTTCGCATTATGTCTCCCGCTCTCGTCACCATCTTCCTCTTCCAGTTTGTCGCCATCTGGAACAACTTCTTTCTCCCGCTCGTCATGCTCTCGAATCAAAAGCTCTATCCAGTAACACTCGGCCTCTACAGCTGGGATAACCAGTATGGTCAAGCGCCTCAGCTCATTAGCTACGTCGTCACCGGAGCTCTCGTCTCCGTCATACCTCTCGTTATAGCGTTCCTATCCCTGCAGCGCTTCTGGCGATCAGGGCTTACGGCAGGAAGTATCAGAATCTGATGAATCAGCGTAACAACCGCGTGCCACCCTCGCTCAAGTTAGAATCCCTCGCCTACGGTGGAGACTACAACCCTGATCAGTGGCCAGAAGAGATCTGGAAAGAAGACTTCTCGCTGATGCAGGAGGCCGGCGTCAATCTCGTCACTGTCGGCGTCTTCTCCTGGGCGAAACTCCAGCCACGTCCAGGAGCCTTTGAGCCAGAGTGGCTCGACCGTGTTCTCGAGTTGGCTAGCGCCCACGGCGTCTCCGTCGATCTTGCAACCGCCACGGCATCTCCGCCGGCTTGGCTCATCCGACAGCACCCCGAGATCCTTCCGATCGATGTCAACGGCGTCCAGCTCGGCTTCGGATCCCGTCAGCACTACTGCCCATCTTCACCTCTCTACCGCGAGGCGGCCGTTCAGCTTGCTACCGAGTTGGTTCGCCGTTACCACAATCATCCAGCGGTCGTTATGTACCACGTCGGCAACGAGTACGGCTGTCACGTTCCACAGTGCTACTGCGAGATCTCTGCCACTTCCTTTCGCCGCTGGCTCAAAGCCCGCTACGAGAGCATCGATGAGCTCAATCACGCCTGGGGCACCGCATTTTGGAGTCAGCGATACGACGATTGGGACGAGATCGAGCCGCCTCGACGAGCGCCTACCTTCCCCAACCCCACCCAACAGCTCGACTTTGCACGTTTTAGCTCGGACGAGTTGCTCGAATGCTTCTTGGCCGAGCGACGTTCGATCGAAGCGATCGACACTTCTAAGCCAATCACGACGAACTTCATGGCCTTTTTCAGGCCAACCGATGGCTGGAAGTGGTCGCAGCACCAAGATATCGTCACCATGGATAGCTATCCAGATCCTTTCGATTCCGAGATAGCCCTACAGAGCGCAATGGTGGCGGACCTCACCAGGTCATTGGGAGGTGGACGACCGTGGCTCTTGATGGAACAAGCTCCAAGTGCCGTGAATTGGAGACAGATCAATGCACCAAAGGCTCCAGGTCAGCTCCGAGAGCTCTCTCTCGCAATGGTTGGACGAGGCAGCGACGGCATCTTGACCTTTCAGTGGAGAGCCTCTGCCGCCGGAGCAGAAAAATTTCACAGCGCAATGGTCCCACATGTCGGACAGAACTCGCGAGTCTGGAGAGAGGTGGTTGAGCTCGGGGGAGACCTACACGCTCTCCAACCGGTCCTTGGCACCCAGACCGTTGCTCGAGTCGCACTTGCGCTGGACTGGAACAACTGGTGGGCGCTCGAGCTCGATTCACATCCCCATAGCGAGCTCCGTCTCCCCGAACTCCTCCTTCAGTTCTATCGCCCACTCTTCGAGGCCTCGATTGCAGCGGACTTTGTCCATCTCGAAGACGATCTCTCATCCTACGATCTCGTGATCGCACCGTGTTCATATCTCGCCTCCGATACAGCCGCTACTAACGTCGTTCACTACGTTGAGGGCGGTGGTACGTTTCTC
The DNA here is from genome assembly GCA_049964535.1 of Acidimicrobiales bacterium. Classification (GTDB taxonomy): domain Bacteria; phylum Actinomycetota; class Acidimicrobiia; order Acidimicrobiales; family Acidimicrobiaceae; genus JAJYZP01. The sequence continues at coordinate 5,570 of JBMFXG010000121.1, read as the reverse complement.
ACAACGTTCTTCTCCGCCATTGTGGACCCAAATGACCACATTCGACTCGGTGGCTACCCCGCTCCGTGGCGAGAGATGCTCGCGATCTCGGTCGAAGAGTTCTCGCCGCTCGAGAAGGGCCAGACCGTATCGCTCGGCGGAATTCTGGCACACAGCGGATCGACCGGATCGACCTGGAGCGAGAATCTAACTGCCCAGGGAGCGACCACGCTCCTCCACATCAACGGAGGCGATCTTCACGGCGTCCCCGCTCTCACCGTCGCCCCTTATGGAGGCGGACAAGGGTACTATCTCTCCACGCTCCCGGATGCTCAAACCCTGAGCACGATCGTAGGGCAGTTACTCGCAGATACGAAGATCTCTCCACCTCTCCCTCATCAACGTGGTGTTGAGACCATCACGCGTGGAGAGTTCATCTTCGTTACTAACCACAACGCCCACTACGTCACGATTGAACTCGGTCAAAGCTACTCAGATCTCTTGAGCACCAACGGTCCACAAACCACACTCGAACTTCCACCTCGAGGCGTTGCGGTCTTACAACCGACGAACCAGCGAGGAGCTTAAACGTGATTGTCAGCCTACGAAGGAGACGAATCACAGAGGAGATCCGACATCGCGGCGCTATTAGAGTCGTCGAACTGGCAGAGATCTTTGATGTCTCGGAGATGACAATCCGTCGTGACCTCGAGGTACTCCAAGAGTCTGGGCTCTTGACCAAGGTACGTGGCGGTGCCGTTCGAGCGGAGAAGAGCGCTGAAGAGCCAGGCTTTATCACAAAACTCTCCCGTGCAGCCGCAGAGAAACTCGCTATCGCAAAAGCGGCCCTCTCACTCGTAGAACCTGGATCATCGGTTGCCATCTCTGCAGGAACGACCACGTGGGCCTTTGCCCGCCTCCTGCCCAGCATTCCCGGCGTGACCGTCATCACGAACTCGATTAGCATCGCCACAGAGCTGCACAGCAACCACCCCGAGCTACCTCTCATCCTGACGGGCGGGGTGCCCACGCCATCTGGCGGGCTGGTGGGTCTCATAGCCGACACGGCCATTGAGTCTCTCTACGTCGACATTCTCTTCTTAGGGGTGCACGGAATGGACCCAGAAGCGGGATTCACCACCCCAAACCTCGCAGAAGCGAAGACCAACCGAACCCTCCTGAGCTGTGCGCGTCGCACGGTCGTACTGGCCGACCACACCAAGTGGCGTACGATCGGCATGGCACGAATCGCACCCTTCGACGCGGCCGACGTCTTAGTCACCGATGACCAACTCCCAGATGAGGCGTGTCGATCGCTCCAAGACGCCGTCGGTGAACTCATTATTGCCCCGACCGAGACTCCCCACGCAGGAGAGGACGTACCCTTTGAGGAGGTGCTGATATCGTCATGACCACTACCAACGACCCCACAAGCGCGCAAGCAGGTCATACACCGATCGGCGACGTCGAGCTGATCATCGAGAGCACGCTTGGCATTAATCGCCAGGTCTTCCAGAAAGACGACGGACGACGATTGACCATCTACCGATCCACAAAAGTCGAGGGTACATCATGACCGAGCGACGATTTGACCCAACCACTCGCGACTGGATCACCTTTGCCACACATCGCCAGAATCGCACCTACAAGCCACAGACGGACTTCTGTCCCCTGTGTCCGACCAAGGTCGATTCCGAGCCGACAGAGATCCCGTTTCCCGAGTTCGAGGTAGTCGTCTTCGACAACCGATTCCCATCGTTCTCCCCGAACCCTCCAGAGCCCAGCGTCTCACCAACACCGCTCTCCCCTGTAGCTCCAGCAAGCGGACGATGCGAAGTCATCGTTTACTCCGACAACCACTCCCTGACCTTGACCGATCTCGGGCTAGCTCGAATCAGAATGCTGGTCGAAGTGTGGGTAGACCGATGGAAGATCCTCGGTTCTGACCCAGCTATTCGTTACGTTATGCCTTTTGAGAACAAAGGTGAGATCGTTGGCACCACGCTCTCACATCCACACGGTCAAATCTATGGATACCCAGACATCCCACCGGTGCCACTACGAGAGCTTACGGCTGCACTCGAACACTTCGAAGAGAAGGGTACGTGCATCTACTGCGACGTAGTCGAGGAAGAGCTTCGCATGGATACCCTCATCGTGGCCCAGACCCAAGGGTGGATTGCCTGGGTACCGCGATGGGCCAGATTCCCCTACGAGGTGCGCCTCGCTCCAAAACAACATCGCAGCTCACTTGCTACCCTCACAGAGCCTGAGCGAGATGGATTAGCAGAGATACTCGTAGAGATCACCAAGACCTACGACGCTCTCTGGGGCTTCTCGCTCCCCTACATCATGGCCTTTCACCAGAGTCCAACCGACGGCGATCCGAAGTGGGACCGCATCAGCCACCTGCACGTCGAATTTGCACCGCCTCACCGAACCAGAGATCGGCTCAAGTACCTAGCCGGTTCTGAACTAGCCGGAGGATCGTTCATCACCGATGTCCAGCCAGAAGTCGCCGCCGAGCGTCTTCGAGCCGCAAGGGCGAAGTAGCCGTGGACTCCTCGCCAGCAACGAGCCTGCGAGCTCACTACGAAGAACTGTACCATCGCTCCCCAGAAGGTATCTGGATGGCTCCAGGAAGAGTCAATCTGATCGGCGAACACACCGACTACAACATGGGGTACGCTCTCCCCTTCGCCATCGACCGATCCACACTCTTAGCTCTTAGCTCATCTCGAAGTAGTTCGATCGCGATCGCATCTCGCCAGATGAGCCAAAGAGTAGAGACATCGGTTGAAGACGTAGCGTCGGTTGCACCCTCAAGTTGGGCTCGCTATCCGCTGGGAGTGGTCTGGGCGCTCCAGCGTCGAAAGATAGGGATCCCTGGTTTCTCAGCACTTTTTGACTCGACCGTACCGCTGGGGAGCGGCCTCTCCTCGAGTGCATCCATTCTGGCAGCCACGGTCTGTGCTCTGAATGATCTCTTCGAACTCGGACTCCCTCGAGCCGACCTTATCGACCTCTGTCACGAAGCGGAGGTCGAGTTCGTCGGAGCGCCCGTGGGCTACCTCGACCAGATAGCTGTTCTGTCGAGCCACCAAGGTTACGGCGTACTCATCGACTTTCTCGATCTCTCAACGACCGCGACACCGCTGCCTCAAGAGACCATGGTTATCGTTGACTCCCGATCGCCCCACCGTAACGTCAGCGGAGACTACGCACAGCGGAGACGTGAGTGCGAGGACGCAGCAGCAGCACTCGGGGTCAAATCTCTCCGAGAGGCGACTCCGGAGCAGGTCGAAGCTGAGCTCAACGGCATCGAACGCCTCCGTGCACGCCACGTGACCACTGAGAATCGCCGAGTCCTCGAGGCCTCCGATCGCTTAGCTCACCATCGGCCGATCGGTGATCTCTTGAATGCGTCCCACATATCCCTTCGCGACGACTTCGCCGTCTCTTGCAGAGAGCTCGACCTCATCTGCGAGACCGCTCTCGAACTCGGAGCGAGCGGTGCGCGCATGATCGGCGGGGGCTTCGGTGGTTCGGCCCTGGTACTCGGGATCCAACCCGAAGAGCTACAGCCTTCCCTCACCACAACCTTCTCGCAGCTCAGCCTTCCAGTACCGACGGCATTTCGGGCATCTTCTGCCGAAGGCGCAAGCAGGTTATCGTGATCGACACATGGAGAGACCAACAAGTACAGACGCAGGTCATCCGTTCGACATCAGAACGTGCGGCCACACTATGGGGCAGTTGACAGATCGTAGAGGCACTTGGAACTCGACACAGAGTATGGAAGAATGAGGAGCTATGACCACAGCGAATCTTAGGGTACACCGACACAACACGAAAGGCTTGGCTGGGTCAGGCCGCTATCACATGGGGGGAAATAAGTAATGGCAACCGTAGAACTCGACCACATCAAGAAGGTCTACCCTAACGGTACGGTGGCAGTCTCTGAGGTCGATCTTACGATCGGCGAAGGCGAGTTCATGGTGCTCGTCGGGCCATCAGGTTGTGGAAAGACGACTCTCCTACGAATGATCGCAGGGCTCGAAGACGTCACTTCCGGTACCCTCACAATCGGGGGCAGGACAGTCAACAACGAGCAACCGAAAGATCGAGATATCGCTATGGTCTTTCAAAACTATGCTCTCTACCCCCACATGACCGTGGCAGAGAACATCGGCTTCGCCCTCAAGTTGCGAAAGATGCCCAAGGATCAGATCACCAAAAAGGTTGCAGAAGCGGCAAATATCTTAGGTTTGACGGAGTACCTCAATACTAAGCCTGGTCAGCTCTCGGGTGGACAACGCCAGCGAGTTGCCATGGGCCGGGCCATTGTCCGAGAACCCGCCGTCTTCCTCATGGACGAACCACTCTCGAACCTCGACGCCAAGCTCCGAGTTCAAATGCGAGCAGAGATCTCCCGCATCCAGCGCACTCTCGGTGTTGCCACCATCTACGTAACCCACGACCAGATAGAAGCGATGACGATGGGTGATCGAGTGGCGGTCATTAATGCCGGCGTTCTCCAGCAGTGCGACACTCCAACCGCTCTCTACGATCGACCCGCGAACCTTTTCGTGGCCGCATTCATCGGCTCACCGTCTATGAACCTCTACGAAGCTGCCTTGAGCCCTGACGGCTCCTCGATCACGATCGGCTCAGACGTCGTCGCCCTTCCCTCCGAGGTAGTGGAGGCCCACGCCCACCTCGCAGAGTACCGAGGCAGAAAGCTTGGTGTCGGAATACGACCCGAGCACCTGAACTTCCCAACCGCCCAATCGAGCGGCAATCGCATCACCACAACGATCGAGCTCGTCGAAGCACTTGGATCTGAGACGCTCGCCCACTTCCGCTGCGATGCAACCTCAATTCGCTTGGATCTCACGATCAATGATGGTGAAGAGATGATCGACCTTCCCCTCGTTGCGCCGTCATCATCCAGCCATCGCTCGGTCGGTGTTGCGCGAATCGATCCGATCCATCGAGTCCAACACGGCGATGTCGTTCTCTTTGAGATCGCCACGGACCGACTCCACTTCTTTGACCTCGAGACCGGATTGAGCTTGTAGCTATCACCAGTATCATACGCTCTCGAACCGTACGTTTTGAGAGCGTATGATACCCATTCATCTGTGCTCGACGCCGTGTCTACAACCACATGGCTGTACAGATCTCTCCTCACAACCGATTTCTCTCTTCTCACCACAAGAGAGATGCCACGCTCATAGCAGAGCGACTCCGCCTCACGCCAAGGAACCCTCGCATCGTGAGTGCTCGCCGCACGGGTAGCGTCTCACATACCATCGCCACTACTTGGAACGTTGCTCGCTGTCGATCGATACTCATGCCACTAACGGTCCAACGACAGCCGCACGGGCACGATCGCTCCCCGAGCTGCCAGTACGAGAGTGAGCCACACCCAGCTCTCCCACGGTGCTCAACCCGCACCACACCACACCAAACGACCGACTGAACAACCGCGCAGACGGGACTACTCCGATCTCATCGGGCGAGGCAGCCAGCACCTATACCAAGTGGATTCCCACGGTGCTGCCGAACAGCATCTTTCACCGGCGCGC
>JBMFXG010000120.1:0-8418 GCA_049964535.1 Acidimicrobiales bacterium | reverse complement strand
CGGATGCAGACAGTCAACCGCTCGCAACACCTCGGTTGAAATAGGAGGGCTAACCCCGCTAGAAACGGAAGAGCCGGCTAACCCCGCTAGAAACGGAAGAGCCGCTATACGACTTCCAAACGAGAGCGGGTGACGGGAATCGAACCCGCATAGCCAGCTTGGAAGGCTGGAACTCTAACCATTGAGCTACACCCGCATTGGTGCTCTACTTGTCGGGAAGGGGGGATTCGAACCCCCGACCCCCCGCTCCCAAAGCGGGTACGCTACCGCTGCGCCACTTCCCGCACAGAGCCCTATCACTATATCCGATTCTTCACGAACTCGGCTCTATTGAGGAGCGTCTGTTCTTGAAACGGCGATAGAAAAAATACGCTATCGCTGCGACTGCAGCCACTGCGAGAAGGTACCCAAAGTCTTGGACGATCTTGACGAGCGTCTCGTAATGAGAGCCCAAGTAGTACCCGGCGAGGACGAGCACCACGTTGAAGGGAATCGAGCCAAGAAAAGTAAAGATACCGAAGCGAAGCAGTGGCATCTCGGCAGCTCCCGCTGGAAGCGAGACAAAGGTCCGAATCACCGGAAGGACTCGGCCGATTAAAACTGCACGGTCACCTCGACGCTCAAACCAACGTTCAGCTCTCGCCAAATCCTCATCACGCAACAAGACGAACTTCCCAAGACGAACTATGACGGCTCGACCGAGATACCTCCCGATAATCCACGTGATATAGGAGCCAACGAGGTTACCCAAGGTACCCGCAAGAATCGCCCCTGCGATACTCAGCTTCCCGGTAGAGGCGAGATATCCGGCAAAGGTCATAACTAACTCAGAGGGAATGGGCAGGGCTGCCGATTCACCAACCATCAGTATGAAGATGGCCAAAAGGCCGTAGCTCGAGACGAGATGTTGCACGAACTAAGAGTAGCTCCTGATCAGAGGAGATCCTCGACCATGAGAAGCCTCTCACATAGTAAGTCGACATCGACAACGAATGGTTGGTCCCAGTTGCGTCGTTGTGGAAGTGAAGAACCTGGAATATTGACGCGAGTCGTTACCCCGATGAAGTCCTCGATAGGCACCCAGAGCGCACGTGCTCCATGGGTTCGAGATCTCGCAGAACAACGCGCGAGAAGTCGACCCACCACATCCCACCATCGGTTGTCGTCTAGCGGATCTTCCAGGAGCGATCGACCATCATTACCTGCGAATGCGGCCAAGGACAGTACCATCTCATGGTTCGCAGCAGCCTCCTCGCTTCTCCCGAGTCTCTGAAGCTCTCGTGCATCATCTCCGGTCAAGAGTCCAGTTATCGTCGGCAGGTCGTGTGTGGACAGCGCAACCACAAGACCTACAAGACTGCCCGCTGCCCGTTCGTCTCCAAAGAGAGGGACCATCATGGACAAAAAACCGAAACGCCGAATGCGCTCTCGAAGGCCATCTGGGATTGTCCCAAGATCTTCAGCTACAACTTCAAGTTTCAAGCTCTCGGCATAGCGTTGGAGGATCTGAAAGGGATGTTCCGATGAAGACTCCAGAAAGAGAAACGGGGGGTCAGCGGTCTCAACACTTCCAGTACCCACGCCATAACGACGTTGCAAGGCGATCGCATGATCATAACGCACAGTCGTTGCAACGTTGCCATACAGTTTCAGCTGATACCAGATCGGTAAGTCGAACATCTCCCGCTCCCCATCGGCATCAAAGAGCGCTAAGCCCCATCGCTGACCCACGGCACTCAAGGCATCCGGCGGAGCCCCAAGGGAGTATCCCGGAACAACGATGTCTTGGAAGAGCCACGCTTCAAAACCCTCCGGAACTACGCTCGCTGGCATATCGAGCACGAGCGGCACTGCCTTTGCCATCTCGCGTAACGCGCCATAGCAACAAGCCTGTCGGACAAGCAGCTCGACCATGCTCTCGAAGTCGTCCTGATCTATTGAGAGAGCCGACAACACCTCTAACGGATGCACCTGAGACAACTTGTCCGGCTCCACCTCAAACCAGGCGTTGAGCAGGCCGCGCAGCCCCACCACATCGAGGTAGTCGATCAGACCTTGTCGATCGAGCTCATCGTGAGAGCCCTTTCCCCAAACATTCACTAGTTCGCTATCGATCCAAGCGCGCGAACGAGGGGAATATGGAGCGAGTGGTGAGCGCAACGGTTCGACCACAGGAGTGAGCGCCACGCCAACGCTGGAACCAAACTCCCGGCCGAGTCGATCGAAGAGATGCCGCATCGAGGAGTCATCGCTCCCAGCGGCCGCTAAGCGGTGGTAACAGACCTGGAGCACCAGCCCACCCAGATCAAGGGCTTTCGATTCCCGCCCCTGAGAGGCACGAGCCATCTTCGGCAACGAGTGATCACCGTTCCATCCATCGAGATAATAACTCCGAACGAGGGTTGCCACTAACGATCGAGGATTGATAGATCCGACGAGCCTCTCCATCAGAGCTTCGTCGGATCGACAGAGGAGTCCAGCTACTCGTTGACGTCTCCGACGGAGGTCCGAGTTCGCTCTCCACGCATCAATATCCAACGCTTTTCCTTTAATTTAATTCTCAGAGACAGGCCGGAGATCATTGCTCCGCACTTAGCTAGGTCGGAAGTCCGATCACGATCTGCGATCCATGATGCCCAGAGAGCAACCAGCCACGCCGACGATCAAAACAGAAAATATTGGTGACAGCAACTGCCAATGGAGTACCGTTAGGTGTAATCAAGTTCTCCGAGAGCGTCAGCCACGCTACCCCAGACTCCACGATAGCGTCTTGCTCACTGAGAAAGAAGTTCAGCGGCTCCTGTGAGCGGAAAATCATCTCGTACGAGTTAACGATCTCTTTATACCCTCGAAGCACTGGCCATCCAGGGTGAACACAGTACGCCCTATCGTCTCGCCACCAAATATCGGCCATCTCGACTACACTTCGTGCCTCAAATGCGCGATAGTATCGCCGATTAGCCTCAGAGACATCGTCTCGTGGGTCCACCATACCTCGCCTCATATAGATCGGAATCGACACGAACTCGAAGGGGAAGCAGCCAGCGAAAACCAAATCGCCGGTAGCCGCATGAGCACCCTTGCGACCGTACTCCAGCAGTGAACACCCTCGAACTGCTGAGTGTCTACATTAATGTCCAATGTATCAAACGCGATCCCGCGATGGGACCCGACTTGCACTTCATCGACTTCGTGGCCACGGAGACCGAGCGCTCTTAATCGTCCATGCCACGGGTTTCACCTCCAAGACCTATCTCGAGATGGTACGTTCACTTTCACTGCCGCCAGACCTGCAAGTTATCGGGCTCGATCTCCGCGCGCATGGAAGTTCGGGATTGCCAGTATCTCAGGAACTCGAGTGGGAGTACTTTGGCGACGATGTACTCAGTGCCATCGGCACACTCGCCGATCTCGGAATCACCACGAGTTTCGCATTTGGACACTCCTGTGGCGCCGCGGCACTACTCATTGCCGGCACATCGACACAACCCTTTGTCGAGTCTTGTTATCTCTTCGAACCCATCGTCTCCACCCCAGAATCGCTACAGCCGCCCAACACTCCCAATCCGCTCTCACTCGGTGCAGCCAGGCGACGGAGGAGCTTCCCAAGCGTAGCGAGCGCCATCGCCCACTACTCCGGCCGACCTCCGCTATCACATTTTGATGCCACTTGCCTTGCCGACTACGTCTCCAGCGCATTTCACGAAGACGACAACGGCATTACCCTGAACTGCCCGCGAGAGATCGAATCGGCTATCTATGCCAACGGAGCGGCACATCACACCTACGCGAAGCTTGCATCGTGGCCCCATCGAGCCACGATTGCTTATGGATCCCAGACAGAGGTCTTTGACGCCGATCACTTCCGACGCGTCGCAGCTCAACTCCCTCACGGTAACCTGGAGGTCGTCACAGACCTCGGACACTTCGCCCCCATGAATGACCCAAGAACGATGGCGCAACACCTCTCGAACTGGATCGCAAGCTCGCCCTAACGACCAGGTTGCGCCTCTACGGATCAGTTTTTTACAGGCATGTGAGTCGACAGCTCGACACACTCCATGGGCTCTATACAGCCGTTTTGCGCATAAGCTGGCCTCATGTCCTTGCCGAAGCCCGCATCGCTGACCCCATCGAAGGTCACGTCCTTTCGCGAGTGCGCCTTTGCATTTCGGCTCTCCGTCATCGACAAGATACCTCAACCTACAAATATCTGGACCCTACGCGGAAGCCTAGCCCATCGGGTCTTGGATCGGTTCTACTACGAAGTACCACAAGGGCAACGCACCAAAGCACAGGCGCAGGCCATTTTCGACGAGGTCTGGAGTGACTTTATCTCCCGAAACGAGTTTCTCGATCTCCTAGGAGGTCTTTCGGAAAGAGACCTCTCGACCTTACGGTCGTCAAGCTGGAAGATGGTCGACAACGACTTCCGAGTCGAAAACCCTAATGAAGTCCAAGTCCTTGGTACTGAGATCATGATGGAGACTGTGCATCAAGATATCGTCTTACGTGGGGTTATCGACCGACTCGACCTCAATAGCGATGGCTCTCTCACGGTCACTGACTACAAAACTGGGCGCATCCCGTCCGAGCTCAAAGAGCACGAAAAATTAATCGGTGTGCACTTCTATGCGCTCCTCTGCGAGGCAGTTCTCAAGAAGAGACCCTCGTCAGTCCAGCTGATCTACCTCAAAGATGCCTTGACCATTGTCGCACATCCAACGGAGGCATCGATTCGATCCCTTCAAACGAAGACCAGCGCCATTTGGAGAGCCGTAGAACACGCTTGTGACCAAGATGACTTCCGCCCCAGGCCGTCCAAACTCTGCTCCTACTGCAGCTATCAGACACTGTGTCCGGCACAACGCGGCTCACTCACCGAGACAGCGAGCGGTGAACGTGCCCAATCGTTCAACGAGTATCGAGAGCCCAACGTATGAGCATCGAAGCGACCCACTTACAGGACCAGGACCGGGACCGGGACCGGGACCAGAGTGTCATCGATAGGTTCGACGAACTCGTTGATCGACTCTTCGAGCCTCTTCGTAGAAGTAGACCCCTAAATCACGTCTTCTACTCGGCCTCCGCACTTGCTGATCACTCCACTGTCTGGCTTATCCTCGCTTGCGGTCAGGCCATCACACATAAGAAGAGCCAACGAGGACAACGCGCACTCATCGCCCTTCTCGTCGAATCGGGTCTCGTCAACATCGTCGTAAAAACTCTTTTTCAACGGGAGCGTCCAGTCCAAGTCGTAGAAAGGCCCCTACCGCTACGTCAGCCGCTCACGTCGAGCTTTCCGTCTGGACACGCAACGGCGGCAACCTGTGCAGCCGTGCTGCTCTCTACGGGAAAAAAGGCCGACCGAATCGTGATCGTCCTCGCAGCGCTCGTCGCACTGTCTCGAATTCATGTTCGTATTCACCACGCATCCGACGTTGCTGGAGGCATTGTGATAGGATTCCTCTACGCTCAGATCGTGAAACGCCTCTTCCCACTCTGAGGCCCCACAACGGCGGCGACTCACCGATAGGATGCAATCATGACAGACGCGCCACAACCCGACCTCTTGGACGATGACCCAGGTAGCGAACGAGCTGCTGGAGGGGTCATCATTCGTACGAAATCCGAGCTCGAAGAGGTCTGTCTCGTATTTCGTCCCCACCACAACGATTGGTCACTGCCGAAAGGCAAGCTCGATCCAGGAGAGAACTTCCTCGAGGCGGCCCTCCGTGAGGTCTACGAAGAGACCGGACTTCGATGTCGCGAGCTACAGCACCTAGGCTCAACGCGTTACGAGATCGAGCGGCCTCCATTTCGCAAGCTCGTTCACTACTGGACGATGGAGATCGTTGAGGACGCCATCTTCGTGCCGAACGAAGAGATCAGCGAGCTGGTTTGGATGGGGTTCGCCGAAGCAAAGAAGTTTGTCAGCTACCCTCACGACGCCGAGATACTGACGAGAGCGGAGAACGCCTCCTCCTAGCCCGGGTGTCGCTGAAAGAAGAGAGCTCGTAGATCCGAAGCGAGATACGCTCGACCTCACACGAAGAGGCAAGAGTACGACGTGATGGAATGTAGTCCACAACTTTGCGTTGGAAAAGCTATGACTTCTTTCGCTATCAACTGGGATTATCGATGTCCATTCGCCCGCAATATGCATGAGCATCTCGTCACCGCCCTTCAAGGCGGTGCGCCCTGGAAGGTCGACTTTGTTCCCTTCTCTCTTGGACAAGTCCACGTTGAGGAGGGGGGCCTTTCGGTATGGGACGATCCGTCCAAGGAGAACGAACTCTTGGCAGTGGCGGCCGGCCTCACCGTCCATCACCAACTCCCCGAAGCGTTCCTCGATTTCCATCGAGCGATGTTTCGGGCCCGCCACGATCTGGCACAAGATATCTCGGACTGGAACGTGATTGCAAAAGTATTGGGAGAGCATCAAATCAACGCAGAGCTCGTCTACAAGGCAATCGAGCAGGGCGATATCCTTGCAGAGTATCGAGAGCGACACACCGATAGCGTGGAGCGCCTAGCCGTCTTCGGCGTCCCAACCTTCATCATCGGCGAGACAGCCACCTTTGTTCGAGTGATGACTCGACCAACTGGCGACCCTCAGCACTCCATCGACCTTATCACCTCGCTGTTGAACGTCATGGGACAGCACCCCGAGTTCAACGAGATCAAGCAGACGACCATACCCCGCTAGGCTTGGTCGGCAGGCGTCAGCCGTCTTGCATCACGGCCCTTCATGACTTAGAGTACGGTCGTGGATCCAAGAAACAAGACGGCCATTGTTACCGGCGGTGCATCAGGAATCGGACGAGCACTGGTTAGGGCACTGCTTGCGGCTGAAGTCAGTACGGTCGTCGTCGTAGATCGTAACGCTCACATGCTCCAAGAGAGTCTCTCTCGCCTCGAGACACAACTCCAGGCGAAGGTCATTGCGCAACAGTGCGACGTTGGAGATCAACGGCTATGGCGAGAGACTCTCCTTGCTCTTCTACGAGAACTCGGCCACATCGATATCATGTGCTCAAACGCCGGGGTGGCTCGTGGCGGAGGTCTAGACGCGAGCAACCAGGACTGGGAGGAGAGCTGGAGGGTCAACGTGTTAGCTCACGTCACCGCCGCTTCGACGCTCTTACCGAGCATGCTCGAGCAGGGCTCGGGATACTTTCTCTCTACGGCATCCGCAGCTGGGCTCCTCACGAACCTCGGCGCAGCCCCGTACAGCGTTACGAAACATGCAGTCGTGGGATTTGCAGAATGGCTCGCGATCACCTACCGCTCACGAGGAATTCGAGTTTCATGCCTGTGCCCCCAAGGCGTCCGCACTCCGATGCTCTTCCCTGTCGGAGACATCCAGGACGACTCGTCACAGCTAGCACAGCGATCGGTCACGACGTTCGGTGATATTCGAGAACCAGACGAGGTTGCAGAGCTATCCATCATCGCCATGAGGGAGGAGCGATTTCTCGTCCTCCCTCATCCTGAAGTTCACGACTACATCATTCGAAAGTCTCAAGACCCAGAGAGGTGGATCGCCTCTATGGCTCGATATGCCGAGCAACTCTCTCAAGACCTACCAGGTTCGGCCTAACACGAGGAATCGGGAAGCTCAGCTCAAGGTCACGCTGAAGCGCCTGAAGCCGTTTTCTCGGCATCGACGCCAAATCGAGAGCGAGGCTTCCGATCGTGAGCTGAACGTGTCGGGCTTCCGTTCGCAGCCAGTCCGCCCCCAGGAGAAGACGCCGAGCTAGCTCCACCACCCGACAATGAGGCCGATCTGCCGCCAAACTGACGAACGAGGTCAGAGAGTCTGTCCGCCATATCTCCAAGTGCCTTCGTCACGTCGTGCGTGGTATGAACGGCCTGTCGTGAAGAGCCTGCTGACTCAACGACCGCTCGAATGTGACGGGCAGCATCTGCAGCGTCTTGAGCGGTTTCAGAGGCGATCCTCCCGATCTCGTTGGTCGTGACCGACTGCTCCTCCACCGCGGTTGCTATCGAAGACTGAAGATCGTTAATGGTCGCGATAATGTCAGCAATCTGGCCGATCGCAGCGACCACTGCGCTGGTATCGCCTTGAATGACCTCCATCTTCCGAGCGATATCCTCTGTCGCATCAGCGGTATCCTTCGCCAGATCCTTCACCTCCGATGCCACCACCGCAAACCCGCGACCGGCATCTCCCGCTCGTGCTGCCTCAATGGCGGCGTTCAAAGCGAGAAGATTGGTCTGCTCAGCGATACCGTTGATCGTCTTGACGACCTCACCGACCTCTTGCGAAGAATTCCCAAGTCGTAGCACGGTCTCCGATGCCGACTGCGCGACCTCAACTGCAGAGGATGCAACCTTTGCAGCCTGCGATGCGGACGAAGCAATCTCAGTGATAGCACTTCGCATCTCATCCGT
>JBMFXG010000119.1:0-8437 GCA_049964535.1 Acidimicrobiales bacterium | reverse complement strand
ACACCGAGTGCAGAGCAGCGAGAGAGGAGGTCAACCACGGCGTAGCAGGACACCAAAGATATTTTCAAGAAATACGTCAACTGGCTTGACAGTTACCGGTGCCATCACTCGGTGAGAGAGAACCGATGACGTTGCACCTGAGCGCAACACGTCTGCGTCGTCGATACACGTGGCACCGGCGACCAACGCGTGTACGAGCGTTGCCACTCGTCTTCCAGGAAATGGGGGGACGTCAATAGTCTCGTCGCAGAGTTCTTCGAGGCCAAGTTTCTCGCTCAGCAGACCTACCAACGCAAGACCTGCATTTGCCACCGCATGACTGTCGTCGAATGCCACCGATAGGCGCGACGGAGCGTGTAAAGTTGACATCGAAAAGGTGTCCTTCGTTCCAGTAGAATTTGTGTTGTAGCGACTTATATTCTACCTGTTCAAGGCACCTTTTCTGCCTTTTACCAGCTCGCCCAAGCCCACTTCGACGGTGGTTCTAAGCTTAGTTTGTGCTGCGTTCCACGACGCCTTGGGTCTGGCTCTGGCGACTAAACGCAGAGATGATGGAACGATACAGCAACTTCCCACACTCAGCTAGATGCGGAGACCGACCCGAAGGTCGAGAGGTCCCTCGAGTATCGATAGCAACTACCAGAACCTGGAACTCGCCAACAATGAGGTCAAAGGAGCGCCTGAACCTCATACCAGCTCATACCAGGAGGAAGAGTTAGGAAGGCTCTGGACGAAGGACACCATCGATTACTTGGGAGGCTACCGTTCCTAAGCGGAGCCGACCATCCATTGCTTTTCGTTGAAGAAATCGGAAGGCTTCGGCTTCAGTCATCCCTAACTCTTCCATGAGAAGACCCTTCGCCTGATCAAGAAGTTTTCGAGTCTCGAGCTTATCTTGCAAGACAAGATGTTCACCTCGGAGTTGCTCCATCTCCTCCTCTAACATCTTGTTCTCACCGTAACGGGCGAGAGCAAGCTCAATGGCTGGTACGAGCTCAGAGCTCTGAAATGGCTTCACGAGATAGGCCATGACCCCGGCCGTTCGGGCGGCCTCCACAAGCGCTCGCTGCGAGAAGGCCGTCAATATCAAAGTGGCGCAGATCCGTTCCTGTTGGATTATCGTTGCAACTTCAAGGCCATCGAGACCCGGCATCTTGACATCTAAGATCGCAATATCAGGTCGAAGATCTCGAATGGCTGCAAGAGCAAGGTCTCCCTGGCCAAAGTCACCGACCACGTCGTAGCCCTCCGCCTCCAAGGTCTCCCGCAGGTCCAGTCGGATAATAGCTTCATCCTCAGCGAGCACTACACGTACGGCCATCGTTTGCTCCTGACATACCTAGCTCAAATGGTTCCCAACTACGATACCCCTGATAGCCCCTGTACTTGTCACGAGTCCACTCAGTCTGGAAGGAGACCTCATGATCCTTGCATCAGCGTCGCTTTGGGTCGCGCAGACAAACTGTTGGATCATCTCGGCCGACGACAAGGAGTGCGTGATCGTCGATCTTCCGCCAGAGCCCGAGGTAGTTGTCGATTCGATTCTCCGTCATGGTCTCAAGCCGGTGGCGATTATCGCCACTCACGGACATGTCGATCACATCGGCGGCATGCGCAGTTTTCTCGACCACGACGCAGTGGCAGCGACCACGCCGGTACACATCCATCACGATGACCTCTATCGGTTCAAAGATCAACTCTCCGCTGTTGTGCTTCGCGATCAGCTTCTCCAAGCGGGGGTCAATCTAGCCGAACCTGAGGTGATCAACACCCTCGAAGATGGTGACGTCATACGTGGTTCCGGTCTTCACTTTACCGTAATCCACACGCCGGGCCACACCGAAGGTTCTATCTGCCTACGAGTCGATGACTACGACGGTGACGATCTACTATTTTCGGGAGACCACCTCTTCAAAGATTCCATTGGCCGGACCGATCTGCCCGGCGGCTCAATGGAGGCCCTTATGGCATCCATGGCCGACAAGATCCTTCCTCTCCCCGATGACGTACGCGTCTTGCCAGGTCATGGACCAGAGACCACGGTCGGACGAGAGCGCCGATATAATCCATTCCTTCGCTCACTGAGCTAGTGTCCATTACACGGTGCTAGCGCTCCACTCCGCGATGAGAGCGAGGAGAAGGTTCACGTCAATCGTCGTCAACCAGGAGACGTTTGCGAGCGATCTGAGCCTGGAAAACCGCCTTACCGATTCTCTTCTCGGCGTCCGCACTGAGACGGGAGAACTGAGCTCCTACGATCGATCCACGTCTCGACGCAATCTCTACCATTACCTCAAGGTCGCCATCGTCAAGATGCAGAATGAGCAGCACAGTATCGGAGAGTTCGATACCGAAATCCTCTGGTAGCTGGATTCCGACACCAGAGTTAGAGAGATCGACCGCGTGACATGCGATTCCAAGACGGGTCTTCTCAGGTTGAGGCACCAGGGTGACGCGTGCGTCGAAACGCACTCGCACAAACGCTCGACGATTGAGATACTCCCACTCCTCAAGCGGATGCAGAGCATACGCCTTGGGACCAAGATCGGTTATCGGAGAGATTCGAACCGGTACTCGCCAACTCTCCGAGAATAGCGGGTAAACGAGTGAAGCCGTAACCGCCGGGGAGAAGTCCTCCGGTAGCTCCTGGGCACGAGCGAACACGGCCTCTTTAGAGGAGAACAGGACTTCGAGATTCACTTGCTGGATCGCAGCTCGATTGACGAGATCGATCACGCCGTCGTGGCCTCGTGACGCGGTGCTCCCAGGTTGCTCAAAGTAGAGTATAACCCGAGACTCGGGCGTAATTTCAGATGTCTCCATCGCCGACCTACTTGGCTTCGAACTCCAACACTATCCCGATCTATCGGCAAAAACTTCGATAGGTTGAATGACGACCCGAGGTACCGTACGGAACGCTCGTTAACAAGGGTGCAGTCTTATCCTCCGAACCCGTCTCATCAAGCTGCATTTCGCAGGGATGGCTACAGATTGGTAGGCGTCCGCTCGCCGTCGATACAGATGGGCGCCACCTTCTTCGTCCAAACTTCGAAGAAGGTGGCGCCCATCTGTATGTACCCGGGGCGGGATTCGAACCCGCACGCCCTTGCGAGCAAAGGCTTTTGAGGCCTCCGTGTCTACCATTCCACCACCCGGGCAGTCCGCCTAGTCTATCTCATCAGATTGAGCGACCCATCGTTGCCACGTCAGCTCAGTACCGTACACTAGCTCAAGGTCTCAACAACGCAAGCAAGCAACAGAAGAACGACCCAACATCAGCATGAGGTTTCGCAGTTACGACTGCTACAAATCACAGTGTGAGCGGGTATCATCCGAGAAGCCTCACCGACAAGGGCTGTGAAACCTCACCAACCGTGCAGTGCGCCGCAGCGAGTTGGATACTTATCCATAAAGCTGAAGCTGATCGACCACCAGCCGTCGGCACAAGGTAGCGACCGCCAGCTTCCGACCGCCTTCGACAACACCGGAGTTCAGAGTGTGTGGACAGCTGCAAACTTCGGCCACTTCCTCGCATTTGATCACCGAAAAGTCCACCAGAGCAAAACTTCACTCCAAGTTGTAACTATTGACTGAATTGAAGAGTCTAACTTAGGTCATGACTTGTACGAGAGAGTTCGAAGACAGTCTTCACCGTCGTCCGATCAGACGAACAGTGAAGATCGCTCAGACATCTATCACCTCTCTTGGTCACCCTAGAAGAGGCCAAAGCAGCCATCAGCTCGCCTGGAGGTCGTCCTTATGATCTGCTTCGTGTTTCCCGGTCAAGGTTCGCAACGGCCACAGATGGGCCTTCCATGGGCTGACCAGCCTTCGTGGGAACTCGTCGAAGAAGCCTCCGAAGTGGCTCAACGAGATCTCTCTCGACTTCTACTTCACGCCGAGGCAGACGAGCTCTCCATGACACGAAATACCCAGATCGCTACCTTCCTCACGTCGATGGTGATACTCGATTCCATTGAGCGAATCGGCATCTCGCCACAGCTCTGCGCCGGCCACTCTCTCGGAGAGTATTCGGCTCTCGTAGCCGCTGGAGCGGTCACCTTCGAGGGAGCGGTAACGCTTGTTTGTGAGCGCGGAGAAGCAATGCAAGTAGCAGCGGAGGAAAACCCCGGAGCAATGGCAGCACTTCTCGGAGCTGACGACGAAAGCGTTCGAGCTCTCTGTTCTCACATCGGTGATGGGATCTTCGTCGCTAACTATAACTCCGATGGCCAAACGGTGTTAGCTGGCCTCACACACGCTATCGATATCGCTCTCTCCGATGCGCGCACCTTCGGCATTAAGCGTGCAGTCAAGATACCCGTGGGTGGAGCTTTCCACACGCCACTCATCGTTTCGGCACAGGCTCGACTCTCCAAGGCTCTCCATGCGACGCGCTTCTACGACTCCGATATCCCAGTCATAGCCAACGTGGATGCCGAGGAGCACCAATCGGCACGTTCGTGGCCGGACCTCCTCTCCGCACAGCTCTGTTCACCGGTTCTCTGGCGCCAAACCATGAACCTTATCGGCGCCCAACATCCGAACCTCATCGTAGAAGTGGGTCCCGGGGGGGTTCTTGGAGGTCTGCTCAAGAGAGCCTTGCCAGAGGTGCCTACGGTCTCGGTCGCTCAACCCAGCGATCTCGAAACGTTACTCTCGGCCGTTACGGCCGAGGGACCATTTCATGACTGGGCAACCAGTCATCACGGTGAGCGCTTCTACGCATCCGAACGGATCGTTGTTGCGACCCACTCGGGGGTCTTCTCCCCTACGCTTCAGCCAGACCCAGTTGCGGCTACAAAAGGCCAGACTATCCACGTTGGCGACTCGTTGGGGAAAATCGGTGAACACGAAGTTCGAAGTCCCTTTGACGGTGTACTGCAGGGGATGATAGCGGTCGACGGTGAACGAGTCATCATGGGACAGCCAATCGCATGGCTGAGAAACGGGGTCGAGTAAGGATGCAAGGTGCAAGAGTTACAGGATGGGGTCACTATCTCCCAGAACGGATAGTCACCAACGCCGACTTCGAGGCGCGCCTCGAGACCAGTGACGCATGGATAACCGAGCGAACCGGAATTCGAGAGCGCCGCATGGGTGGCACGACTTCGAGTCTCGCCATCGAAGCGGGGCTCGAAGCGATCAAGTCAGCGGGACTAGTGCCCACCGACATTGACTTTCTGATCCTCTCAACAACGACCCCTGACCAGACCGTGCCGGCAACCTCTGCATTCGTCTCGGACAAGATTGGAACCCGCGGTGGCGCAATGGATATCAATGCGGCGTGCGCCGGTTACGTCTACGCTCTCGTTGTGGCTAAGTCGCTCATAGCTACCGGGCATTCGAAGATTCTCGTCATTGGATCGGACACGCTCTCCAAAATTACCGACCAAGAAGACCGTTCGACCGCCGTTCTCTTCGCAGACGGCGCAGGAGCGGTCGTCGTTGAGGCCAGCGACACCGATGACTTCTTGGGCTGGGATCTCGGCGTCGACGGATCTGCCGTAGACATTCTCTTCTGCGATCATGGCGGCTACCTCAAGATGGAGGGACGAGAGGTCTTCAAGCGCGCTGTTCGCGCAATGGTTGGTTCTGCTCAGAACGCAATGGCGCGAGCAGGGGTCACGGCCGACCAAATAAGCTTGGTCGTTCCGCACCAAGCAAACCTTAGGATCATTGAGGCTGCAAACGATCGTCTCGGACTCTCCATAGAGAAGACCGCCATCGTCTTGGACCGAACCGGCAATACTTCGTCCGGATCGGTACCGATTGCACTAGCACAAGCGGCCGATGCTGGTCGTCTTCACAACGACGACCTCGTCCTGTTCTGCGGTTTTGGAGCAGGGATGACCTGGGCTTCTTCCGTACTTCGCTGGAGCGCAGATGGCCATAGGTGATCCGAACGACCACTCACTACACGCGCTTGTCACCGGCGGAGGAAGAGGCATTGGTGAAGCTATTGTACGAGAGCTCCTTCACTCGGGGTATCAGATAACGCTCACCTATCGATCGACCACCCCACCGCAGGACCTGCTCGAACACTCTCGCATTCACGCGATCAAGTGCGATATCTCAGAACCAAACGGGATCGCTTCAGCCATTGAGCAAGCGACAGCCCGCTTCGGTACGATCGAAGCTCTCGTGCTCAACGCCGGCATGACCCACGACGGGCTACTCCTACGCATGTCTGAAGAGGATTTCTCGTCAGTAATAGAGACCAATCTGACCTCCGCCTATCGATTCTCTAAGGGCGTGCTCCCGATGATGGTAAAGGCCCGGTTCGGCCGGATCGTGCTGATATCGTCCGTCGTAGCGCTCATGGGATCGCCGGGTCAAACGAACTACGGAGCATCCAAAGCTGCGCTCATCGGCTTTGCTCGTTCGCTAGCACGAGAGGTTGCATCACGCAACATTACGGTCAATGTCATCACTCCAGGGGCGATCGATACCGACATCTTTCAGGCCTCCGGCGAAGCGAGAACCAACGCAATACTTGAGGCGGTTCCACTTCGTCGAGCAGGACGGCCAGACGAAGTTGCATCGGCGGTAGGGTTTTTGTGCTCTGAACGTTCGTCCTATATCACTGGAGTCGTTCTCAGCGTTGACGGTGGGCTCGCTATGGGAATCTGACGACCTTTCGGTCGTCGATCTGTTGTAAAGTCACAAGGTTTCATGCTATTGATGCATGATGGAGAGGAAGAAATCACATGGAAAGAGACGAGGCATTCGCCAAATTTAAAGAGACGACGGTTAAGGTTCTTCACGTCGACGAAGACAAGGTGGTGCCAGAAGCTACTTTTGCCGGCGATCTCGAGATCGACAGCTTGGATCTCGTAGAACTCGTTATGGCACTGGAAGACGAGTTTGAGATCACGGTACCAGAGTCTGATCTCGAAGGGGTCGACACCGTCGGCAAGGCCTTCGATCTCATCTACGGAAAGCTCTAAGTGAGAATCTCCTGGGATCCACTCGACCCCCACGGTGGGATCCGTTCGAAGCGCAGGGTCGCAGTAGTCGGTCTTGGCGTCGTATCGTGTCTCGGCACCAGCAAGGAAGATTTCTGGGGAGGACTACTCGGCCCTTCTCCAACTGGTATCCGTGCCGCTACGAACTTCGACCCTTCTCCATGGCTAACACCAAAGGAGCTGCGTCGCTACGACCGCTACAACCAGTTCGGGGTTGCAGCAGCCGATCTCGCCCTGCAGGATGCGGGGACCATTGAAGTCGATCCAGCTCGAGCCGGTGTCTGGATGGGTACGGGTGTCGGGGGCCTCGAAAGCCTAGAAGCGCAGGTGATCGTCGCACATGAGCGAGGGCCGAGCCGGGTGACTCCGTTTCTCGTTCCCCTTATGATGGCGAATGCCGGAGCGGCCTCAATCGCTATGCGTTTTGGTTATCAAGGTCCCTGCGAGACAACGGTGACAGCCTGTGCTGCCTCGAATCAAGCAATTGCTAATGCAGCTCGTTTGATTGCGAACGGACGATGTGATGTGATGCTCACTGGTGGTGCCGAGGCTGCTATTACCCCGGCAGCTACCGCTGGGTTCAACAACATGACCGCCCTCAGCGCAAGCTACACTTCCCGACCCTTCGACAAAAATCGCGATGGATTCGTTCCAGGTGAAGGATCTGGTGTCTTAGTCCTTGAGGAACTCGAGCACGCCAAGGCGCGTGGTGCGCATATCTATGCGATCATTGAGGGAACGGGTTCGAACGAGGACGCACATCACATCACCGCTCCCCTCCCAGGAGGTGTAGGTGCAGCGAGATGCATGCGACTCGCCCTAGATGATGCAGACCTCGAGCCCGATGCGATTACCCACATTAACGCTCATGGAACGTCGACGCCTCTCAACGATCTCGCTGAGTCGCAAGCGATCATCTCGGTCTTTGGCGATCGCCGACTTCCGACGACTTCGGTCAAAGGAACGCTCGGACATGGCCTCGGCGCCGCAGGGGCTCTCGAAGCGGTTGCTGCATGTTTGACTATGGAAACACGGACTATTCCGATCACGGCGAATACCAAGGAGATCGATCCTGATATACACATCGACGTGGTGATCAACGAGCCACGCACAATGGAGCCGGGATATATCTTGTCAAACTCCTTCGGTTTTGGTGGCCACAACTCCTGTGTCATTTTTGGCCCACCAGATCGGTAGAAGGCCGGAGTTGCCCGAGTAATAAGCTCGTCCGCAGGTGACTCGATCGTTATCGTGGGGCATCACCTTCCATAACGATCCAGTCGCCTGCGCCGACCGCTGAGCTGGATTCAACTGCGCTCGACCTCTCTTTAAACAACACGGGATCGGTATCAAAGTCACCGGCTCCTAAAGCGCTAGAGACGCACAACACTGTTGTGTTCTCCAACTCATAAGAGATTTCCGCAAAGCTCGACGATCGGGCTAGCCTTAGTTAGGTGAACTCAGATCCC
>JBMFXG010000118.1:0-8525 GCA_049964535.1 Acidimicrobiales bacterium | reverse complement strand
CGGACGACTTCAGTGGTTCGTACGTGACGGGAGACGAGAGCCTTGGGAGGCAGTGACCTGAGTTGGTGAGCGATACAACGTGGCGTCGTGACGGTCGCTAGTACGACGAGGTCACGACGTTCCGTAAGGGTTCACCTACTACGTAGCGCTGGAGATTATCGGCCACGAGAGCTTTGATGCGAGGGGTAAACGCGCTCGTTGCTCCGCCAACGTGCGGTGTGATCAGGCAGTTGGGCAGTGTCCAGAGTGGGTGGTTCGGCGGGAGTGGTTCTGGATCGGTAACGTCGAGCGCAGCGGAGAGTCGTTGAGCTGCGAGATGGTTTGTCAGGGCATCGGTATCAACTACAGGACCCCGAGCAACGTTAACGAGCAAGCTTCCATCTCGCATGGAGCTGAGAAAGTCGTCGTTGATGAGGTGGTGGGTCTCGCTAGTGAGTGGTGTCGCAGCGACGACGATATCAACTTGGGGGACGAGAGTGGCGAGATCCTCTAGCCCAAAGACACCCTCGCGCGGTCGTCTGGCGACTCGGTCGATCGTGACCTCAAAGGGAAGAAGACGGCGCTCAATGGCGATTCCAACTGATCCGTAGCCGAGGATAAGAATGCGCCGGTCCGCGAGTGAGTTGGTCACGAGCGGGTGCCAGGCACCGGTCTGAGAGCTTCGGATAAAGCTGGGAAATCCACGCAACGAGGCGAGCATGAGGGCGACAGCGAGCTCTGCGGTCGATGCGTCGTGAACTCCTTTCGCGTTTGCAAGCGCTACTCCGGGGGGCACGAGCGGTAGGACGGTGTCGACTCCGGCCGTGAGTAGCTGGAGCAGACGAAGGTTCGAAAGCTCGGGGAGGATAGCGAACGGCTGAGATCGAGACATGTAGGTTGGAATGTAGACCTCACAGCTTTCGAGGATCGATCTCGGTAGATCCTCGTCGTGGCCGGCGTCCCAGAAGGAGAACTCAACACCGCTCACCTCCTCTTGGAGGTCTTCAAGAAGTCGTGTTGCGATTACTCTCATGGTCTCTCCTTGTTCAATCGGAGTAGTGATGGTGGGCCTGGGCTAGTGAGAACGCTTCGAGATATGCAACGGAGCCTTCGACGAGCTCCAGCCAGTGTCCCTCGAGATTGTGCTGCTTGGTCGAATTAAAGCCGAGCGTGTCACAGATGGCAGTCAGAACCTGAGCGTGGCTGATGGCCACCGCCACGTCGGAGGGCTGGCATCGCTGGCGAATGATGTCGAGACCGTGTAGTGCGCGTGCACAGAGAGCACCCCAGCTCTCAGCGCCAGGGATCTCCCGGCTCGCACCCGAGGTCCACGCGCGTAGCTCCTCTGGATAGCTCCCTTGCAGCTCTTCGTAGGTGAGACCTGTCCAGTATCCGATATCTCGATCGTTGAACTCTGTCACCGGAGCGTGGTAGCGGACGTGGAGATACTCGTTCAAGAGATGAGCGGTCTGCACGGCTCGGACCAGAGAGGATGAGAAGAGCGATGTGACACCAAGCTCTTGGAGCTGGGGTGCTAACTGACGAACCGCTTCGATACCATTCGCTGACAGTGGAGGGTCGGCACTCCCGGCCCATCGATACTCCGCGTTCATGATGGACTGCGCGTGGCGGAGCAGTAAGAGTTTCACAGAGTGCTCTTCTTGCTCGAGGTTACCGTAGCTCGTAGCCTCGAAGGACTCGATCCTCTCATATCGCTAGCTCAGACCCAAGATAGCTGCACATGCCGGCCATGCTCCCCAGCCCCCTGCTGCGAGCTTCTGTGCTGCGGCGTCTTGGACTGCTGGCGGTGCGTTAGAAGGAAGGCCCTGGTAGCCGAGTCCGATCCATGTGGAGAGCGAGAACTGGTAGGCGCCGTAGTAACCATTGCCGGTGTTGTCGGAGTAGTTGCCCCCCGATTCGCAGTCGCGAAGGGCGGCGAAGGCCGCTGGAAGAGGCGGCGCTGGTGTTCCGCCCCATTTAGACGTTGCTGCAGGTCCTCGTGCAACGACCTGAAGCACGGTTGGAGATGGTAGTCCTTGAACGACGTGTTGACGAGATTGACGGGCGAGCGCCGCTTGTATGAGCCCTTGAAGTTGTTGATTGACTGCAGCGAGAGAGGACTGTTCGTTTGAGATCGAGGTTTGGACGGCTGATCGTGCGTTTTGGACTTGCAGCACTGCGAGGTGAGCACGTTGGAGGTGATTGGCGAGGAGTAGCCCCGCTTCTTGGGTCGCACGCTGAGCCTGTTGAACTTGGAAGAGATAGTCGGTGATGGAACTGACGGCAACGTTTTGGTACTCGCTTCGCACGAGATTGCTCTGTTCGGTGGAGGAGAGGAGCGTTGCGAGTGAGTTGATATCTCCGTTGTGGATGAACTCGCTGACGATAGCTCCCTCGAGATGGTGGTGTGCGTTTCTGAGGCGAACTCGGTCGATATCGAGCTGGTGACGAGAGGCAGCTACGGCTTGCTCCGCGTTTCGGAGGTTGGCCTGTGCTGCAACCTCAGCTACCGCTAGAGCATGAAGTCTCTGACCTTCGCTCACGATCGACGCAGCGAGCGAGTTGGCCCGAGCCTGGAGTGCTGACTGCGCTGTCGATGCACCGGCTGTCACCGAAAGGAGCAATATCGCTACCGTCGTTGCGACCACAACAAGTGCCATTCGTCGATACGTCCCGCCACGAACCGGAATCACGAGATGTCTCGTTGTCGGAGGGAGCGTCTCGTACTCTCGTTGTCGTATCAGTCGTGTCACCTCATGAATCGAGAGATCAGCGTCCTATAACACCACAATCTCGACCATCGAACGCTCGTCCTTGCCCCTTTGATGACTACGTGATACCAAGGACTCAGTCCGCTCGAGCCATTCACCGAATGGGAACGACAGTGCCTAGTATAGCGTGCCCGAAGTCAAAAATTGCGGAGCGCTAGGGACCCGAGATCTGATGCTCCGCTTGGGTTCGACGCACCGGCGTGCGCTAGGGTACCTCCATGGAAGTAACTGACCTTGTTGCGTGCCTGGCGGCGGAGTGGGGTCTGCCTGTTCTGTCGCAAGCGGAGATGGACGAGATTCTTGCCTTCGCTGGTGAGATCGCCCACATGAGCGAACGAAGGGCGGCCCCTCTTGCCTGTTGGCTAGTGGGAAGGAGCGGTCGGCCTTTGAGCGATGCTCTGGAATTCGTTCGATCGATTGCGCCCACAACCTCCTCGGAGTAGCCCGCCATGGGAGTAGCTGGCATACTGTTGACCGGTGGAGCTAGCACCCGAATGGGGATACCGAAAGCACAGCTCTCCTTAGAGGCCGGAACCAGTTTTGCTGTCGGCCTTGCACGGTTGCTCTCTGAGACCGTGAGCACAGTAGTCGAGTGCGGTATGGGGCTGAGTGGATATGAGTGCGTTGCTGAGTCTGAGGTCGGATCTGGTCCGGCGCGAGCTGCGGTGGATTCGATTCGTGCTCTATGGTATCGAGAGGAGATATCTCGATTTCTCGTTCTTGGCTGTGACTATCCTGCGATGACGACTTCGACGTTGCGTTGGTTGCTAGCCGAAGCGGGTGAGTGCAGTGCAATCGTTTCGCTCGATGGATATCGACAGTTTCTTCCCATGGTGATCACAAAGAGAGGTGCAGCTGGACTCGTTTTTAGTGCCGATGAAGGTATCCGAAGCCTCGCCGCTCTCTTTGATGGACTGTCCGATGCAGTCGTCCTTCCGGAAGCTCGGATTCCTCAGCCGTATCGAAGAGCCTTTCAAGATTGTGATACTCCTGCTGATCACGTTCGAATCCTGGGCCGAAGCCCATCGATCTTCTGACGGTCGCTGGAGTGAGTTGTTGGGATGCCACCTGTGTTGAACGGTGAGACCGCACCGATTCGTTGCCCTAAGCTCCAGAGAGAGTCCCCTTTTGGGTAGGCAGAGCCGCTGAAGAGAGACCACTGCAGAAGTTGAGAGGTTAGGTGTGCAATCGATGACCAAGATACGAGTACGTGTGAACGGAGTTGAGGGCAGTGCGCACGCCGGTGAGCGGCTTCTCGACGTTCTCCTGCGACAGGGAGTGTCCGTTCCGCACGTGTGTTATCAAGAGAATCTTGGACCGATCGAGACCTGCGATACCTGCTTTGTTGAGATCTTTCCGCTCGAAGATCAGCCAGGTGAGCGCACCTCTCAATTGGTTCGGTCCTGTTCGTACGTGCTATCTGGGGATCTGTCGTGTTCGACGGATTCGAGAGATTCGCTGCAGGCTCGACGTGAAGGGATGCAACGCATACTTGCGAACCACGAGCTCTACTGCACCGTCTGTGAGAACAATAACGGAACCTGCGTCGTGCACAACACCTTTGCAGAGATGGACATCGACCACCCCAGCTATGCCATCGAGCCGAAGGGTTATCCGGTTGACGACTCCCACCCTTTCTATCGTTACGATCCGGAACAGTGCATAGCGTGCGGCCGATGCGTCGAGGCCTGTCAGAATTTTCAGGTGAATGAGACGCTCTCCATTGATTGGTCTATGGATCGCCCGAGAGTGCTCTGGGATGGAGGGGTCGAAGCGGGCTCCTCGAGCTGCGTCGGTTGCGGTCACTGCGTGACCGTCTGCCCATGTAATGCACTCATGGAGAAAGGCATGATCTCAAGGGCCGGTCTGTTGACATCGATACCTCGAAAGGTTCGAGAGCCGCTGATCTCTCTGACCAAGGCGGTAGAACCGGCCACGGGACTCAAGGCGATCTTGAGCCTTTCGGAGGCAGAGAGCGCGGCGCGCCGGTCCCAGATACGGAGGACAAAGACCGTCTGTACCTACTGTGGTGTGGGTTGCAGCTTTGAGATGTGGACGAGCCAGCGATCGATACTCAAAGTTGAACCCTCGCCCGCAAGTCCGGCGAACACTATCTCGACGTGTGTTAAAGGGAAGTTCGGTTGGGGATATGTCAACTCCCCGGACCGCTTGACCACACCGTTGATCCGTCGAGGAGATCGCTTCGAAGAGGCGACGTGGGATGAGGCCTTACGTTACATCGGCACCTCCTTGCGAACGATCAAAGACGAGAGTGGTTCCGATGCGGTCGGACTTATTGCCTCGTCGAAGTGCACGAATGAGGAGAGTTACCTCATGCAGAAGCTTGCACGTGCTGTGATCGGTACTCATAACGTTGACAACTGTTCTCGATACTGCCAATCGCCTGCCACTATGGGGCTATGGCGCACCGTCGGCTACGGTGGGGATTCGGGATCGATCTCTGATATCTCCGGAGCGGGACTGGTTCTCATCGTCGGCTCCAACACCGCCGAGAGCCATCCAGTCGTGGCCGCTCGTGTTAAGCGGGCGCACAAGCTCTTTGGACAGAAACTGATCGTTGCAGATCTTCGCAAGAACGAGATGGCGGAGCGAGCAGATATCTTTTTCCATCCTCGCCCCGGTACCGATCTGGTGTGGTTGGGTGCGGTCACGAAGTACATCATTGATAACGGTCTTGAAGCTCGTGAGTTCATAGAGGAGAAGACCAATGACTTCGAGCTCTATCGAGCGAGCATCGAAGCATTTACCCTGGACTATGCCGAGCAGGTCAGTGGCGTCGGTGCGACGACCCTCAAAGCGGTTGCCCATGAGATCGTTGCAGCAGATGGAGTCTGCGCGCTCTGGGCAATGGGGGTAACGCAACACCAGCGCGGTTCGGATACCTCTACCGCCCTTGCCAACTTGCTGTTGGTAACTGGAAATTTTGCAAGACCGAATGCAGGCGCCTACCCATTGCGTGGTCATAACAACGTGCAAGGGGCCTCCGACTTTGGTTCCATGCCCACTTTCTACCCTGGATATCAGCCGGTCGATGACGAATCGGTAGTGCGTCGTTTTGAAGACGCTTGGGGAGTTACCCTCCCGGTACGCCAGGGCCTTGATAACCATGAGATGGTCGACGCCATTCACCGGGGTGAGATGAGAGCTCTCTATCTCATCGGCGAGGACATGGGTCTTGTTGACGCTCACGCCTCACATGTCCAAGAGGCCTTCACAAAGCTCGACTTCTTCGTTGTGCAAGACCTTTTCTTCTCTAAGACAGCGAGCTTTGCTGACGTCGTGCTCCCAGCGTCGCCTTCGGTGGAGAAAGAAGGCACGTTTACCAATACAGAGCGACGCTTGCAGCGGCTCTATGAGGTATTCGAACCTCTTGGAGACTCGCGTCCCGACTGGCGTATCATACAAGATGTCGCTCGGTCGCTCGGTGCGGCGTGGAACTACGATCATCCTTCGGAGATCATGGATGAGGCTGCGGCGCTCACACCACTCTTTGCCGGCGTGACGTACGATCGCTTGGAGGGGTTCTCGTCGTTGCAGTGGCCGGTAGGGAGCGATGGTACTGGGACGAAGAATCTCTACCTTGATGGATTTACCTTCGATGATGGTCGAGCGAGATTCTTCCCCCTCGAGTTCCACGAGCCATCAGAGGCTCCCGACGATGAGTTTGATCTGCACCTCAATAATGGTCGTCTTCTCGAGCACTTCCACGAAGGGAACATGACCTATCGGACTCAAGGTCTCGCAGATCACACTCCGGAGGCCTTTGTCGAGATCTCCCCGGAGCTCGCTGCCGAGAGGGGCGTGCAGAGCGGATCGCTGGTGCGTCTGATCTCGAGGCGAGGGGCGGTCAAGGTGAAGGCGCTCGTGACCGATCGCGTGCAGGGTCACGAACTCTACATGCCGATGAATGCTCGTTCCAACTCCTCTGCGGTCAACATGTTGACCTCCTCTGAAACCGATGTGGCAACGCATACTCCCGCCTATAAGGAGCTTGCGGTGAAGATGGAGGTTCTGCTTGGGACTGGGCGGAGTCCCTTGCCGAAACGTAACTTCCGCTTTGGGGTCAGGACACCGAAGCCTGGGGTCATGGTCGAGGAGAAGTGGAAGCGGAGTGATTATGTCACACCTCCGCAGCGTTGTCCCGTTGGGAGGTCTTGAGATGGCAGAACCAATATCGTTTGAACCCCCGGTTGCGAAGATCGATCCAACGGCTCAAGAAGAGCTTGGTGCACTCCTGCAGACCTTGCATGACCATGGATTGATTCGCCTCGCTGAAATCGGTATCGATGGTGGGATGGACGCTCTCGCAGTGATCCTTGAGAGGCTGGACAAACCGTCGACCCATCGGACGCTCGAGAATCTTGCGAGACTGTCTCAGTTGCCGGGAACGCTCGACCCCATCTTGCTCGAAGCGGTCTCAAAGGGAATTCAGGAGGCTGGAAAAGTGCTCGCTCTGGAGCGTACACCGACGTTCGGTCAGATTCTACGTTCCGCTCTCGATCCGAAGGTGCGAAGAGGTATTGCGCTCGCTCTCGCCTTTGCACGGGGAGTGGGAAGCACTTCTTCGACGTCACAGTCCTCGTGAGCACACGTCGACCGACCCCGATTGTGTCGGTTCCGATCCAGAGCTTCGATGGGGAGCTTCGTCGTCGATACGACGAGGTCGTTGGTGAAGAGCCCCTTGAGATTCGTCTCGAGGAGCCGTCGCAGCGACGCTCGCTCGGTATCACCATGAGAACACCCGGCCAGGACTTCGACCTTGCGGCGGGGATGCTCCTGACCGATGGGCTGATCGATAGCGCCGATGATATCGCCGCTCTTCGTTACTGTACCGATAGCGATATTACCGAGGACGAGCGTTTCAACGTCGTTCTCGTCCGCCTGCGTGGGGGAGCGAGTGCGCAGCGCGCCATAGTCGAGAGACTACGACCGGCTTTCAGCGCTTGTGGGGTGTGCGGTCAGGGATCGCTCGAGTCGCTCGAGCTTCGCTGGAGCAAGGTGCCGGCGATAGCGTTAGCTGAAGTCGGAGAGATTGCTCTCATGGTCGAGGAGATGCAACGGCATCAAACGATCTTCACTCGTACGGGCGGACTTCATGGAGCGGCGCTCTTTGCGAGCTCGGCATCGTTGGTGAGTGCCTCTGAAGACATCGGTCGACACAATGCCGTTGACAAAGCGATCGGTAGGGCGCTACTGGAGAGAAGGCTCGATCGAGCGACCGTTCTTGTGGTCTCGAGTCGATGTGGTTATGAGATCGTAGCCAAGGCGGTCGCTGCGTCCATCTCTATCGTGGTGTCGGTATCTGCGCCATCAAGCTTTGCCATCTCGGTTGCTGAGAAGTTTGGAATAGCGCTCGTAGCGTTCGCTCGAGGATCGAGATTCAACGTATATGCCGATCCGCAGGGGCTCCTCTCCTCTTTCGGATCGTGACGCAAAGAACGCTTCCGTTGACCACGGAGAGCGTTTGGGCTCTTAAGCGTGAGCTGCTCGGTGCCGAGAGTAAGAGGACAGGTGTTCGGCCGCTCTGTTCATATCGGCGGTCGCGCTAGACCGTAGTTCCCCCCAAAAACTGCCTCCGGAGCACCTCTCTCGATTCTGACCAGCTCATCCATATCTGATAGTGCTACGTTCGTAGTCATGTAATTCTTAGTAGTGGGTAGAAGGTATCTGCTTTGAGCTGGATATGGTGATATCTATGAAGTAATATGGTCGACATGTACGTGGCGAAGGTTCCAAACCGGGGGTCACCACCGG
>JBMFXG010000117.1:0-8580 GCA_049964535.1 Acidimicrobiales bacterium | reverse complement strand
CTGCTCAGAACGGCAGAGCGCTCGAGATCGCCAGAGTAGACGTACGGAGACCGACCTCGTTGCGAACACCTACGACCGCTGCTACGGGTACTGATGTTTCAATATCGCGGACGCCTAGAGAAGGGCGACGACGGCCTTCGTAACAGATCGAAGCGACAGTGACGAGAGCCCGTGGTCGGAGAAGAAGGAGTCAACTCGACCACGCTCGATTGGATCGATCGGCCCCTCGCTCCCGTTAGTCGTTGCTGCGACGTGTTGCAACAACGAGAGAAACTCGTCTCGATCACAGTCCCACTCTCGTGCTATGACGAATTCGTCGACCTTCGAAAACAGCGCTGACGAGCGCAGTTCTTCGAAATCACTCTCGCTACGACCAAGGGCGTGATCCCCCCACAGACGGTGCGCACCGCAGTCGGTCTCGAAGCAGTCCTTTTCAGCCCGAAGCGTTCGATGTAGTTCGTGTCCTAGTGAGGGGTCGGTGAGGGAAGCCTCCGACCAGCAGGCAATCAAACCTCCGCCCCATCGGAGGAGGCGGGCCGCTTTGGCACTTCTCATGCCCTGCATCATCTGATTCCATGAGTTCAGTACCAAAATAAGGTCGTAGCTCGATCCATCGAGATCGATGGTCTCGAAGTCCCCTTCGAGACATGAGACCGCTGGCTGTTCAGCGGTAGTAAAAGTCTGAGACTCACTCGATGACTCTCCATAGGGCAAGAGGTCCACCGACAGTGAGAGCGCCGCGAGCTGGTCAACGAGCGGCTGTGGGACCTGACCGATCACGAGTGCTGCAGTAGCGGTTGCAACGTCGACATGCTGCTCTAGCTCACCAACAATCGACAATGAGAGACTATGGAGAGCGCAGAGCTCTACCGTTGGTTCTGAGCTACACAGCGTCGGGGGAGGATAGTTGTGCGAACTCCCGTCACGAGATAGCTGTACTTCAGAGCCATTCGGCTCTGCCTTAATCTCATAGCCTTCATACACCACCGACACCTCCAGGTTCTGTGGTTACCAGGCGAAGTAGCGTCGAGCCTTACGCTGCTCGGTCACCACCTAACCTGAAGCGCTCGATGGCCTGCTTCTCCACCACAAAACAGACGAAAGCAAGGTCCTAACCGCTAACCACACCGTGAAAGCAGACCAAACACTCTCTTCACCATCGACCAGTGTAGTCAACGAACGTAAGAGCAGGGCAACGAGTACAAAGGCGATAAACGACACGACCATGATGGTTCGTAAGAGATCGAAGCGTTCGAGACCAGCGAGTAGTCCATCGATGACGAAGGAGACGGCGGTCAGCGGCATGACGAGAGCGAGTAGAACGATCAGAGCTCCGGTTTGATCTGCCACCACTGGGACCGATGTCAAGATCGACGGAGCGATATGACGGAGTTCGTAGATGCCAACGCCGAGGATGACACTCAGCGCAGCTCCGAAGCCAACAAAGCGAGGTCCGAAGTACACGATCGCATCGTGATCGCGGCGTGCCGACCACTCACCGGTAAGAACCTGTGCGGGTACGGCTATCGCATCGAACGACAACCCGATCAAGAGCCAAAGCTGCTCGGCGAGCTGGAAGCTCGAGAGGGTCGTTCCACTATAGGTCGCGGCCAGAAAGGCAGAGCCTGAGAGAGCTCCAATCAGTGCAAGAGTTCGCAGAAAGAGGTCGAGCGAGGCCCGACGGAACTCTAGTGCGAAGGTCTTGATTGCCCGCCATCGTTCTCTTCCCGACCAGTGTTCACTGCTTCGGAGATAGTAGAGATAGATGAGGGCCGCTATACCTTGAGCACTATCGGTGCCAAGAGCCGAGCCGACTACGGAGAGGTGTAAGCCGAAGACGAGGACGGTTTCGAGTGTGAGATTGATCGTAACCGTAAGAGCGGTGATCGCAAAGACGGAGCCCGTTTGAGAGCGACCGGTACGGTACGCTGCACCACCTTCAACGAAGAAGAGGGCGGGGAGACCAAAGGCCGCGGTCACAAGATACCGTCCTGCAAGAAGGCCGATCTCGTGGTTTGGGGCGACCATGGCCACCACTAAGGTCCCACCTACTCCGAGTAGGACTCCCACCACAAGGCCAAGGAGCGCGAACGCTGAGGCCGTGGTCGCTCCAAGGCGTTGGAGCGTACGTTCATCGACATCAACACTGGAGCGAGCGGCCACCGAAGTGACTGCAAGCCCGACCGATACAAGTGGGACGACCACAAGGTTTATCAGCGAGGTGGAAAGTCCTAACGCTGCGAGCGGGTCTAGTCCGAGATGGCCCATGAACGCTGAGTCGGTCGATGTCAAGATCGGCTCTAACAAGACGGTCCCCAGAGCTGGTAGCCCGATCTTGAGCGATCTACGTAAGACATGAGCACCGTTGCCGGGCCGAGGTGACCTGCTCATAGCTCGGAGCTCATCGCTATGGGTCTGACTGTTCTCTGAAGTCTGTGATCCTTAGCGTTCAGGATCGTTCGTTGGTTCCCTCTCAATATCGTCCATGTAGATCCTTAGCAGGGTGCGTACAACCCCGGACTTGAGGTAGAGACCGAGCATCCAGTAGATACCGGCAAAGAAAGCGAGTAGTTGAATCGGACCGAAGTTGAAGAAGATAACCCCGAGCAGCGCTATTGCGGCGAGAACACCGATACCGACTGGAAGGGAGCGACGATAGTACCGAGTCTTCTGCTCGAGACGACGGAGATGCCACAAGTCACCTTCGGTCACTGGATAGACCTGATTGCGAACCTTAGGTTCGAGTTCATCAGGAAACATACTGTCGGCTACTGAGAAGTCACGTCCAAAGAGTCGATTGCGCAGTGGCTTGTCACTCTGGAGGACCGTCCGCGTCATGATCGGAGATAGTGGGTCTCGCTCTGAGTCTTTACGGAGTGCGCTTGCATCGATGCTACGGAGACCCGGAGAACCGTCTTCTTCTCCTGGGGCGACCTCTCCAGGCTCGTCGCTATCGTCAATCGGTGAGGCGCCGACGCTTCGAATACCAATGAAATCGTTGTCCTCGTCTAAAGGGGCAGGCGTCCCCACCTCAGCGGAATCGCTGAGCCGAGATTCTGACGGGCGATCTGCCTTGTTACGTTCTCCAAGCGACTCCTGGATTTTGCGAGATTGGTCATCATCAGATACGCTCATAAACTCGATCCTACCGTCTGAGGACTATCTTTTTCTTTCCCGGTCCAGCTAATGTCACAGGTGCGCCCTATGGAGGCGCCTCGGGTGAACGATCTGGCGTCGAAAGTGGCAACGCTACGGTAACGTTGAGGCATGCCTGAAGAACTCTCTCGCGTTGCACGTTCTCGCTTCACCGGTCTCTCCCACAGCGAACTCACCGATCTCTATCGCTCAGGAGATGCCACGGCTGCCGAGGTCGTTGCGGCAACGATCCAAGACATCGTCCACTTCGATCACCGTATCGGCGGGGTTCACAGTGTCTTAGCCATCAACGGCGCAAGCGAGCAGTACGCCGAACGGCTCGGAGATCGAGATCAAACGGCGAGCAAGACCGGTGCTGGTCCTCTGTACGGCGTGCCAGTTCTGGTGAAAGATAACACTGATACTGCTGACCAACCAACTACCGGAGGCTCACTACTGCTTGCACGGGCGCCCGCTCCGAGTTCAGATGCATTCGTTGTGGAGCGGCTACGAGCTTCCGGTGCGGTCATCGTTGGAAAAGCCAACCTCTCGGAGTGGTCGAACATGCGGTCGAGTCGATCCATTAGTGGGTGGAGCGGTGTCGGTGGACAGACGAGAAACCCTCACGATCTCACGCGAAGTCCCGGGGGATCTTCGGGGGGATCGGCGGCAGCCGTAGCTTGTGGACTGGTCCCTATGGCGCTTGGCACCGAGACCAATGGTTCTGTAATGTGTCCTGCCGCAGTGAATGGGGTCGTAGGTATCAAGCCAACGGTGGGCATCACCTCTCGGCGAGGCGTCATTCCAATCTCGTCTTCACAGGATTCCGTCGGAGTCTTCGGCCGATCCGTTCGAGACGCGCGCACCCTGCTCAGCGCAGCTGCAGGTCTCGACCTCAGTGACCCTGCGTCGGTAGCCTGTGCCGACCACTTTGGCACCTTCTTAGAGCACCCAACTCGTGAGATAGGATCGTACCGGGTTGGAATCGCACGTCACGGCTTCTTCGACTATGCACCCGAGGCGGTGCCCAGCGTAGAGGCGGCGATTCTCGCTCTTGCAGAGAGCGGCGTCGTCATCGTCGATCACTGTGACGAAGAGACACCAGATCTACTTCGCTACGATCGCGAGGCCGAGCTGGATCTCCTGCTCTTTGAGCTGAATGCAACCCTCTCGGCCTACCTCTCGGCACGAGATGGCACGCCTTTTCAGAGTCTCGCTGATCTGATTGAAGGGAACAGAGAGTCGGCTGAACGAGAGCTCTCCCACTTCGATCAAGATCTCTTCGAGCGTGCCGCTGCGATCGGAAC
Organism: Acidimicrobiales bacterium; assembly: GCA_049964535.1. Taxonomy (GTDB): domain Bacteria; phylum Actinomycetota; class Acidimicrobiia; order Acidimicrobiales; family Acidimicrobiaceae; genus JAJYZP01. The sequence continues at coordinate 4,138 of JBMFXG010000117.1, read as the reverse complement.
TCTCGACTCTCCACGATACCTCGAGATCAGTACCTCGCTCAAGACGAAGGCTCAACGAGCAATAGACGAGACCCTCCAGCGAGGCTCCCTCGATGCAATCTTCGTCCCTACGATGGGTGCAGCGTGGCAGATCGATCCGGTCGGTGGGGACAAGGTCACCGGCTCAGGCTACTCACTCTCAGCGGTTGCGGGATATCCGGTCATCACCGTTCCCGTGGGCTTTGCCGACGGCCTGCCGATCGGCGGTCTCTTTTTTGCGTCGGCCTACTCTGAGGGGACACTCTGCGCACTTGGTGAGATCTTGGAGACCGCGCTCGGTCTCGATATGACCCCCGCGTACCGCAACGCGCAATGATCGAACTGTCGAAGAACCGCTTCGAAGACGCCGAGTGGCCGGCTGTGCGCGCTCTCGAGTTGCGATCACGTATGAGTGACGCGCTCTGCGCTCGCTCGTACTTGAGATGGAACCTCCCTCGAGTTGTGAGCACCCTGCTGAATAGAGCTTTGAGGGGCCCGGAGATGCTCGCAGGAGTAGTCGGGTGGATCTCAGGGTGCGGTAGCTCTCTGTCAATCACTCTTCGACGAGCCTCTCTGTGAGATCTGTTGAGTCTGCGAACTCCGACGGCGGTCTCGGTGAAGTTTCAAACTCCGAACCTACCGAACGAGGCGTTGTGGACCCGTTTCGAACCGCCTTTGAGCGCTTAGGTCGAAAAATAGCCGATCGCGACCGCATGGGTCACGGCTCCGCAAATACGACGGACTCGCAAGAGGACGGTCACAAGCATCTATCTGGAACGACGCGCGCTCACGCTAGCGCTCGTTCCCAGGCGCTACCCGAACTCGATAGCGCTCCGTTCTACGTCGGTCAGATCACCAGTGAGACCTTTACTCAAGGACAAGATCCGACGGTAATCCACGGACCTTACGGGCTTCCTCAAGTACTAGAGCGGTACCTCAGCGAGAGAGATCTCTCGCTCTACTCCCATCAGGTCGAGGTACTGAACGCCCTTCGAAGCGAGACCAACGTCGTCTTGTCGACGCAGACCGCATCAGGTAAGTCGCTCGCCTTTAACCTTCCTACGTTCGAACGTCTCCTTGTCGACCCTGACGCGACTGCCCTTTTTCTCTATCCGACGAAGGCGTTAGCCAACGACCAACTCGATGGGTTGATAGAGTTTGATCAAGCTCTTAGCGGCACGGTTCACCCAGCCACTTACGACGGTGATACCCCAACCGCTCAGAGGCAGGAGATCCGTCAACGAAGTCGTCTGATCATCTCAAACCCCCACGCCTTACATCTCTATCTTGGATGGCCGGAGGGTTGGAAGCAGTTCCTCTCACGACTCGCTTTCGTGGTCATCGATGAGTCTCACTACTACTCTGGAACGCTTGGTGGGCACGTCGCGCTCCTACTACGGCGTCTTCGACGACTCTGTTCGAGTCTTGGCGCACAACCTCTGTTTTTAGCCGCATCTGGCACGATTGCAAATCCGGCGACGCACGCACAGGATCTCGTTGGACTACCATTTCGCCTCATCGATCGCGACGGCTCGAGACGAAGTCCAAAGTGGACCGTGACTTGGGATGCGACCAAGGACGCTTCGAACTCCTTGCAGACACAATCGGCTCTCTTGACTCGTCACCTCTTGAGGTGTCGGCGAAACGTTATCGTCTTCTCTGACTCACGAGCTAAGGCTGAAGCGATCGCGCGTCAGGCCTCTGACCGATCCAATCGAGTACTCTCCTACCGTGCTGGATATCCCAGCGCAACTCGCCGTCAGATCGAGACCGACCTGCGCGAAGGTCGGGTTCGAGGTATCTCTTCGACCTCGGCGCTCGAGATCGGAATCGACATCGGTTCTCTCGACACCGTCATTCTCTCTGGCTACCCGGGATCGCTCTCTGCTACGCTCCAGCGAGCCGGGAGAGCGGGACGCAGCGGTGGCGTCGCGGTCACGGTCCTCATGCTCGGAGATGATCCCGTGTCGCGGTACCTAGCGCAGCACTCGGAAGAGTTCTTTACCCGAGCACCGGAGTCCGCCATCGTCAACGTTGATAACGAGGAGATCCTTCTCGCCCACCTTCGTTGCGCAAGTGCAGAACTGCCGATACGAGAGGACGAACTCGCTACTATCTTCGGATCTGCGGCACGCACGGTGGCTCTTCGTCTCCTTGAAAGCGGGCAGCTCTTCGTGGACGAGAACGGAGAGTACCGTTCCTCCACGAAGGTACCCCACCGCTCTATTCAGTTCATTGCCCAAGCGTCCCGGGGATACGTTGTAAAGTTTCCTGGCGCTCGGGGACATCACGGTCACTCAGAGACCCTCTCCGCCGATCAAGCGCTCCGTGAGGCGCACGTAAAGGCCGTCTTTACCCATCAAGGAACGCCGTATCGGGTCACCTCGATCGATCACGAGCGCCGAGAGATCCAAACGAAGCCTGAGCCTGAGCGATCGTTCACGGTCGCTCAGCTCTTTCGGAGTGTTTCGAAGGGCGAGTACTACCAAAGGCGGATCATTCGAGAGGGCGTAGAGCTCTCGGCCGCTTCGTATCGCATTGTGGAGCAGATTGTAGGCTATCGAGAGTTCAGTCCGACGGAGCGAGGTCAGACGGTGCACAAAGTATCGTCTCCCGCGTCGTCGTACCAGAGCGCTGGCCTTGCGCTCTCCTTCGACAGCGACCTCTCCGTCGGGGTCGATCTCACTTCCGACAGCGCGTACGAGGCTCTCCACGCTCTCGAACACGCCATGCTGAAGAGTCTTCCACTCCTAGCTCTCGCAACACCTCGCGACTTCTCTGGTTTGACGATCAAGGGAGAAGGGTCGCCCACACTGCTGCTCTATGAACGAGCGCACGGTGGCTCGGGCCTGACTCGACTGCTCTATGGCCGATTCGACGACCTCTTGAACTTGACGAGAGACCTCATCACCTCTTGTCGCTGTCTTGATGGGTGTCCGCTTTGCATATTGGATCCATCGTGTCGAGATGAGGAGCTCTCAAAACCGGGTGCAGTACTTGCGGCGTCTTCACTGAGCACCAATGGGGCAAACGCCTCCCGCTCAGTGGTAGCGAGAAGTGTGAGACGCTATCAGAGAACTCCTTGTAACGACTACCCAAGTACACGACGACTAGTGGTGAAGGAGACTCTCCTTTCGAAGCGCTCTCCCCCAGTGCAACCTGTTTCGGGCGCACCGGTACCTGTTGCACACGACTCGTGTCAGGCTCGGTCCTTCGCTTTCGTAGATTGCGAGCAGCTTACGACCGGTCAAAGGTACTCGTGGCGTTGCAAAATTCAACGTTCGAACGCTTGCGTGAGAGTGGTGCGATTGAGACTTCCTGCTGGTCTGGACACCGAGTGCGAGTATGCCCGGTAACTATTATCCAAATGAGAGCACGTCGCGTGACCCATGCATCCTTGGGCCACCACGTGCCGACCCTTTCTGACGCCTCATCCAAGTGGACTCACCGTTCGAGTAGAACCCACAAAGAGGCCAACTGCGACCAGCGTTAGAAAGCGATATGATAGGGCCAGCACGAACCAAGGAGGCACCCGGCGTGGGCAGAAGAAAGATCGAGCGTCAAGGTGCTCTTCTTGTACTCCAAGTAGGTATCGTCTCGGCACTCCTAGCAGGATACGCCTCCCCGGCGTTTGCTTCTAGTCCGAGCGGTCATAGCCGTGGCGGGACGTCAACACCGACCGGCATCGATATCTCCTATCCACAGTGTGGAAGCACTTTCCCCACCACCCAAGCATTTGGCATAGTCGGTGTTACAGGCGGACTCGCAAACAAACTCAATCCGTGCCTTGGGCCATCATCGTCTTACTCCAAGTACACCGAGAGCGAACTCTACTGGGCAGTTGCATCTTCCCTCGGAGGAACCAGCCAACCCAAAGCCTCGCTCTATGTCAATACTGGCGATCCGGGAAATGTCTATAACGGTAGTGCGATTTCAGATTGGCCGACGTCGGGAACCACACCGTATGGTGTCTGTGCCACGACTACCGTCACGCTTGCGAGTGGAACGGTAGTCGTCGGCGCCAACTCCGATGCTTGCGCATGGCAGCACGGGTACAGCGTGGCATCTCAGGATGCAACGTGGCTGACAGATGCCGCCACCGCCATCAATGCCCAGTCCC
>JBMFXG010000116.1:0-8645 GCA_049964535.1 Acidimicrobiales bacterium | reverse complement strand
TTTGGCGGTTCTGTCAATGATCTCGGCTCTATCGATCGATCTGGGTCGATTAAGTACCAACACTTTGGGTTTGATCCAGACCTGTATCGGTGGCTGTGCGCCGCTGACCTGGTGGTGAGTCGGGCTGGAGCATCGACGATTGCAGAGCTCTGTGCTCTCGGCGTCGGTTCGATCTTGGTTCCAATCGCAGGCTCCTCTCGAGATCATCAGGGCAAGAACGCTACGGTCCTGAGTCGAGTAGGTGCTGCGCGCGTGCTGCAAGAAGGGTGGTTATCGAGCGATCGATATCTCCAACAGATCGTTGACGTAGCCTGCAATGACGAGAGCTGTCGTCACATGGCAGCTGCGGCAAAGGCGCTTTTTCGTCCGGGGAGTACCGAGAGGCTAGCTTCGATGGTAGCGGAGCTAGCCGGATAGCGTGGTGATCGATCATGACTGAGCTGCAAGGTAGACATTTTCATGTTGTAGGGATCGGCGGATCTGGGATGTCGGCGCTCGCAACGATTCTGCTAGATAGTGGAGCGATCGTTTCAGGCTCTGACCTCAAAGACTCCAATGTCCTTGACCGACTCCGTGCACGAGGGGCGACGATCTCGATCGGCCATAGTGAAGAGGCGGTAGAAGGTGCCGATGTCGTCGCGTACTCCTCAGCTATTAGTGATCGAAACGTTGAGATCGTTGGTGCTCGATCCCGAGGTCTCGCACTGTGGACCCGGGCCGATCTCTTGGTCGCTTTGACCGAGGCGAAGCGTGTGATTGCCGTTGCCGGAACGCACGGTAAGACTACGACGACTTCGATGCTCTCTCTAGCGCTGACGTCGAGTGGGCTCGACCCGTCGTACGTGGTTGGCGGTGAACTCAATGAGGCCGGTAGCTCTGCGCGTGCCGGTGAGGGCGGTTTTTTCGTTGTCGAGGCCGATGAGAGCGATGGTACGTTTCTGCGACTTTCGCCTGAGGTTGCGATTGTGACCAACGTCGAACAGGACCATCTGGATTACTTCGGTGATGTTGCGTCGCTCAAGGAGGCCTTTCGACGATTTGGACTGAGTGCTCAAGGGGGTACAGTGGTCTGCTTCGACGATCAAGGTGCTCGGGAGACCTTCGATGGTGAGGAAGTACTGAGTTACGGTCTGAACGATGATGCGAGGTTTCGAATTCGAAATCTTGCTCTCGCTCCGCATCTGACGAGCTTTGAGCTCTTCGACGGTCGTCAGCGCCTGGGACAGGTCGATCTGCCGATACCGGGTATTCACAATGTTCGCAACGCAACCGCAGCTCTCGTTGCAGGTCTTACTGTGGGGGCTCCGGTCGAACAGATGGCTCTCTCACTCTCTCGATTCGTAGGGGTTCAGAGAAGGTTTCAATACAAGAGGAGAATCGGCGAGATTACGGTAATCGATGATTATGCGCATCTACCCTCGGAGATTCGGGCAACGCTGCAGGCCGCCCGGCAGGTCACAAGTGGCAGGGTCGTTGTGGTCTTCCAGCCTCACCGCTTTAGCCGGACTGCACAGCTAGCCGTAGAGTTGGGTCAGGCCCTTGAGGGAGCCGATTGTATCGTCGTTGCAAACGTCTACGGAGCTGGCGAAGAGCCGATACCTGGTGTATCTGGTGCTCTCGTTGCTGATGCGGCACGAGTGCTCCGCGGCCAGGCGGTGACCTACGTAGAGCATCGATCCGAGCTAGCCGATGTGGTGGTGGCGCTCCTGCGCCCGGGTGATCTCGTTCTCTCGATGGGAGCTGGAGATATTACGCTTTTAGATCAAGAGCTTTTCGAGCAGCTAGGGCCGGACCGGTGACGGCCGAGACCGTACAGCTAGCGTGGGTTAGCTGGCTTGAACATCACATGGGATCTGAGTTTCAACGGGACTTTCCTCTTGGTGATCGTACGACCTACCGGGTCGGTGGACGCGCTACCGGCTTTCTGCGCCTCAATGGGATTGAGGATCTTGTACGCCTCCACGCCGCTCTCGCCGAACTCGAGGAGCGACCACGTCTCTTGGTATTGGGGCGCGGTTCGAACCTCTTAGTTTCAGACCGGGGCTTCGACGGTCTCGTGCTGAGCTTAGGCGGAAGCTTTGAGTCGTTGAATATCGACGGTTCGTCGGTGCGGGTCGGGGCTTCGATGGCTCTACCGGTTGCCGCCCGTCAGATTGGGGCGGCGGGCCTCTCTGGTTTCGAATGGGCCGTTGGAGTTCCTGGGTCCTTCGGCGGCGCCGTTGCGATGAACGCCGGGGGTCACGGTTCCGATATGGCCGCATCACTCAAGTCGGTAACCGTTGTCGATCTGGGTGGGTCTACAGCTGTGGAGGAATGGCCCACCGCCCGCCTTGATCTCTCATATCGTCACTCTGCGATCACCTCTGAGATCGTGGTTCTTGGTGGTGAACTCGAGCTTGCAGGCGGCGATTCGGAGCAGATCAAAGGAGCGATGAGCGACGTGGTGCAGTGGCGGCGTGCCCACCAGCCTGGAGGTCAAAATGCAGGCTCGGTCTTTGTTAATCCGACCGACCATCCTCCAGCAGCGTTCCTTATCGAAGAGGCTGGGCTACGGGGATATCGTCTCGGCAGCGCTACGGTTTCGCCGAAGCACGCCAACTTTATTCAAGCGGAGCCTGATGGCCGTGCACAAGACGTCTTCGATCTCATTTTCTACGTGCGAGAGACGGTGCGCGAGGCCTTCGGTGTCGAGCTTACAACGGAGATTCGGATGATTGGATTCGAGGAGGGGGAGGTCGATCGTGGACAGTAAAATTCGAGAGCGGCGGGCATCGGTCCTCCGCTCTATGCGTCGGAGACGTAGTCTGCTCCTGATGGTACCGATCGGTGCGATGCTCCTTGCTGGACTAGGCTTTGCCGTTTTTCGAAGCTCGCTCTTTTCCATACATCAGATTGACGTGACGGGAGCTACGGTAGCCCTCAATACCGCCGCAGAGGACTCTCTTTCGAACTTGAAGGGCGCAAGTGCTCTCACAACCTCAGACCAAGCGATCCGGAGCCGACTCTCGTCCCTTGGGCTGGTACGCGTCGTATCGCTCGAGGTCTCCAGTTTCGGAACGATTCGGATACGTCTTGCTCTTCGTCATCCAGTAGCAGTCGTTGAAGGCCCACAGGGGAGCTGGCTCTCTGTGGACTCCTCTGGAATCGTGGTGGCTACGAGTACGGTCGAGCCCCACCTTCCCTTGATCTGTCAGTTGTCACAAGGATCTCTCTCGCTCCTGGCTGTACCGCCTACTCTGTCGTGCGGTGCCTTTGACACGAGTGGTCAAGTTGGTTCGCCCTATCTCACGAGCGTTGTCGCAGCGTTACGAGCGCTACCTCAGCTCTCACCCTCTACCCAGGCACGCTTTCCGATGATTGCGGTGACTGGCGGTCAGAGCGATCTCGTGCTCCTTGATAACCATGGTGACGGCTGTCTTCTCGGGAGTCCGTCTGCTGCGGCGACGAAGAGCCTTCTCTGTCAGCAGTTGATACCTTCGGCTGATCCTGGTCAGAGATTTCTTGCTGATGTCTCAGTACCAACGGTGCCGGCGGTATCGGCGTTGCCGTAGTCTCAACCTCAACTTAATGCTTATGGCCTGGGATTTTGTGCTGCGAAGTTCGGTGTTTTCCAGGCCATGACGGCCCGCTCGGGGCTAAGCTCGACTCACATCGTTGGGTGTAAGGTTGAGGTCGAGGTGGGGCGCCGAGACCGCACGGACGGTTTTGGAGTACTTTGGGGCGACGGTGATGGCTCTCAACGCAAAAGTATCGACGGATTTTCTATCAGTGAAGGCGGCTTGACTATGGCGAGCGATGCACAGAACTACATCGCAGTGATCAAGGTGGTTGGGGTTGGCGGAGGAGGTGGCAACGCAGTCAATCGCATGATTGAGGCAGGGTTGAAAGGCGTTGAGTTCATCGCAATCAACACCGATGCGCAGGCGCTTTTGATGAGCGATGCTGATGTGACGCTCGATATCGGTCGACAGCTCACCCGAGGGCTGGGTGCAGGATCGAACCCAGACGTCGGTCGTCAAGCGGCCGAAGAGCACCGTGATGAGATAGAAGAGGCTATCAAGGGTGCGGATATGGTCTTCATCACAGCTGGGGAAGGTGGCGGTACCGGCACCGGAGGAGCGCCGGTGGTGGCCGAGATCGCAAAATCTCTCGGTGCCCTCACCATCGGAGTCGTGACCCGGCCGTTCGATTTTGAAGGACGCATTCGATCGAATCAAGCTATTGCTGGCATTGACCGACTTCGAGAGCACGTCGATACTCTGATCGTTATCCCGAACGATCGTCTCGCTGAGATCGCTACCGACAAGACGACGATGGTGAATGCGTTCCGAATGGCCGACGATATCTTGATGCAGGGCGTGCAGGGTATCACGGATCTTATTACGACGCCAGGCTTTATCAACACCGATTTCGCCGACGTCAAGATGATTATGGCCTCGGCAGGTTCGGCCATCATGGGTATAGGATCCGCTACCGGCGAGAACAAGGCGTTGACCGCCGCTCGGCTTGCGATTACATCGCCACTGTTGGAGTCGTCGATCGAAGGTGCTCGAGGTATCTTGCTCAACATTGCGGGCGGACCAGACCTCACGTTGTACGAGGTCAAAGAGGCGGCGAAGATCATTCACGAGGCCGCGGATCCGGATGCGAATATCATTTTTGGCTCAGTGATTGGTGAAGAGTTGACCGATACGGTTCGAGTAACCGTTATCGCCGCAGGCTTCAACGAATGGGCCTCCGCGCAGGCGAAGCCCACTTCGCGAAGGGGTGAGACTGCAAGTCAGACTCGTCCGGTTGAACATCACAGTGAACCTATGGCCCCTGCGTCGTCAACGTCCTCGAGTGCTGGAGTGTTTGAGTTTGGTGACGGTGACGATGACGATGACGACGTCCCTCCCTTTCTGCGCTAAAGAATCTGTTCCAGTGTGATGCTGAGTTTTCTCTTCCCCGAAGGAGCCGCCACCGCTCTGTGGAGTTCGTCTTCTGAAGGGAGCGTGCTTGCGCAGTGGGGAAGCTCGGCGGTGCTTGACTCTGCGAGCTCATTGCAGCGTGCTTTTGACCGAGTTGCACAGGTCGACGAGGGTCGTGAAGTTCGTTACATGCGTCCCCGCCAAGTGCACGGTTCCACAGTCGTTGAAGTAGATCGACTCTGGGGATCGCTAAAGCGTAGTGGTGATTCGTTGGCCGAGGAGCTCGTTCCGCCGAGCCATGGGACGAGCTTTTCGGAAGCGGATGCCGTCGTTTCGTGGTCGAGTATCGGGGCACCGGTGGTTCTGACTGCCGACTGTCTTCCGATTGCGTTGTACTGTGCCGAGACCGGTGGCATAGCGGCAGTGCATGCCGGTTGGCGTGGATTGGTCGGTGGAGTTCTGACTGAGACCTGTCGATTGCTACGGCGTGATCGTAGTGATGCAACCATCGTTGGAGCGATCGGTCCATATATTCATCAGGAGTGCTATGAGTTCAAGGGCCCCGAGCAGGACCTGGTGGCCTCTCACTTTGGGCCTGGAGTCTTTGATCACGATCACCTCAACCTCTCACTCGTCGTCGAGCAGGTCTGTGAGGGCGAAGAGGTTGATCTGGCGTTTGACTGCGGTATTTGTACAGGCTGCGACCCGAACTATCCGTCGTCTCGTATTGGAGGTTCCCAAGAGCGTTTGGCTCTGGCCGTTGTGATGGGTTCTCGTCGTTGAGTATGGGTTCTCGTCTGCCAGAGGAGTTGAGCGCCGTCGTAGTCGCAGAGCGGATAGCGAACATTCGAGAGCGGATCGCTCACTATGTGGATCCGAGTGAGATCACGATTACTGCCGTGACGAAGGGTTTCGATGCCTCAGTGGTGGCCCTGGTCTTGGCGTGCGGTCTCGGAGATATTGGCGAGAACTACGTTCAGGAGTTGCGTGCAAAGCAGCTCGAGGCTCCCGATGGTCTGAAGTGGCACTTCATTGGTGGTATTCAGCGCAACAAGCTCACCTGGCTAGCAAAGCATGTTCAGACGATCGAGTCGATCTCCACAGCGGGAGAGCTCGACCGATTAGGAGCTCTTGGCTTTGATGGAGAGCTCTTCATCCAGGTACGGTCGGACGACAATCCACAGCGCCATGGTGCTCTCGAGGTCGACGTTCCAGCACTTGTGGTGCGTGCTAGGGAGCTGAGTTTAAAGATTGTTGGACTAATGGGAGTCGCGCCGGTCACCGGGGGCGTGGCTGGGATAGACTTCTTCAGACGAGTTCGAAGGCTCGCGGACCGAAATGGGCTTGCGAAGTGTTCGATGGGGATGAGTGGTGACTTTGAGAGTGCAGTCGCAGAAGGGGCAACTCACCTCCGTCTCGGTCGAGCCTTGCTAGGGGAGAGGCGTAAGGCGTAGGGCGCTAGAACGCTTGAGTATGTGGTTGAAGGAGAGAGATGGCTTCGTTTGCCCATCGAGCAATGGTCTGGCTAGGTATTACCGACGATGATGAAGAGCTTGAGATGCCGATACATAGCGGAGAGAGTCAGCGCTATGAGCGAGTGACGAGACCAAGCGTCGAGGATGATTACGAAGACTCGGCTGCAAGGTCGTACGAGAAGGCGCTCTCTCGTTCCGGTGCGAGTGCAAACCAGAGTTCTCGCATTCAAGTTGTTGCGAATGGAGACCACTACGGGGATCTCCGCGATGAAACGTTTACTCCCCGATCTGCGCCGCTTAAGCCCGTAGCACCGCGCGTCGAGACTCCTATAGAAGATATGCAGAGCCGCAGCGCTCGTACTCAGGTAATTCGTCCGATACGACCGGAAGGACCGAAGGTTCATCTTGCGATTCCGACGCGATTTGCAGACGTGCAAGAGATAGCGGATCACATGATCGGTGGTCGTCCAGTGATCGTCAACATCGAAGGGCTAGACCCCAAGGTTTATCGGCGAATTATAGACTTTTGCTCAGGGCTAACTTACGCTGTCGGAGGTAAGATCCGTAAAGTAGGTGAACAGGTGTATCTTCTGACCCCTTCGAAAGTGGAGCTCGCCGACGAAGAGATGGAGCGGATCACCGAACGAGCAGTGTTTCGAGGTGGCGAGTTATGAGTGGTCTTCAATCGTTGATCCGATCTTTACTCCAGATCTACGTTCTGGTAATTATCGGAACGGTAGTCCTGTCGTACTTTCCTGCGGCGCCGGGTTCGACCTTATTCAAGGTGCAGCTTGCGTTTCGGAGGCTCACCGAGCCGGTACTGGCGCCGATTCGGCGCTTTATGCCGCGCATCGGGGGGGCCGGGATGATGCTCGACCTCTCTCCGATTGTGGCCCTTTTGCTGATCCAGTGGGTCCTGATACCGATCGTCTGATACCCTCTCCTGAGAGGTTGCATGAAGGAGGGTGAGCGCTGTGGAAATCGGCTCGAAAGAGGTTCGTGAAGTTGAGTTCCGTGAGCGCATGCGTGGTTACCATCAAGATGACGTTGATGAGTTTCTGGAGCAGGTTGCACGTGGAATCGAGGTACTTGAGGCGAAGGTCAAAGAGGCCGAGCAGCGAGCAGCAGAGCTTTCTGCCCGTCGGGGAACCGTTCAGGTCCAACCAGCTGTTGCGGAGCGCCCGGCGCCGTTGGCTGCTGATGACACGATTCAACGAACCTTACTACTCGCTCAACGGACCGCAGATCAACTCTTAGCCGATGCTCGCGCTGAGGCTGAGGAGCTGATAGGACAGGCCCGAGATCGATCGAGTCAGATTATCGATGAGGCACGCGCTCGTGCGAGTGCGCTCGTCGAGGAGAAGGCTCGACTTGTCGCCTCCGAGGTCGATGCTCTGGAAGCTCGAAGGAGTGATCTGCTTCGTGAGCTAGCCCATATCGCCGAGGTGACGAACTCCTCCCGTCTCTCGTTGAAAGATAATCTGAACGAACTCGTGAGGAGTCTCGATACCGCATTGGTCTTCGACTATCCGGCGTTCGAAAACTCCAATGAGAGTGTAACGTATGGCGAGCGTGCACAAGAGCACCGTCCTTCTCCGGATCGTGAGACTCTGGCGTCTGCCTCGGCGGAGACGTGGCTCTCCGATAGTGGTGATGAAGAAGCAGCAGGGAGCTTTGCTCACTTCGACGAGGAAGAGGGTAACGAGATCGACGAGAGTGATCGCACAATGGTCTTTCCGTCGCCTCAGAGCGAGACGCGTAGTGAATCGGCGGACATTACTTTTGGTCGTCCGAACTTCCAGCTCTTAGACGGTGACGCATCCTCGAACCCTGTTCTCTTCGACGATGAGAGCCAGTTCTAAGGTTTAACGTCTCATCGATCTGATGAACGTACCGGCTCAGGTGAGGTTGAGATCTCCGAAAAGTCGAGCGTCACGGTGGTGCCTCGGCATCTGTGAGCTTGTCCTAGCTAGTCTGACCCGGATGGATCGATGGTGATGTCACTGAGCGCGTGGTTAGATCGCAGCTCTAATTTCGATTGGCACCGTTGCTTCGGTGCCAATCGCTCCTTATCGGCTCAAATGGTGGAGTAGCGACCTGCTCAGTCGATCCGCTCGAGGAGAAGTTCGACGCTCACGTGGTGAATAAGAACCGTAGCTCGGTAGCGTCGTCGATCGTCTTTCGGTATCGGTGATGGCGAGCGTGAGAGTACGAGTGTATCGGCAAGTACCTGTTCGGCGATGTAGTTGTGAAACTCTTC
>JBMFXG010000115.1:0-8706 GCA_049964535.1 Acidimicrobiales bacterium | reverse complement strand
AGCTTCCAAAGGTGATGCAAGGGAGTGAAGCTATCGAAACGGTCGATCTTGTGGTCATGGCAATGGGTTACCGGATCGATTCAAGCTTTACGGGTCTCGCCCCTACGAAGCCGATGGATCGTACGGTGCCAGACCTGGTGGACCGGCAGTTTCAGGCAAGTGGGCTGCTTGCTGGCGGTACCCCTGCCTTTGCCCGTCATCGTCCGGTAGGCAGATTGTCCCTTGCCCGAGAGATCGGGAGACTTGGTGCAGCGCTTGGGACCGAAGATGGTATCTACGTTGCTGGCGATGCCCTTATCGGTCCGTCCTCGGTTGTGGAGGCTATGGCACAGGGGCGTCGTGCAGCGGAAGCGATCATGTCACGTCGGGCGCACGCTGTCTCCCTGGCTGGAGAGGTGAAGGTCGCGACCGTGCTCATTGCATACGACAGTGCAGGTGGGCACACCAAGATGCTCGCTCTTGAGCTCGCAGAGGACCTAGAGCGTCATGGGGCAGTAGTTACTGCCAAACGACTCTGTGACATTGGGCTTAGAGAGATCGTGGCGGCCGATCTCTTTGTGGTGGGGACGTGGGTTCAGGGCTACGTTGTTGCAGGAGTCGGTCCCGCAAGATCGACCAGAGAGACGGTTGCGGCCCTCCCAAATCTCGGTGCCACCAAGATCGCTACCTTTTGTTCTTACGGTGTGCATCCTCGAGCGACACTGAGAAAGCTGCGAGATCAGTTGGAAGAGCATGGAGCTCACGTAGTTGCAGAGCAGGCGTTCAGCTCTCGACTCAACGACAGGAGTGCGGTTGCAACGTTTGCCTCACAGCTCTTCGACATGGTCAATCCGGTTCTTCGGACGGACGACGTCATTGCACTTGCGGCAAAGAGCTCCCAGTTGACTTCTTTGCAAAATGCAGCAGAGGAGCTCGCAGACTTCGTCAACGGGCATGAGACGCTGCTTGAGGAGAGCAGGACGAGATTGATCGAGCAACTTGCTTCACGTCCCGACGATGAGGGTCTTCAACGTGCTTTGGAAACTATTGAACAGACACTTCAAGCTCTTGTCACGTCGTTGGAGGCATGAGTTACGTGGGGTGGGAGGTTGGGGCTTTCGCGGACCCTAACCTCCTGTCTTCGGTAGGTATCGGTTGAGCTAAGGCTGGAGGTGTGATTCATAGGCGATGAAGTGCTGAGTGTCGGTTGAGAATCGATGAGCACTGTTTCGGCCTCTCGAGAGCTTCAACTCTCGTACTTCGGCTCGATGACAGTTTTGATGAGTGTTGGAAAGTCTTGAGATGTTCTGACAGGGTCTCGCAAGGTTTTGCCCGATGCTACTCCGTCGGAGGAGGGAGTCGTTGGTGGTGTTTGATACGTGAATGGCCGGCAAAAGTCGGCCGTTTCCGGGCCTGCGCCTGGTAGGGAATCGTGGAGCAAGCTCTGTGGTCGACATCTCTTGTTTTTCTTACTAGATTGTTTGACTGTTCGAGGTGGAGCTATCGATGCGCTCGGCTTGCTGAGACTCGGTCCAATCCTCTTGAAATCTCCATTGAGTTGGTTTTGGTCATTCAAACTTGAGGGGTCATGAATCTCTCAAAGGTCTGTCTTGACCTGTTCGAATCGTTTGATGGGCTTAGAATCGCCCGGAGTGCTGCTGAACTCACGTCGTCCTAGAGTCGCAGGGTTAGCGATGAGGAGAGGGTAAACGGTGGTGGTTTCGTTTGCAATTGAGACGAGGTCGGAGCTACTCCGATAGATGACCTGTCCTTGCGGATCGCGAATTGTTAGCTTGAGTATCGAGATTCAACGATCGAGCGAGTAAGCGAACCCTGGAGGAGTCTTCGGTCGGTAGTCTCGAGCTACTTGGTCGTCGAGTTGCTCGGGGTACTGGTCTTTGTTGAGCACCTGTATTCCGAAGGAGCATGGCGCCCTCTCTTCAGCTTCGGAGATCGGATTAATCTCTGATACCAATGCAGCTGGATGAGGAGTCACTCAGGCTCCACGGTGCACGTACCGGCCGAAGCGACGGTGAGTAAGTGCCTGCTGCAGCCTCTCTCGGGGTATTCAAGGTAGGCGTCTCGGAAAGATAGTCGGTATCTGTGAAGGTGGGGTCGTGCTTGACTCTGACCCTAACCTCGATAGCGCGAGGCGGTGCGATCGTAAGCGGATCACAGGCTGTGCTCTACGAGAGGCTCGTTCCGTCGGTGTCGCTGTCGGTTTTGTCGAGGTGGATGAGGGAAAATACGCCGCTGACCTCGTTGGAGGGTCCAGAGTTGATAGACATGGTGAAGTCGTATCTCTGGTTGTGCGGGAAGGTGATACGGCCCCGCACTGCCTGTGAGGATAGATACGTGGCCGTACCGTAACCGATCTTGTTTCCTAACTCGAATTGCAGCTTCGCCAGCGATTTGGAGAGCGCAAAGGATCCGTCAGGCTGGGGAACGCCTTCAGCGTTGATTGAGAGATGTCCGACATGGGTGCGCCCTAGGGTTGCTGAGAAGTCGATGAGAACCTCTTGGAGGAGATTTGGGTTACCAACTTGGCTGTGACCGATGTAGTGCAGGCGGACTGGAAGCTCTGACCCGCCGTTCAGAGGCAGAATTCCGGCGGAGAATCCTAGGTCGGAGAGAGATGTACCTGACGAGACCTGCTGCAGGCCCAGGCCATTGCGAGAAGAGGAGTTGGCGAGCTCATGGGTCGTGAACGTCGTTGATCTGTAGTGCGTTATGACGAGGGAGCCCAAGAGAAGTAGTACGAGTAGCCCTGAGAGCGAGAGCGTTGGTCGCAAGATTTTTCTCGGGGTGGCAGTAGGCGCGCCCTGAGGTGATAGAGCACGGAGGCGAGCCGGCAACTCCAGAGCGAGACGGCTAGTAGCGACCAACACGACGATGTCGGCGACCAGGAGTAACTCCCCGATAGCGGAAGCAGATGAGGCATCGAGGAGTATTCCGAGTGATGTGAGTCCAGTCACACCGTTGAGTGCTTGAGACAGGAAATATAACCGCATGCTCTGTCCTTGGTCCGCAGGAGCAGAATGGAGCGCTTGGAGGGTTCGCCCGATACCCAGGACTATCAGGAGTACGCTCACAATGGTGGTTGCGACCTCATGGTGGAAAATCTGAAGTAGTGCAGCCTCGCCCGTATGTGAGAGCACGCTGAGAAAGAACTTCAGGGAGATAAAAAAACTACCCACGATCACGAACGCTTGGGCGCTTCGTCGAAGCTTTGCGGTGTGAACGCTTATGAACGCGGCGAAAGAAATGATTGCTGAGGTCGAGGTAAGGAGGAGGAGTGTAACGGCATCAATTGGTGTGTGGTGCACTTGCTTCTCGCTTGTCTAGAGCTCTATGTCAACGCGGACTACCTATCGGCTCGACTCGATCACAGATGTAGATCTCCCTTACCAAGATAGTGTCTCATTCGCGCGTCATGACGCATTGTCCCGCCTTACTCACATAGCTAGCTCATAGGATCGATCCATGTCCGCTGGACTCTTTCATCACAGTTCTTTTGACTCCGACTCCGATGACGCCACGATCGACCTCGTTGGTCTCTGGTCGTTGATTCATGGAGCCCTTGAACCGGTCATTGAGCGTCGCCTGCGTGTTCGGGCGACCATTGCGTCATACAAGTTGACCCGCGATCGACATGCATTCTTCGATCTAGTGCAGGGACGTGACGTCGGAACGACCTCTAAGGAGATACTGGCACAGTTCCCCGCGGTGATGTGGAGCTCCGTCGTTGTTCGAGTCAGCCGAACGCTCGAGCGCGAAGGGCTCTCGCAGCTTGCTAACAATTTGGAGGTCGTATTCGTGGGGCGCCTCAATCTCTCTGAGCGCTACGGGAGCATGAGGTTCCAAGTCGAAGATATCGACGTTCAGGCGCTTCGCGTTGACTCCATGATCAAGATCGCCGAGATTCGAGCGGCCCTTATGGCAGAAGGGGTGTGGCGATTGAACAAGGAGCTTCCCCTCCCGACGGTTCCGCTTCGCGTCGGTCTTGTGACTTCGCCAGTTGGGGCAGTAAAGAGTGATTTTGAGCGCCCGTTACGGCAGAGTGGATTTGCGTTCGAGGTCAAGTTTTTTGCTTCATCCGTAGCTGGGCAGAGTGCAAAAGTCGAGATCCCGCAGGCGATTAGGGATGCGAACGCAAGCGATTGCGATGTTATCGTTGTAATCCGTGGCGGAGGCTCTGCCGGGGACCTTGCGATCTTTAACGATGAGAACGTGGTGCGGGCCGTCGCAACTGCCGCAAAGCCGGTACTCTGCGCAATTGGACACTCGACAGATCGAGGTTCGGTCCTTATTGATGAAGTTGCGCACTCCAGTTTCGATGTTCCTCAAAGTGTTGCTGGTGCGCTTGTGGAGCGCGTGAGTGACTATAGCGACGAACTGACTGCCCTCGCCGTAGCGGCGGTGCGTCTAGCAAATGGAAAGGTGGCAGCTGAGGCAACGTGGGCAGACTTGGTGCCGAGCCTGCTGGCGGCTCGAGTCTCCTCGCTTCCAGCTCGAACCCACTACCGACTCGACACGCTTGCCAACCGGCTTCATGTCGGTGCGATGAGACGCATGCAGTCCGAGTTCTCGAGTCTAGATGGAGTCGTTCGTATTCTTCGACGTCGTTTGGAGGGGATCATTGATTTTCAAGAAGATCAACTCGCAGTCGCTGAGCGTGAACTTGCCCGTGTAGACCTGGTATCGATCTTGGATCGCGGTTTCGTCATGGTGCAGAACTCTGCGGGTCAGATGGTCCGTCGGGCGAAGGATGTTGGAGCAGGGGAGCCTGTGACCGTAATTTTTCGCGATGGCACGAGAAGTGCCAGGATTCTGTAAAGTCTCGTCTACGTGTACCGTATTGTCTGGTCTTTGGAGCGCCACGTAACGAGGAACGAAGAGGCTTTCTGAAGGTAGGACCGAAGTCGAAGAGGTCTTTGGTTCGAGTCCACTACGCATTGAGATCTCGTGAGATGATCTGCAACATGCAACTCTCTGTTGATCTCGTCAGACCATCGCCTGGGGGATCGAAGACGTTGTGGCGGGGGGAACTACGTGATCCTTGCGACTCTCGGCATTTAAAGGAGGGTAGCAACCTTGTTGTGATATTGGATCTGAGAGGTGCGGGAGGCGGGAGTAGCGCAAACGTTGGTCGCTCATTTGGGTAGCAAGCATGCATCAGCTTGAAATCGAACGGTCTTTGATCGATGAGAACTGCGCTGTCGCAGTTTAGCTCTTGAGCACTGTTCGAGAACATCGTCCGGGTCGCTACGAACGGTTGAACGTGTCGATTCAGGCATTGCGACCGTTTCGCTGTGCCGATTTGAATCGGATTCGCTTGATGGAGTAGATAGAGGTGCTGAGAGGACCCGTGGTTCTCGGAGTGCAGGATGCATGCTCTTGCGATACGTTGTGAACTGATGGCTCTACTGCAAGAGAGCTCTTGTGCGAAGCGCTTCATCGATAGTGCACGCTGAGCAGAACTCGCTAGCGCAGGCTTGACAAGAGCACGAGCGGTTCTAAGCGGTGGCTACAAGAACGTTCCGCTTCTCACACCTATCCTTGAGATCGAGAGCGTCTTTGACCATGTTCGATGGCTTGCTAGCCTTGTGGAGCGATGAGCATAGCGAACGGAGAGCGTAGGGTGTGTGGCGGCGCCACATGTGGTATCGGTAGCGCAGGGAAAATGGAAGCTCAGAGTGCTTCGTGGAGGGTGGTATGGGAGACGTGGTGGCGGAGCAGGCAGACTTCTCGGGCCTTGGATACGACGAACTGAAAGCTGAGCTGCAAGAGATCGTTGGGAGGCTGAGCGCTGACGAGGTCAGTATCGATGATGTAACCGTTCTGGTTCGACGAGCTCAGTTACTGCTCGGCGAGTGTCGAAAGCGTTTACGTGCGACGAAGGACGACCTTGAGGCCATTGTTGCCGATCTTGAACTCGACAGCTAGTGCGGTGGCACGGTCACGGTTTGCGACGGCTTGAACTGTGTGGACGTGCTCGATGACTGGAAGCTAAAGGTGTGGCGACGGTCAGAATTGTGAACCACAAGCGCTCTTTCGAGGGTGTAGTTGACTGAGAGATTGCCGGGACTGACCGCAGAGCGGGGAGTTTGACGTAGGATACTGGGCGAAGTGTGAGGCCGAGAGCAGTTGGTTTGCTTCACTTCACTTCGGGTATGCCCCCGTAGCTCAGGGGATAGAGCAGTGGTTTCCTAAACCATGTGCGCAGGTTCGAATCCTGCCGGGGGCACGTAACGCTAACAGGTCACCCAGTGAGTAGGGGTCTGATGCGGATACTCGCGTACAGCAAGAAGCTCTGAGGGTTTACCCTGGTCCCAGTGTGGTGGATCGTTGGCAATTGGATGCATATCGGGCTCCCGGTGAGCGACGATGATCATGGCGATGCATCGGACAGAGAGGTACCCCTATCCATTCGGCTGCGACTTGTAGGGGATCTCGGAGAATTGGCCCTCGGTGCAACGTGACTTCGTGTTCCCTCACCTTCTACAGCGACGGACCACGATCTTTCCAGCGTGTACAGTAAGGCCGAGGAGAGGTCCGGGAGGCGTTGTTCGAGAGTGGTTCTAGAAGTTGGGTTGGCAGCGAGAACGGATCGACTCGCAACGTTGGGCCGAGATTGTGTGGCGGAGGAAGAAGAATTGAGGCGGTCGTGGATACTCGCTCTGGTGCGGTAGTTTCGGTCAACGTTGGATCGGCTCGATCGATCGATGCCAAGAGTGGTCAAACGGGGATAGAGAAGCTTCCAGTGGCAGGAACGGTCGAGGTCAGAGAGCCAACGGGTGATGACCTCTCTGGGCTTGTTGGAGACCGGATCTGCGATGTGCAGGCTCATGGGGGTCGCTACCAGGCCGTCTATGCGTACGCGAGTGAAGATTATTGGTGGTGGGCCGAGAACTACGATATTGAGGCCCGACCTGGTTTCTTCGGCGAGAACGTCACGACCGAGGGTTTGAACTTGACCGAGGCCGAAATAGGAGAGTCTTGGAAGATTGGATCTGACCTCGAACTTTCAGTGACCTCGCCAAGAATCCCTTGCAGTACGTTTCAGGTCTGGATAGGAAGAAGTGGCTGGATTAAGACTTTCAGGAAGGAGTGTCGTCCGGGAGCATATCTGAAGGTGGTGCACGGTGGTCTCATTGGGAAGGGAGACCCAGTTGTCGTTACCACGAGGCCTGGCCATGGAGTGACTATTGGGTTGATGTTTCGCGCTTTGACTACCGATGCCTCACTACTTGGTCGGCTTGAACCGGCCTTTGACTACCTTGACCCAGCGGTTCGTCAACACATCTTGGGCTCCCGCCGCTGAAAAGAAGTGCACTCTTTTTTAATCAAGGTCGCCATCACTCTCCTTTATCGGGTCGTCGGGGCGTACCCCGACTCCTCTTGCGTGTGGCTGGTTGACCGTTCGATCTGGTCACGAACGAGCCGAGCGACGAGGTCGGGCGAAGGGTTGACGTAGCCAATCTCATCAATGATAATGGTGGGAACGGTCTCGTTGCCATTTGCGATGCGGCGCACGACCGCCGCTCCGTCATTATCTTCCCAAATGTTGATCTCCACTCTTGTGAGGCCGAGACGATCGAGTCCTTGGCGAAGCTTCGTGCAGTATCGGCATCCAGGACGCCAGTAGAGCGTGATGGCTGGCCTAGCGATATCGTTCACGCTACAGTGAACATCATCGCAACACAACTATTCCTGCATGAGAGTCTGCTTGTGGAGTGAGCCGTTCTTGAATCGCTCATCTCGAAGCGGTAGCGCATGTGGTCGGATCGCGTCTTACGGATCAGTATCGTCTAGCGAAACGTTGTGCGCATTGGTACCGAGAATCCAACCTTCACGCCGGAGCCGAGCCCCGATCTCTGGCGTACGTTCTAAAATCGTCTTACCTTGTGCAGTGGTGAGCCCGTCGCGCATCCTCATCCACGCCGCTGAGATGACGACCTGGTACTCATCGTTGCAAGAGAACGCCATCGATGAGTTCGCCGCTTGGGGGCCCACCAGTAGTCGGGGCCAAATCTCGTAGAGGGTAATTCGGTGGCCGTTGAGATGGAATGGCCAAAGATTAAACCTGTGGTCGATTGCACGTGTGAGCTTTGAGAGGAACGCCATTCCGAGGAGCGTTTGACTGCCGACTGCTCCTGCGCCGTAGAGCTGTGCGGTCGAAGATATGCGGCTGCGGGCCTGTCTTTGGGCTATACGTTCGCAGATTCTGAGTTGGTCCCCGGTTCTTTTTGGGGAGAGAGGGAGGATCCACGATTGCAAGGGCGGTGGGAGTGTCGGTTTCGGCGTGGAAAGTCCCCAAAAGTAGTGCTCGCCGATCGATCTGTTGAGGTAGGCGGCAACTTCGAATCGGTTATTGGAGTTGTCGTTGTGATCGGTGATCAGATCGGAGATCTGGTCCCAGAGATGCCACGGTTCGTGAAGATCTGATGATGATCCGCTGTCGCAGAGGGCCTCGGTAATCCTCGAGGGAAGCGCAGTGCCGAAATCCACGCCGAGGTGTATCTGCTGATGCGTGAGCTCGTTCTCTTCAAAAAGAGTGAGGAGATAGTTCAGTGCGCTCGCCCTTGTGGAAAAGTTTGCGGTGAAGGACGAATCCGGTTGCAGGCTGCTCGAGAGACCTAGCCAGATAGTGTTTCGTCCGAGCGCTGGTTTGGAGCGGGAACTGAAGTCCAATGCGATGAAGATCGGTTCGCCATCTCCTCGTAG
>JBMFXG010000114.1:0-8847 GCA_049964535.1 Acidimicrobiales bacterium | reverse complement strand
GGCCGAGATAGCGGTCATGGGATCACAAGGTGCCGTGCAGATCCTTCATCGGAGAGCGACCCCAGCTGAGCAACTCGCCAAAAAGGCAGAGTACGAGGAGATCTATCTCACACCGTGGATAGCCGCCGAGCGAGGATTTGTTGACATGGTCATCGAACCAAAGGCGACACGCGCAGTCGTTGCGCGCTCTCTCGAGATGGTACTCACCAAGAGAGAGCGCCTGCGACCGGCCAAGCACGCCAACTCGCCGCTTTAGACCACTGAGCAGGCTCCAACACTCGACGCAGTAGTCTCACGATTGCTGAAAATACTCCGGTCGGCTCACCCACGTATCGGAGACCATCATCACCCCAGATCGCGTCGCGAAGTGCTCTCGCAGACCCGCTATCAGAGAGCCGGCTAACTCCTCCGCTAAAACCACCGTGAGCAGAGCGAGTCCACTTCGGTCATTGAACGCTAACCGTCCCTGGTGAAATCCGCTATGGCCAAGACCAGAGACGTTGGGGACGGCGGTGAAACCCGTCGCACCAACATCAGAAAAGAGATTTGAGATCAGCGAGACATCGTCACCGTTCACGACGACCTCAACCTTTACCATCTGTGTCAATCCCCAATGTTCATCCATTGCACTCTCCATTCCCATCACTATTCCCAAAGGACCACGTCTTCCAGACTCCGTTCCGCTCCCTGTTCCACCACAGACCATCGCCACTGTCGCGTGCGAGCAGGAAGATCCACTCACCATCAAGAAGCCTCCGCAGTATCGGATTTCGTCCAACTACGGCATCAATGCGATCTCGTGGTGCACAGATTACGACCAAGAGACGAAGTGGCTCATGGTAGAGACCGAGTTCGTCTGCGATCGACTGGAGAGGGAGGCCGAGCCTCAAATCACCTCCGACTCCACTCACAACGCCTACTCCACCTACAACGTTGTGCAAGGTCTTATCGCCCGAGGAGTAGACCTGTGGATCCACACTCGAGAAGTAGTACTGCATGTTAATCCAGTGACCAACCACCATCGGTCCGGTCAGGATCGCCTCTAAAACCCCTCCATCGGGGTCATCGTTAGGATCGTAAGAGTGCAAGAAGCTGCGATTGTGCAGGTCAGCTCCTTTGGTCAGAGATCGTGGTGCCACAATAAAGCAAGCGTTTCGAGCTAGACCCCACTCTGGCTGAACCTGCGCCCAATCCAATGACCGCGTCCGTGCCTCAAGCGTATGATTACTTCGTTGATATCCGGGGAAGGAACGAGCTCTCTCCTGTCCAAGCAACCGTCCGGCCTCTTCGAGCCCCCTTCGAACACGTTCGAGCGTCGAGTGGAGCGCTGGGTCGACTCCACGTTCGTCGTAGAGCTTCACCGTATCGAGAGCCGTATCGTGCTCTCCTGCCAGAAATACCGTTTCGTCTGGTATCTCGATCGAGCGTTTACGTAGCTCCGCTCGGACCGATGGCTCGTTGAAGATAGCCACTGCAGCACGTGCACTCGCTCCACCTCGATTACCAGCACAGGCCCCGCAGTCTAACGACGACGCGTACGGATTGTTCTCTGTCGTACTTCCGTGACCACAGAGGATCACCACCGGTGCAAAGTTCTTAGTGAGACCCATGGAGCGGAGCGCAGACTCGGCAAAGAGCACTCGCTCCTCGTGTGACATGGCACCGTCAGACTCCTGTAGTGATATCGGAATCTCCACTGGACGCTCGATGAGTCCTGTGACCCTACGGCGCACTTCGCCGTAGAGGCGTGGAAAGGCCGTCCTAATCACCATCATGGGAGCGGCAAAGAGGCCTCCGGCCTCCGCTAACAAGAAAGAGGAGATCACATCGTTCTTCGTGCCGTCAAAGGCTGCTCTTGTAGAACCGAGCGCTTGCTGACCAGCGATCATGCGGTTCGCTCGGCCGAGATCGTCGTCTTGAGGTATCTCTTCGACCTCTGCAGTCGGATTGACGATCACCGGGCACAGAGCAACGGGCTCTGTCGATCCCCAACGTCGGAATCGAACCGGTAGAGCAAAAAACCCGGCGAAACCGAAGGTCTCAAATGGACCCACCTCTTCGAGATGTCGACGAAAACCCTCTGAGCGAACATCGATACACAGTACGACTTGAGCTATCGGCGTCCGTGCGTCGTCTTCTTGGGGTAGTCGGCTCAGCTTGCTAACAAGCTCCGCTTGATACTGCAGCTCCCTCTTGCGCAGAAGGTCTCCGGGGTTCGTCTCCGACCAACGGTCACGTCGGACGGCCGCGTTTGAACCGGCCTCAGATAGATCCCTATGATTCAACTCGCTCGAGCTGTGAACATCTCTCAGCTGGAGAGCACTGTATGACGCACGAGGAGTACCCAGGTTCGAAGCGAGAACGGCTTGCACGCTGTAACGAATAGCAAGTAGGTCAGCCAGATAGAGCTTTGGACTTGCGTCATCCGGCGATGCCCAACGAGTTCTCCATTTCGCATACGCCGACCAACCCGGTAGCGCAGTCAATCCAAAGCGAAGAGCATCAACCCAGCCACTGGTAGGAACATCGAGTGCACGAAGCGAGTCACCCAGGGCGTCAAGGGCTAACGGCGGCCCTTCGCCGAGCATCGCACGGCCTTGCCGACCCAACCATCGTTTCATCGACGGATCCTGACCTACGTACTCCCGCCACGATGCATAGAGGCCTCGTTGCTCAGGGTCTTCCATGACTCCACTGATATAGAGAGCGCACCAGTTGGAGAGCTCACGATTCAGACGACTCACCTGATCGGCCGAGATGTTGAGCCCTCGTTGAACGTGTTGGCGGCCTTTGCAAACCTCCTGTAACGGTGGTTCGAGTATCCCCCTTCGGTCTCGGGATGCGCACGCGGCTCCCGTCCCTCGTTCCACCGGGTCCACAGGATAGCCAGCGACCGGTAGCCAACGAGAAATCTCTGACACCGCATCCTCGAAGGAGAGGTCAACGAGATCCCAGAGTGGATTGACTGCAATGAACTGCGAGAGCGGCCACAGAATCGGTATTAACTTGGCGGCTTCGTCTATCTCCACTCGAAGCCGCGCTCGCTCTGACAGTCGATCCGTATCGTTCATTGGCCACTCCCTCGTTCGGCTTTGCTGCTACCACGTTCGTACACCAGTGCGCCTTTACCACGGAAGATTGGAGGCGAATCTCTCTGGCCCAGGCCGACTCCATCACCCGCAGTTTGCGGTTCATATGGCACGTCAACGAGATCACGAACGGCCCAGTCACCGATCGCTCCAAGACGGTAGACGAGCCACCGACGAGCATTACGACGAGCGAATGCCGCAGTCAGAGCCACTCCCAATACTGCGAGCACTAAGAGCCACCACGGTCCTAAGACCTCGATCGAAGCTCCTGGCAGAGACGTTGCGGTCCAACCCTGGAGAGCTGCGAGGACCAGAGCGTAGAGAGTGCCAACGAGACCGAGAGCCACCAACCACATCACCGTAAAGATGATGGGGATGGGCCTGCGATTGAACCAATTCCACGTTGCGACCCCGAACGATCCAACAACAAAGACGAGGAGCACCCCTGGCTCGTGTTGACCAAGGATCGAAACGACGAGTAACACTAAGCCGGAGAGCAGCGCGGTCGCCAAAGCAGCCTGCACCACCACCCCCCACTTCGGGGCATAAACCTTCGCGACCACAGTCTTTGCTCCAAGTCGAGGAACTGCGGTACCCGAGCGAAAAAAGAGCGTGGCCTTGTAGATTCCGTGCCCGACAAGGTGCAGTAGGGCGGCGAATGGCAGACCAACGGAACACTCTGCAATCATAAATCCCATCTGGCTCATGGTTGAGTACACCAACGAACCTTTGATATCAGCGCGTGACCGCATGACCACGAACGCCACCAGTGCGGTCGCTGTACCGCTCACGAAAGCGACCAGCATCGCTGCCTCGGAGCTGCTCGCGAGTGGTCCGAAACGGATCAGGAGAATCCCACCTCCGTTGACGACGCCCGCATGGAGCAGCGCCGAGACCGGCGTGGGCGCAGCTACCGTCGTTGGTAGCCAGAGAGAGAACACGAGCTGTGCGGAGCGCACGAGAGCAGCAATCACAATGAGCAGCGCCACGATCGTCGACCAGCTCCCGAGGAGCCGTGAGTCGTGTGCCAAGGTGAGACCGGCAGCAAGTTGTATATTCCCGACGCGCTCCACGATGAGAACGACAGCGAGCACTAGCGCTGCGTCGCCGACGATAAAGTTTCTCCGAAGCACACGGACACTTTTCGCTATCGCAGAAGCTCCGTTGCGATATCCAACAACTCGAGGAAACGACCATCCAACCACAACCCAAGCGACGGTAACCACGACCACCGTCGACGCAGTGACCACCATCGACATTGCGAACAGAACGAGTCCGGTCCACCCAAAAAAGACCGGTGCCCGTTCATCACCTTGGAGGTAGCGGAGCGAGAAGCTCTCGACCACCGCACCTACGCCGCAGATCAAGAGCAGTAGCACGACCGTCGTCGGGTCGGCGGAGAGGAGTTGGAACGAGTGCTTGGACCCCGGAACCGAAAGAGCCACGCCATAGCTTCCGTGAAGCACCACCACAACTACGCAGACCGCTGCGGCGACTGCACTGAGCCAAGCAAGGCCCTGACAACGCCGCAACCTGGTCGTCATCGATCCCTTCCGGAGCGCTAGCGTGCTCACGCTGCCAACGAGAGCTCCTCCTACTGCAGCGAAGAGTGCGATCTTGCCGAACTCGATCACCATCTCGTCCCTTCTCCTCCTGTCACGCCAACTCCTTCATCGCTCGCTACCGGCACCGCCACTCGTGCGGCACGCTCTAAGAGCCATAGACATCGCCCACGATCGATCAGGCGTAGAACTGACCGACGGAGCATCACCTCGTACACGCATCTACGCAATATACGAATTCTACATCACGAATTATATACCGTAAACCACGAATCCCGTATCATTTTTCTACCATTTTGCACTTCGCGAGCAACTTCGACCTACGATCGATACTGTGCAGGAATCGCCCACGACACCTAAGAATGAACGCCCGGGATGGACCTTCCTGTCCAATCACGGTCACGTCCTCGTCTGTCTCGCTAACGACCCCGAGATCCGAGGTCGAGATATCGCTGAACGAGTTGGTATCACCGAACGAGCAGCGCAAGCGATCATCTCCGACCTCGTTGCGGATGGCTACGTCAGAAGAACGCGCATAGGGAGACGGAATAGATACGAGATCATCTCCGATCGTCCTCTACGACACCCACTTGAGCGACACCATAACGTCGGTGAACTAGCTGGATTCGCCCGATCGCCTATGTCTCCGACGACGCCAGGGAGTTCAACTCACCAGAGTTGAAGATTCGACGTGATCTCGAATCGCTAGATTAGGCTCATGGAACTCTCTGAAACTCTGCAATCGAACGCGTCCTACAGAAGTTTTACCGACCAACCGGTGAACGACGAGGAGCTCAGAGGAATCTTAGACCTTGCCCGTTTTGCGCCGTCTGGCGGAAACAGGCAGCCGTGGGAGGTCGTCATCGTCAAAGACCCGGAACGACGAGGCTCTCTTGAACACCTCTATCAGCTTGCTTGGCGCGAGTATATGGCCCATGTCGAGCTCGGACTCGTTCCCTTCGCCCCCACTGATCACGGGCGCTGGAGTGGTCCAGCGATCGACCTTGAGGAGGCCCGCCGTCGTCCAGCGCCTTCGTCCTTCGCAGACAATCTCGCTACGGTTCCTGCTCTCTTGGTCGTCTGCGTTCGACTCGACCAATTAGCGGTACTTGATAACGGCCTCGAACGGCAGAGCATCGTTGGGGGAGGATCGATCTATCCGTTCTGTCACAACATCATGCTTGCCGCCCGTTCACGTGGCCTCGGTGGAGTCATGACTACCGTGATCTGCCGACAAGAGTCCGCAGTACGCGAACTGCTCGCAATTCCAAATGGAGTAGCCGTAGCGGCGCTCCTGGCTCTTGGATACCCTGACAAAGTAGTAACACGACTCAAGCGCCACGACCCCTCCACCTTCACGCACCTCGACACCTTTACGCAGCGTCCGCCGTGGGAAGAAGTCAACAGCGCAGCTCCTTCAGCGTTGAAGTAGTCAGCGCGCAAGGTATCTGTCCGAACCTGCTGGCCTCGAGCCGTGATTCCGGCCTACTTTAGTCCCCTCGGTTCGACCTGGTAGAGTCGTTCTCCGAGATAGACCTCAACGGCTCCTTTGAACCACTGCCACAACACGGTAGGACACCGGTACGCCCGGTTCGTTGCCTCCCGCCGATACGAAAAGAGAGGATGCTCAGCATCGACAACGATCTCACGTGACGCTCTCGTCACTCACCCCTCCCGGTGCTGTCCTTCTAGCGTGGGCGCTTAGTCACCATAAACCACCGACCGCCACGTCGTCGCCATCGCTATCTTGCACCAGGCTCATCGACCGATTCACGGGTCAGCCACACAATCTCGCCCCGGAACGATCGAGCGCGTGTCGATCCATCACTGTTCCACACCAACCCAAGCTCTCGGTCTTCAGCTCCCACAGAGATCGCTGACGTGATTTTTGCATCGATGACCGAGATCGGTAAAGACAAGTGGGGGAACATCGCTTGAGATCTCGTTGCGCCTACAATGAGCCCTCCTGTCCAATGCCGACGATCTTCAACCCGTCCAAGGATGGCCAAGCCCCAAAGCGGCATCTACTCGACACGATCGAACTCTGCAGAGTTGCGGTTCAAGCCTGCACCATCTCCTCGGTCTCAGCGTCAACTCACATCGAAGACGCCTCATGACCGTTGAGTTGTCAAGAGCATGCTCACCGACGAGAACTCTCAAGAGTTGCAACGCCAAAGCATCGAGACCTCAGCGAAAGGTTCGAGTACCGAACCCCGAACATCTTGCTATTACCTAACGATAGCCAAAAATCCCAGGTATAGAAAGAGGAGCAGGCCTCCTTCTAAGCGACTTAACCTCTTACCACTTCGCATGAAGAGCCACAGCACCGCAACAAGCACCAAGGTCGCCGCTCCCGTTGCGGCGAGCCCAACGACGCGAAACGAGGGGGCAAGTAGCAGGGCGAGCGGCGCAACCATCAAGGTATTGAAGACCGAAGAACCGATGACGTTTCCGAGCACCACTGAACCGAATCCCCTCCGTGCGGCTTGAACCGAGGTCGCAATCTCTGGCAGCGATGCACCGAAGGAGAGGAGAACGCCACCGGTGAAACCTGTAGAGAGACGGATCGAGGTCGCTATCTTCAGTGCAAAGATCAAAAAGAGCTCGGCCGAACCGAGCGTGCAGGCGAGGGCAACGCCAGCAACGCCGATGAGTTGCCAGAGCGGCCGAAGCGAACCGGCCTCCGAACGCTCTGACTCGACCTCACGACCACCTCCATCCAATCCCGAGCCGATCAGCGTAAACGCTACTCCAGCTCCGAAGAGAGCAATACCAACGGCGCCGAACCACCAAGACGGAGAGAGGATCCCGACTGCCGCCACAAAGCCTGCGCCGACGAGACCGACGATACCTTCACGTCGCAGGGTCCTCACACTGACCGCCGGAGCAGAGACCAGCGCCGCAAGACCGACAACGAGCGTAACGTTAATAGCGGTCGAACCCATCGCAGAAGCCACACCGAGAGTCGGATGATGCGAGAGTGATGCAAAGATAGCTGTAAAGAGCTCTGGCAGACCCGTGCCAAAGCCCACGACGATCACCCCAGTGAAGACCTGGGGAAGACCCAGTCGCTCTGATGCCTGACTAGCAAAGGAGACGAAGTAGTCCGACGCATAGGCTAGGACGAGCACGCTCACACCTACGGCGATGAGATTAACGACGAGCACATACACCGCCTCGGAAAGACTCGGCCACCAGTACCTCTTTTGCCGTTTAGGTGCGCTGCGTTCCTGCGCACACTCATCCAGATAATCTCGATTGGCTAGCATGTCAAACGACAGTCCCGACCGACTACGAACCCCAAAGTTGGAACCCTGCCCACCGGAGGTTTGTCAGCGGCTCATGATCTCAGATTCGTTAGCTCACTCAACTTTCAAGACAACCGATGCTCCAATTGGGTGCTCCCGGCTCGTATCGTTGGATCCAGCGTACCAGAGCACGCAGTGAGGCCCACGAACTCGACGGATTCGATCCCCAGTTGCGTCGTAGAGCAGAATCGTAGCTGCAAAAGACAGGTCGTACAGACTCCCCACAGCACCACCTAGAGATCCTCAAGACCTTCATTTTGCTGAGAAAGAAAGATCTCTTGGAATGAGTGACCGCTTCCTTAGGTTACAGAAGCAGTTCTTATGAAAAATAGTAGTTCTAGCAATAGTATTTTCCATGATATGCCAAACGCCCACGTTGCAGATGAGTTCAACCTCGGTTCCGACTCCGAGATTCGTCTCCACGGAGTTGCAAAGTCTTACCCAGCGTCGACAGAGCTCGTGACTGCCCTCCGAGCCGTTCTCGAGGTGCTCCGGCCCCACTTCAACGATGTCTCAGAGCTCAAGGACCAGATCGGACTTGCGCCACGGCACGTTCACCTCATAATTCAACTTGCCATGGGAGGAGCGCAGAGTGTGTCCGATCTCGCTCGCCAGCTCTCACTTACTCTCGCCTCGGCCTCCCAGGCGGTCAATGTCCTCGCAGAACACGGCTACGTCGTTCGACACGAAGATCCGTCGGATCACCGCAGGACCATCGTCTCGCTCTCCGCAGTCACTGCAGCGTCCGCTCAGGCCATCGCTACCTCACGGCTCGCACCACTTGAGCGAGTGCTCAGCACCATCGAGAGCGAGATGCTTCACACCGTCACTCGAACCCTCAATACCATCGCTCTCAAGCTCGTCGACGAGCTTCACCGAACCGACACC
>JBMFXG010000113.1:0-8933 GCA_049964535.1 Acidimicrobiales bacterium | reverse complement strand
CTACAGATCTCCCCTTCCTCCTCGAAAGGAGATGACGGTCGCTCCACCTAGTGACTCCTAAGGAGTGTGTGGGAGTCAACGTAGTGGTTCAAGGCGATCCTCTCTGAGATCTTGATCGTACGGTTCAGCCCTCCGTCTCACACCCAGGGGGCGTAGACCTTCCACTCCAACACAGAGCTTCACCTTGGTAGCACGTATCGCCGACGCATGGTGACCGGAAATCTAACCTGGCCGGTCGAGCGCCAATTCGCGCCTTCTGCGCGCACAATGGCTCGTGCATCTCTGCATCGTTTGAGCCCGAGTAGAAACTACGGTGCGATTGAACCGACAGCTCGATCAACCAGTAACTTCTGGTGAAACCTCTCGACCTGATTCGCTCATGAAGCTCCGCCTATCGAGACAGGAAGGGTAGAGAAGACGGGCGAAATCTCTGAGCCTTTTAAGCGATGCTCCACTTCGGTGGCATCGGGGCGGGTGTGTGGCCGCGTGGGAGGATCTTGCGGTCAGCCTCTATCGCTCGAACCTGGAGGTTTCAGTGGGTTGATCCTCCGACAACTGCAGTGATTGGGGTCTGAGAAACTCCTTATGAGCCTTGTGGACTCAGCGGCGGACGCACTGCAGAGAGGTAGCGATCCATCAAAAGTTATATCCGTGCCGAACGTCGTTGGCATGACGACTCTTAGAGGAAGGGACGAATCTTATCGGGCGGGTCTAGCGGTAGATTTAGTTGGAGCAACACGAGCGTTTCGCGGTACTGGCATCGTGGCAGACCAGAACGTCACCACCGGTGCCACAGTTCCGAGAGGCTCCAGGATTACCCTCACCCTCGAGTTCCATGAAGAAAAACCCTCGCCCTCGTCGTACACTTTCGGCTGCACAACGCAGTGACGATCGCGAGTCCTTCAGCAAGCCCGTCATCGCAACGCATCAGCAGACACGAGAGACGCCTTCGACTCTCACCCTTCGTGATCTCGTACCTCCTTGGGCCAAAGAGGACAGCAACCCACTGCACAACCAACATCACGATGACCGATGAAGTCGCTCCCACATAGCGTGTCCGCGGGAAAGGAACGGACGGCTCGGCCCTAGATACCTTCATCGCAGAAAATATCACCACAGTGCCGACGGACACATCGGCGATATCGGTGCAAGGGAGCACACCGACCCAACGCTCTGGCCAGCGTACAACTATGGTCCACGCAATCGGCCAGCGTCGCACTGCGAGCACAGACAACTCGCCTACGCTTGGGACGTCAACGCTCAGATCCCCAGAGAGCGCAGATCCGTCAAACCTTCCGCCAAGACCGACTCCGTACAACAGGCTCATCCAAGTCGTGACCATTCGATCCCCGGGGCGTCTTGAGCGATCGTTCAACGAAGGTATCTCTACTTGCACAATCTCGAGAACCAATGACCCCGCAGGCTCAATGTTGGCGAGCTTCCGAAAGCCCGCCAACATTGAGCATCGAGAGTCTGAGGTCACGTTGGTGCCTTTGTTCGAGAGAGCTCTCTCGCTCTCAAGGGTTACTGAGGCGAGCCAATGAGACCCCGTTGTTCCTGACGCACTTCCCGAGGTCGACTCGCCGCACGCTCTGCGCTGGCAGAAGATCCCTACCCCCTCGAACACGAGCTGGACCCCGGCTCAGAGTCGCAGGTCGTGACCTCGAACGACCAGTACAGTGGCGTAGCCGGCTCTGTCGTAGGAACACGCAGCAGGATCGATAACGGGGCCGCATCGTAAGCTCAGGGAGAGCACCGCACTGGAAAGTCGAACGCCACTACGCTTGGGGCTCGAGCGATAACGAATCCAATGGCGTCAAGAGAGGTCGCAGGACAATGCTCTGACACCACCAAGGTTTGATCCAAATCACGCCTCCTATCCCTGTGCGT
Source organism: Acidimicrobiales bacterium (assembly GCA_049964535.1). GTDB lineage: Bacteria > Actinomycetota > Acidimicrobiia > Acidimicrobiales > Acidimicrobiaceae > JAJYZP01. Next base: position 7,043 of record JBMFXG010000113.1, on the reverse strand, counting down.
TCGAACGATTCAAGAGACCACGCGATGCAACACAGTACGCTATTCTCTACGAGTAGCTCGCGGGGGGTTGGAAGTGAGTGAATGGTTGAAAGGTTCTTCAAAGCCCAACCCGAGCATGCTCAAAGTGACCATCGGCCTCATTGGAACGGTTGCTATCACCGTTCTCTTCGCAACGGCCATGAGCGTCAATTCGCAAGCGATCCGAAGCGACCAGCTGCAGCTACAACGCACTCTCGATCTTCTGAGCACTAGTCCCACTGTCTCCTTTGGCGTCGTAACTGACGGCACAGCGGTTCACGTCAGCAGATCCGCTCACGCTACGCTCCTTCGCACCTGCTCCGCCCTCAAAGTAGAACTCGTCGTACTTCCTTCTTACGACGCAGTTCCGACCTCCCCGAGCGGAGCGGGACCGCAGAGTTCACTCACGATCACGAATCAACCATCGATCCCTGTGAATCCAAGCACCACACCACAGTTCGGCACACAGAGTGCTCCAGCACTTCGATTTTGCGCACCGACACACAACTACCTGACACAGCCTCTCCTAGCGAGTGGGACGCTTCGCCGAGGCCACGATAGGACCGACGCTGTGATCACGGTAGCTCTTTCGGCCCCGAATATCTTGGGTTCACTACTCACCGTCGTCCGTACCGAACTCTGGGTTCCACTCGTCCTCGGAATCGTCGTCGCACTCGGCCTCTTCCGCCTGCGGGTCCTAGCACGACGCGAGACCTTTGGTCTCTCATCGCTGGAGCTCTCTAGTCTTCTCCAAGAACAAGAGGCACTCCTCAAGGGGATCTCTGAAGGGGTGATCGGATGTGACAGCGATGGCATTGTGCGTTTTTTCAACAGCGAGGCACAGCGCATTCTGAGACTCCCATCAACGAGCGTCGGAAGGCCCCTCGAACACCTCATTCGCGGCAAGCGACTCCGTCAAGTGCTCCTAGGCGAAGTTGCCGGACGAGATCTTCCAGTCGTAGTCGGTCAGACCGTAATCTCCGTAAGTCGCATGGCCGTGGAACGCGACGGAGCTCCTCAGGGGACCGTCATCACGCTCCAAGACCGGACAGAGTGGGAAGCACTCATTCGAGAACTCGATGGCATGGTCGGTATGACCGAGGCACTACGCGCACAGGCACACGAGTTCTCTAACAAGCTTCATACCATGGTTGGACTCATCCAACTCGGCCAGAGTGAGGAGGCGATCAAGGTCGCACTGAATCTCTCCATGCGGCGGGACTTTTCGACTGCTCGTCTCGAGCGACTCGACGATCACCTCCTTCGAGCACTCTTGTTGGCCAAAGAGGCGGTCGCCTCGGAGAAGGGCATCGAACTCTCCCTCAAAAGTGAAAGCTCACTCTCTGGCAGACTTGCAAGCCCTCTCGACATTCTGACCGTTGTTGGCAATCTGATCGACAATGCCATCGAAGAGGTTCAAAACTCGGCCCTACTCCTTCTGTCGAGCGTGACCTCCGCTACCCCATCGCAGGGCTGGGTCGAGGTTTGGATCCATCAAGACGGCCGAAATCTAACGATCACCGTCTCCGATAGCGGCGGCGGTGTGCCAACCGAGCTCGTACACTCCATCTTCACCGACGGAGTATCGACGAAGTCTTCTCTCCGAGGCGCACGACGCGGCCTTGGTCTCGCTCTCGTTGCCCAAGTTGCCGCAAAGTATGGGGGATCAGTCTCGGTCGTAAATCGACCAGGGGCCACCTTTCAAGTTGATCTCCCGAACGCAGTTCGTGCGAACCATGAGGTTTCTAACCCTCATCGAGTGGCTCTCGAACTGCAGCAGCAGGGTTTCGAGACCTCGGCCCCGCTGATCTTTGAAAATACGGAGCTACGCTGAGCCGGTCATGACAGATGCTACGAGCTTCGATATCGGCCCTATTGCAACTCTGATCGTCGACGATGACTTTCGCGTAGCCCAACTTCATGGAGCCTTCGTGGAGCGCGTCACGGGATTTACCGTCTGCGGATATGCCTACAACGGCGCCCAAGCGCTACGGTCTCTTGAAGAGACCAAACCAGATCTCGTGCTTTTAGATCTCTACCTCCCAGACATGGACGGCCTCTCTCTTGCGGACAATGCGACACGTACCGCCTCCTAGACCTGATGTCATTGTCATCTCCGCAGCTCGAGACGCTGCCTACGTTCGAGAGGCCATGAAGTTTGGAGCAGTCCACTATCTCACCAAACCTTTCGACGCTAGAGGCCTGACCGAACGACTCGTCGCCTACCGACTCATGCGTCAAGAGTTCGACAGCTACGATGAGGTCGACCAAGCCCAGATCGATCGTCTCTGGTCGGTCCTGCGTAGTTCACCCGACGAGACGCTCCCTAAGGGTCACTCACCGCACACCATGGAGCTGATCGTCTCGACCCTCAAAGCCGTCAACGAGACGCTGACCGCAGATGAGATCGCACGCCGAACCGGACTATCACGCTCTACGGTACAGCGATACCTTGCATACCTGTCGAAGTTAGGTCGCGTCAACCTCACGATGCGGTACGGATCGACCGGACGCCCAGAGCATCTCTACTCATGGCAGTAAGGAGTAGCGATCTCTCGACCCTGAGGGCGGCTACTCCACATCTGGTCGTTGGAGCGATCACACCGTAGGGCGGCAGATCGTTCCATTAGTGTAAAGTCGGCCCGATAGCTCTAGGGGAAGACCCCTGCTCTCGACAGCATCGATGGTACCGGCTTTTTGAGCTTCTCTTCGAGGTACGGCGGGAGCTCCAAGAGCCGTTCCAAGTCGACACCGGTTGAGACCCCAGATCGCTCGAGCATCCACACTACATCCTCGGTCGCAATATTTCCGGTCGCTCGTGGTGCGAATGGGCAACCACCGATACCCCCTACTGACGCATCGAGTACACGCACACCCTCTTCGACGGCGACCCAGGCGTTAGCCAGACCTGCGTTCCTCGTATTGTGGAAGTGGCAGCGGAGTACGACCTGCGGCACGAGCGATCGGACGCTGCGGACCAACGATCGGACCTCTCCCGGAGTCGCGGCACCGATCGTATCCGCTACTGCAAGTTCGTCCGGTGGGACCGTAAACGCCTTCTCGATGACCTCGAGAACGTGACTTTGAGCGACCGGTCCATCGAAGGGACAACCGAAGGCAGCCGCAACAGTGAGTGAGGTACGGAGACCGTTCGCCCGAGCTATCGGAGCAATCGTACACCACTGCTGAATGAGTTCATCGGTCGTCATGCCTTGATTGGCTCGTGCGAAGGAGTCGGTCGACACGATAACGAAGTTAATCTCCGGCACCGAGGCCGCTAGTGCACGCTGCAGACCACGATCGTTGAGAACGAGACCGATCGCACGATCTCGCACATCACGAGAGAGGCCAGCAAGCACGCCCTCTGCGTCTGCCATCTGTGGAACACGTTTCGGATTGACGAAACTCACCGCCTCCACCCTGCCCACACCCACAGAGACCAGAGATTCAATGAGAACGATCCTCTCCTGTACGCTCAAGATAGAGTCTTCATTTTGCAAGCCATCACGAGGGCCAACGTCTACGATTTCCACGGACATCTGATAGCTCATCGACTGAGACCCCTCTCTCGGTAGCTGGTTGCGATAGATCCCCACGCGAATAGCGATGTAGTGATCGTAGCTCACAAAGCGTGTCCCAACATGAACTTGCCCCACTTTGTGCACAAAGGAAGAAACTCGCCCCATTGCACACAATCATCTAGGAAATCTGCTAGAAAGGGCGTTGTGGACGAGACATCGACAACTCTTGCATACAACTTTGTACGTGAGGGTATCTTGAGTGGTCGATTTCAAGCAGGTGCGCATCTCCGTGAAACGGAGCTTGCCACCGCACTCGGATCATCCCGGACGCCCATTCGCGAGGCACTTCGACTCCTTGATGCTGAAGGACTCGTCGAGATCACACCCCATCGAGGGGCACGGGTCTGTTCCTGGAGCCATGATGAGATTCGTGAAACGTACGCTCTCCGACTCCTTCTCGAAGGAGAGGCAGCGCGTCGAGCGGCTGCATTGATCAAAAGCGATGCCCTATCGCAGCTGTCACTCTTCGCTACCGAGATGAAGCAATCGTTGCAATCTGGAAGTCCCGATCGGTTCGCCACCGTGGCAGAGCTCAACAATCGCTTCCACCGAGTCATTCACCAAAGCTCGGGCGACTCTCTCTTAAGCTCCACGCTCTCTTCGATCATCATGGCGTCGATGGTGAAAAATACCTTCAGTATCTATAGCGCTGTCGAGCTCTCTCGGTCCATGAACCACCATCAAGAGCTCATAACCGCTCTCGAACATCGCGACGGAGACTGGGCCGAAGCGGTGATGCGCTGTCACATTCAAGCCGCCCGCTGGGTCACAAAACCACGCCCACTTGAACTATCACTCAACGTCTTCCAAGAAGTTCAAGTATCTCAACACAACACAACACCTAGCTTTCCCACCGAAGGGAATCAGATATCGAGAAGAGGAGAATCGCAGTGACGACACCGCAATCTAGCCTCAGTGGTGACCTGCATGGGATCTTGTCAAAGTTCCATCGAGGTCCGCTCACCGATGTACGAGTTCTGGAGCTTGGACAGCTCCTGGCCGGACCGTTCTGCGGTCAACTTCTCGGCGACATGGGAGCTGAAGTCATCAAGGTTGAAGACCCTGGTCGTGGTGATCCAATGCGAGAGTGGGGTCGAGAAAAGCCCCACGGTCTCTCGCTATGGTGGCCCGTTATCGCGCGCAATAAGCACTCGGTCACCATCGATCTCCGATCCCCCCATGGTCAACAGGCCCTCCGTGACCTCGTCGCCCACTCCGATATCTTGGTTGAGAACTTCCGTCCAGGGACCATGGAGCGTTGGGGACTCTCCTACGACGAGCTCTCCGAGGTGAATCCTGCACTGGTGATGGTCCGAGTCACAGGATTCGGACAGAGCGGACCGTACTCCAGTCGAGCTGGATACGGAGCGATCGGTGAAGCGATGGGCGGCCTACGCTACGTGATGGGCGATCCTTCAACACCTCCGGCTCGAGCTGGAATCTCGATCGGAGATGCTCTTGCCGCTGTATTTGCGACGATCGGCGGACTCTCGGCACTCCACCTCGCTAGAGAGACAGGACGCGGCCAAGTCGTCGACTCTGCGATCTACGAAGCGGTGCTCTCGATGATGGAGTCCCTCATCCCCGAGTACGCTCTGGCCGGATACGTGCGCGAGCGCACCGGATCGATTCTTCCCAATGTTGCCCCATCGAACATCTATCCGACCGCCGACGGAGAGCTCATCTTGATCGCAGCGAACCAAGATTCGGTCTTCGCACGGCTTGCAGAGGTGATGGGACAACAAGAGCTAGCGAGCGATGAGCGGTATCGTACCCATAGTGCCCGAGGAGCTCACCAAGCAGAGCTTGATCAGCTCATCGCTAGCTGGACTGCGTCGATTCCCGCAGTTGAGCTAGCCGAGCTCCTCGACCGCGGTGGAGTCCCCCAAGGGCGTATCTATACGGCTAAAGAGATGTTCGTTGACCAGCACTTTGCAGCTCGGAACGACATCGTAACCCTCCCGCATCCCACCCTTGGAGAAGTACCGATGCACAACGTTGCCCCACGTCTCTCCCTCACACCAGGAGTCGTCCGTTCCGTCGGCCCAGAGCTGGGTGAACATAACGACGAGGTCTTTCGCAACCTCTTGGGATATAGCGCGCAACAGCAGCAGGCAGCTATGGGCCGGCCACCATCACAGTAAGGCCCAACTAGAGAGCTGCGCTCTAAAGCGAAAAGGAGAGATATGGACCCCTAAAGATCGAACACGATACAGATCATCGCGCCGTCAGCTCGCACTCTGCTTCGCAGTTGAATCTCTGATCACCCGAGAGCACTCTGAGAAAGCAAGGTGAAGTCAACTACCGTCAGACACCGAGGGAGCAACGATTCGATATTGCGCTCTCACTGGCCGTATTCAATCACACCACATACCAAGAACGCACTGGAGGACATACATGACACACCGGTTGGGAGTCGATGTCGGGGGAACCTTCACCGATCTCCTCCTCATGAACGAAGAGACAGGACAGACCACTCGAGACAAAGTTCCCTCAACTCCACAAGATCCGTCGATAGCCGTCATAGAGGGCATTCGGCGAATCTGTGCCAAGGCTGGACTTGACCCATCGGAGCTCGCACACGTCATGCACGGTACGACCGTCGCCACCAATGCAGTCCTCGAGAGCAAAGGGGCAAGGGTCGGTCTCATCGTGACGAGCGGGTATCGCCAAATCCTGCAAGTTGCACGGTCCTTCGTGCCTGGTGGGCTTGCGGGTTGGATCATCTGGCCGAAGCCGGAACCGCTTGCAGCTCTCGAAGATACCATCGAGGCGACAGAGAGAATCGATGCCCAAGGAGCAGTTGTTCTTCCCCTAGACGAAGATCGGCTCAAAGACGACCTCCTGCGACTCCGAGAGCACGGGATCGAGGCGCTCACGATCTCATTCATGAACTCGTTCACCAACCCGAGCCATGAACAACGAGCCGGAGCCATTGCGCACGAAATCTTCCCAGACATACCGATCTCACTGTCCTCAAAGATCCTGCCGGAGATCCGCGAGTATGAGCGGACGCTCACCACGGTAGCCAACAGCTACGTTCGACCCATCGCCGAGCGCTACCTCAAGCATCTCGAGCAAGAGACGGCGAGCCTTGCTGGACAGCTACGGCTCCACGTCCTTCGATCCGATGGTGGCCTCATGGGGATCGAGACCGCCACGCAGGCCCCGGTCTCCATGCTCATGAGTGGCCCAGCCGGAGGTGTATCAGGTGCAGTCTGGATCGCCGCACAGAGCGGTTACCGCAATCTCTTGACCCTTGACATGGGTGGGACCTCTACGGACGTAGCACTAGTGCAAGACGGCCGCGCCTCAATCGGACGGGAGACGACCGTCGGTGATCTCACGATTCGAGCATCATCCGTCGACGTCCGGACGGTCGGGGCTGGCGGTGGTTCGATAGCCCACGTTCCCGAGCTTACGAAGGCACTTAGAGTCGGTCCC
>JBMFXG010000112.1:0-9034 GCA_049964535.1 Acidimicrobiales bacterium | reverse complement strand
GGACTTGGACCCACCGCCCGGTCGCACCAGCCCCTCATGCGACAGTACTTCTTCGCTTCGACCTGCGGCGAGGAAGGCCTTGCCCTAGAGCGTCGACTCTTTGTCTTTCGTAAGCGAGTCGAACACCTCGGTAGCGGTATCTACTTCCCGTCACTTTCGACCCGAACATTCATCTATAAGGGCATGTTGACCACGCCGCAGTTACAGACCTACTTTAGTGATCTCAGCGACCAACGACTCAAGAGTGCAATCGCCCTTGTGCACTCGAGATTCTCGACCAATACTTTCCCATCGTGGTCTCTCGCACAACCGTTCCGACTCATCGCCCATAACGGAGAGATTAATACGGTTCGAGGAAATCGGAACTGGATGGCCACAAGACAATCCCTGCTCAATTGCGGCCTCATCCCGGGCGATCTCGATCGAATCTTTCCTGTTGTCACCGAGGGTGGATCTGACTCTGCATCTTTCGATGAGGTACTCGAGCTTCTCACAATGTCAGGGCGATCGCTCCCTCACGCTGTCCTCATGATGATTCCAGAGGCGTGGGAGAACCACGCCTCTATGGATCCTGCCCGAAAGGCCTTCTATCAGTTCCACGCTTCCATGATGGAGCCTTGGGATGGACCCGCATCCATAGCCTTTACCGACGGCACCAGCATCGGGGCGGTCCTCGACCGCAATGGACTACGCCCATCGCGCTACTGGGTAACGAAAGATCGTACAGTTATCATGGCATCTGAGGTGGGTGTGATCGATGTTGATCCATCGACAATCGTTGCCAAGGGACGCCTCCAACCAGGAAAAATGTTTCTCGTCAACACCGAACTCGGCAAAATCGTTACCGATGACGAGATCAAAGATGCTCTTGCCGCCGAACACCCCTATCAAGAGTGGATCGATCGGGAGCTCGTTCGCTTCGAGGATCTCCCACCACGCCCCATGCTCGTCCCGCAGCACTCCTCCATTTTGATGCAACAGCGAGCGTTCGGGTTCACATCGGAGGAGCTTCGGATGATCCTGGCGCCGATGGCCCGCTCCGCCGCTGAACCGCTCGGATCCATGGGATCGGACACTCCCACCGCCGTTCTCTCCCGGCGTCCACGATTACTCTTCGACTATTTTGTTCAACTCTTCGCACAAGTGACGAATCCGCCTCTCGATGCAATTCGCGAAGAACTCGTGACCGCATCGGGATCTACGCTGGGACCAGAGGCGAACCTCCTCGATACTTCTCCAGAATCGCTGCACCAGATCCACCTCCCCTACCCGCTGATCGACAATGACGACCTAGCGAAGCTGATGTATATCAACGAAGATGGTGAGACTCCAGGTTTTGCGTCCCACGTCGTTGACTGCCACTACCCAGTGCTCGATGGTGGCCCTGGGCTCGCTAGCGCCCTTAAGAAGATTCATGTCCAGGTCTCTGATGCCATAGCACATGGAGCAAACATTATTATCCTGTCGGATCGGCACGCAAGCGCAACGATGGCAGCAATACCTTCACTCCTATCGGTAGCGTCAGTCCACCATCACCTCATCGCCGAGCGAGCGAGAACCAAAGTTGGTCTCGTCGTAGAGACCGGAGATGCCCGAGAGATTCATCACATGGCCCTACTGCTTGGCTACGGTGCTGGCGCAATCAATCCGTACCTCGCCTTCGACTCCATTGTTGACCTCATTCGCGAGGGACAGCTCAGCGGAGTAACCCCACAGCGAGCTATTCGCAACTACATCAAGGCGGCATGCAAGGGCGTCATCAAGGTCATGTCCAAAATGGGCATCTCGACCACTGCCTCGTATACAGGAGCGCAGGTCTTCGAGGCAATTGGACTCGACCCCGATGTGATCTCTGCGTACTTTCCCGGTACTTCGTCTCGCATCGGTGGTGCAAACCTCGACGTGATCGCTGAGGAGATAGCGGCCCGTCACAGAGCTGCCTACCCCGATCGACCCGAGGAACGGGCACATCGAACGCTTGAGGTCGGCGGCGAATACCAGTGGCGAAGAGAAGGTGAATACCACCTCTTTAACCCCGAGACAGTTTTCCGACTCCAACACGCGACTCGCACGAAGCGTTTCGATCTTTTCCGCTCCTACACGCGACTCGTAGATGAGCAGAGCGAACGCCTCGCAACGTTACGTGGGCTCTTCACTCTCAAAACCTCGTCGGCCACGGCGATCACGCTTGACGACGTAGAGCCGGGCTCTGAGATTATCAAACGCTTCTCCACCGGTGCAATGTCCTACGGATCGATCTCACCGGAAGCGCACGAGACGCTCGCGATTGCCATGAACCGAATCGGCGGAAAGTCCAACACCGGCGAGGGCGGTGAAGATCCAGAGCGTTACACCCCCGATGCGAACGGAGACTCGCGCCGATCCGCTATCAAACAGGTTGCCTCAGGTCGCTTCGGCGTGACCTCGGAGTACCTCGTCAACGCCGACGACATTCAGATCAAGATGGCTCAAGGCGCCAAACCCGGAGAAGGGGGTCAGCTTCCCGGTGAGAAGGTATATCCGTGGATAGCGAAGATCCGTTACTCCACCCCGGGAGTCGGTCTCATCTCCCCACCTCCTCATCACGACATCTACTCCATTGAAGATCTCGCACAGCTCATCTACGACCTCAAGTCTGCAAATCCCCGGGCGAGAGTCCACGTCAAACTCGTCTCCCAGGTCGGAGTCGGCACCGTAGCCGCTGGCGTAGCGAAAGCACACGCCGACGTCGTTCTGATCTCCGGTGGTGACGGAGGCACCGGAGCTAGTCCGCTTACCTCGCTCAAGCACGCCGGTTCGCCGTGGGAGTTAGGACTTGCTGAGACGCAACAAACACTCCTACTCAATGGTCTGCGAGACCGCATCACCGTCCAAGTAGACGGTCAGCTCAAGACCGGTCGAGACGTCATTATAGCGGCCCTGCTCGGCGCCGAAGAGTTCGGTTTCGCCAGCGCACCCCTCGTTGTCAGCGGATGCATCATGATGCGCGTCTGTCACCTCGACACCTGTCCAGTTGGAATCGCCACGCAAAATCCAGAACTTCGTAAGCGCTTCAGCGGAAGGCCAGAGTTCATTGAGACCTTCTTCGAATTCATCGCAGAAGAGGTCCGAGAGTACCTCGCTCAACTCGGGCTCCACTCCCTTGAAGAGGCGATCGGCAGGGTCGATCTGCTCGAAACACTCGAGGCTATCGATCACTGGAAGGCGGCGGGAATCGACCTCTCAACTCTGCTCACTCCAGTCACACCGTGGCCGGGTCAAGATCGGAGATGCACAACCAAACAGGACCATGGGCTCGAACTAGCGCTCGACAATGAGATTATTGCACGCTGCGAGGATGCACTCCGCACAAAGACCCCAGTTCAAGCACGCTTCAAGATTCGTAACACCGATAGAAGCATCGGCACGATGCTCGGCTCCGAACTCACCCGTCGACACGGCGGAGAGGGGCTCTCTGACGATACAATTACCTTGACGCTCGAGGGCTCCGCCGGGCAGAGCCTCGGCGCATTCTTGCCACGCGGCATCACGCTCCATCTCTACGGGGATGCAAACGACTATGTCGGCAAGGGACTCTCGGGGGGTCGGATCACTCTACAACCACCGGTCGACTCTCCCTTTGCTGCCGAAGACAATGTGATTGCGGGAAACGTCCTACTCTACGGTGCAACCTCTGGTGAGCTGTACGTCCGAGGACTCGTGGGAGAGCGTTTCGCAGTCCGAAACTCCGGAGCTCTCGCAGTTGTTGAAGGTATCGGGGATCACGGCTGCGAGTACATGACTGGAGGTCGAGTGGTTGTCCTCGGCGCAATTGGCCGGAACTTCGGTGCAGGCATGTCAGGGGGGCTCGCCTACCTCTACGATCCCGATCACCGGTCTTCGAGATTGGTCAACCTCGACATGGTCGATATCGAGCTACCAACGACTGAGGACCGACCCTTCCTGCACCTTGCCCTCACCAACCACCACCGATATACCGACTCGACGCTTACGAAACAGATCCTTGACAACTTCGACGATAGCTTTGGCGCATTCGTCAAAATCTTTCCAAAGGACTACAAGATAGCCCTGGAACAGTCCTCGAACCATCAAGCGACGAGCAGTAACGTTCTCGCTGACAGGAGGCACCATGACTGACCCAAGAGGATTTCTCAAATTTGGTCGCCAAGGAGCGCAACGGAGACCGGTAGGACTCCGGATCTTGGACTGGAAGGAGGTCTATGAACCGCTCGATTCCGACCTGATTAAACAACAGGCAACTCGCTGCATGGACTGTGGCATCCCCTTCTGTCACCATGGATGTCCGCTCGGCAATCTCATACCAGAGTGGAACGATCTCACGGGTCAAGACGACATGCAGGAGGCGATCGAGCGACTTCACGCAACCAATAACTTCCCCGAGTTCACGGGCCGCCTCTGCCCAGCGCCGTGTGAAGCAGCCTGCACGCTAGGGATCAACGATCACCCAGTCTCCATTGAACTCATCGAGAAGGCCATCATCGAGACGGCATTTGCGCAAGGGCGAGTCGAACCGGTCATAGCTCAACACCACAGCGGGAAGACCGTAGCTATTGTCGGATCTGGACCAGCTGGTCTCGCCGCTGCCCAACAGCTGGCACGCGCCGGTCACGAGGTCACGGTCTTCGAGAGATCTAGTGCCATTGGGGGGCTGCTCCGCTTCGGTATTCCGGAGTTCAAGATGGAAAAGGAGGTCCTCGATCGTCGACTCTCCCAACTCACCAGCGAAGGTGTTGCCTTTAGGACCGGTGTGACCATCGGCGCCTCGATCAGTCTCGAAGAGCTAGTACGGAGCTTTGACGCAGTAGTGCTCGCTCTTGGATCTACCACCCCGCGCGACCTTGCGATCGACGGCCGATCGGCACAGGGAATCTATCAGGCGATGGAGTTTCTGCCCTTAGCCAACGAGGTCGCACTGGGACAGCTTGCACACCACCCTTACAGCGCACAAGACAAGAGAGTGGTCATCATCGGGGGAGGCGACACCGGTGCTGACTGTCTCGGCACGGTGCATCGCCAAGGTGCACGAGCCGTTACCCAGATCGAAATCATGGAACGGCCGCCCGAACAACGCCCAGACACGACGCCCTGGCCGACGTGGCCACTCATCTACCGCACCTCGAGCGCTCACGAAGAAGGTGGTGAACGTGAGTTCGCCATCGCTACGAGCGCCTTCCTCTACGACGATCGCAATCATGTGACTGGGATCAGGACCGAAAGAGTGCAAGTGACCACCGAGGAGGGAAGGCCAACCTTCCGCAGCGTTGCAGGCTCAGAGAAGATCATCGAGACCGATCTCGTACTCCTTGCACTCGGCTTTACCGGACCAGAGCTCACTCTCCTCGACCCAGACAAGACCCTGGAACGAACCGCTCACGACACGATCCTCGTTGACGACTCCTGGATGACCTCCATTACGGGAGTATTCGCCACCGGCGACTGCAGACGAGGTCAGTCACTGATCGTCTGGGCAATCGCCGAGGGGCGCTCGACAGCGGCGAGTGTTGACCGATATCTGATGGGCCGAAGCGACCTTCCCGAACCTATTCAGCCCACCACGGCAGCGCTTCGGGTCTCGTAATCGCAGAGTACTGTCCAACGTTGTAACGACCTACAACCCCGGATCTCGCTCGTATGAGAGAGATCTCAAGCCCGTCGCTCCTATCGTTCGTGAACCTGAGCCCGATAGCGCAACCAACGCGATCGCAACGTTCCACACGTAAGCGGCCGACACCCCGATCGCCCTCCGTCATAATCTTCGAACACGCCTACGGCAACAAGCGCATCAACAGCACAGGCCCTCCAATCACCCGATCTCGCAACCAGTGTTATCAAGGAACGAGATAGCGATCGCATGCAAGATCAGTAAGCGAAGGTGCGATGGTTCACCGCGCTGCCACGATCGCTTCCTGACCAAACTCGGACCGAGGTACCTTGTCAACGAGTACTCCTCCCGCCTCATAGTAACTCCCAGCGATCGCACGCGGCGAGATGCACTCGCACTGGTGATCGCTCTCACCAAGAACCGTGCTGCGCCGCTGAGCCCATCGGGCACGCTCCCCAAGAGATCGCGGCGCCCAGCCATGCCGAAGTGATAGATCTGGAACTACTTTCTGACCTCTGGTCGTCTCGCCAACCTCTCATCGAAACCAGATCCGCAGCGGTTCACTAGCTCACTGCTCAGCCCACCGCACTGATTCGAGACGATGCCGGTCTACGAGCCTTGCTCGTCACGCTCGAGATCGTCATGAGATGCTCTTCAGTTCTCTTAGAGGATGCGTAGACATACTGTGCCGTGCGCTCCCCTACCGTTTAGCCATCCCCAACGAGATCAAACTGAAGATCAGGAGTATCCGTCCGTTGATCTCTCGCACGCTCGGACAGAGAGGAAGATCGCCTTCCTCGTCTCAGGCGCAGTTCTATCTCTCGCCGAACGAACCGTCGTCGGCATTTTCTTCGATGACAGGAAGATGCACCTCTGATGTCGCCTTCCTCGTCGACCCCGCCAACCAGCGATGTCCAAGCTATCTAGGCTTCCTCTAGAGCGGCTACACTCCACTATCCGTGCAGTTTCTTCAAGGTTCTCATCCTTCGTACGACCTGACCTTCGACGACGTATTTCTCGTGCCGTCGCACTCCACGGTGAGCTCACGTTTTGATGTGGACCTCACCTCACGCGACGGTACCGGCTCCACCATACCGCTCGTCGTGTCCAACATGACGGCCGTTGCCGGTAGAAGAATGGCCGAAGTCGTAGCCCGCCGTGGTGGTTTGGCGATCATTCCTCAAGACATTCCCATCCCAGTCGTCGCAGACGTAGTCAAGTGGGTCAAAGAACGCCACACCCAACACGACACTCCGCTGACACTCTCGCCAACTGCAACCGTCGGTGATGCGATCGGCCTCATTCACAAACGCTCCCATGGAGCGATCGTCGTCACGGAGAACTCCCATCCTGTTGGAGTCGTCACCGTCTCAGACTGCTCCGATGTCGATCGGTTCACACAGCTCCACGAGGTCATGTCGACCGATCTCCTCGTCCTACCTGCAACCATCGATCCCCAAGCGGCATTCCTTCGCCTCACCGACGATCGTCACCGCCTTGCCCCAGCCGTCGATGATGAAGGACGTCTCGTCGGTCTCATCACGCGCATTGGAGCTCTGCGCTCGACTCTCTACCGGCCGAACACGGATGCGCACGGGCGTCTCCGTGTCGGTGCAGCCCTCGGCATCAACGGCGATGTCCATGGACGAGCAGAGGCCCTCATCGAAGCCGGCATCGACCTCTTGGTTCTTGACACAGCCCACGGCCACCAAGAAAAAATGCTCAGCGCTCTCGCATCGATCCGTTCACTCACCACCGCAATTCCGCTCGCTGCGGGCAACGTCGTAACCAAAGGCGGTGTGTCCGATCTTGCCGAGGCAGGTGCCACGATCATCAAGGTCGGAGTGGGACCGGGGGCGATGTGCACCACCAGGATGATGACGGGAGTCGGCCGACCTCAACTTTCATCCATTCTCGAGTGTGCAGAGTTTGGTCGCGAGATCGGGGTCCATGTTTGGGCCGATGGCGGGGTCAAACATCCGCGTGACGTTGCGCTTGCGCTCGCCGCTGGAGCATCGAACGTGATGATCGGCTCATGGTTTGTCGGAACCTATGAGTCACCGGGTGACCTCCTACGCGATGCGGAGGGAAGGTCGTATAAGGACGCTTTCGGTATGGCTTCGGCCCGTGCCGTCAGGTCACGAACGAGCGCCGATGACGCCTTCGAACGGGCCCGAAAGAGCCTCTTCGAGGAGGGGATCTCAACCGGCCGGATCTATCTCGATCCAGAGCGCCCAGGCGTCGAAGACCTCATCGACCATATCGTCGCAGGTGTCAGAAGCTCCTGCACCTACGCAGGCGCAACCGATCTCGAATCCTTCTATCAACGCGCAATATTCGGCGTCCAAAGCGCCGCCGGCTACCGAGAAGGACGACCAGCCCAGACCGGTTGGTAACAGGAACCCTTCTGAGCCATCGAGAGATCACACCACGTTGGAGCTCGCGCTCAACTCGTACCTGCGCCGTACTCTGACCCCAACCTTCTTAAAGTCTCCAACGTGGGATAGGGCACCACAGCTACCAGAGTCCTCTTCGAACACCGACTCGCCCGTCTCGGCGGAAAGCTTGTCACGAGAAATTTGAGAGCAATCGACCTCGTCGAGCAAGGCACGATAAGGTAGGAGAGGCAAGGAGCAACATGACCTTTAACGCCGCTAAGGCGCAACGATTAGATACCATCATCGCGGGAAGTCTCGCCGGATACCCAGAGACGAAAGACGGTAAAGCGATGTTCGCCTACTCGCTTAACCTACATTTTGCTTGGCGCTCACTCCTGTGGCGACTACCGATAGCCCCCAATATGGAGGTTCTTGACGTCGGCACCGGCTTTGGAATCCTCCCCTTCGACCTAGCGACACAGCTACCTGTCTCTGTTACCGGCTCAGACATCAATCCCAGTTACATCGAGACGGCGACCGATATCTTGTCGACGCTCACCGCTTTGGACGAGTTCGTCAAGGGTTCAAAAGTCACCTTCGAGGTCGCCGATATCTGTCATCTTCCAAATCAGTCGGACACCTTCGATGTCGTTATTGTTCGAGAGGTCTACCTCTACCTCGCGGAACCGATGATGGCGAGTAACGAGCTGTTTCGTGTTCTCAAACCAGGAGGACTCCTGTGTGTAGAGGACAACGACGATGCGCTGTACCTCACCTATCCACCTCCTTCGTCAGCAATGGCTCAACTGCACGAGGCGATCACCAAGTTGCAGCAGAGTCTCGGTGGAGACCGTGAAGTTGGTCGGAAGCTCTCAACCTATCTCGATACAGCAGGCTTTCACATCGAAGGTGTTGAGCTTATGAGCGAAACCCTGCACCGTATCGCCGATCCATCGGAAGGTGAGAAGTCCTTCGTCTTAGCTGAACTCCGTCACGCACGAGAGAAGGTGATCACAGCGGGCGTCATGGATGC
>JBMFXG010000111.1:0-9142 GCA_049964535.1 Acidimicrobiales bacterium | reverse complement strand
ATCGTGACTCCCAAGGCCCACGCCGACCCTACGGAGACCGTGACTCCCAAGGCCCACGCCGACCCTACGGAGATCGTTCGTCAAACATGAACGAGGGTGGTCGGCCACGTCCTCGACGCGATGATCAATCGAACTCCTTTGAGCGATCAGGACGCGATGTTGCTCGACAGGATCGAGAAGGCCCGAATCCGAATCGCTCAGCGCGCGATCTGCAGGGTAGTTCTGAAGTACCCGAGGAGCTGACTCCTCAAGGAGGTATCTGGACTCGAGAACCATCTGACGAGGAGAACGTCGTTGTAGGGCGGACGCAGCAGCGTACGCGTCGACGATCATCTGGCCAGATGTCAGAGGAAGTAACGAAGGAGCTTTCTCGTGAGCTCACAGGTTACGAACTACGATTTGCGGAGCGGGCGCTAGCGAAGGCTCTCGAGGCGTATGAGCGTGAGCGTTATAACGAGACCATTCGTCTGCTTGAGCCTCTGACGAGGAGTCAGGCTAGCGTCAATGCCGTCCTTGAGTTGCTTGGTCTGGCGTACTATCGACGTGGTGATTGGACCCGAGCAATCAAGCTACTGACCAGGCTCTTTGAGCAGACGGAGTCTCACGATCAAGACCCAGTTCTCTGTGACTGCTTTCGAGCTCTCAAGCGTTTTGATGACGTCGAGTTGATCTGGGGTCGACTGAAGGAAGCGTCACCGAGTCGTGAACTGGTGGCCGAAGGACGTATTGTCTACGCCTCGGCTTTAGGGGATCAATCGCGTACCGTTGAGGGCATCACCTTGCTTGAACAAGCGATCAAGCGTGAGAAGCGGCTCGATCTCGTGACGATTCGACAGATGTATGCACTCGCGCAGCTCTTCGAGCGAGGCGGTGATTTCCAGCGTGCCAAGCTACAGTATCGAGCAATCGCCAAGATCGACCCATCTCTCTATGACGTAGCAGAGCGGCTTGCGGCGTTGAGCTAACATCGGGAAGAGAGACGGTCAGCGGCTAGCTGTGAGATCGAGAAGGATGCGAGGTAGTGAACGGTGTCTGTAGATATTGAGCATCTGCTTGGAGATGAAGCGAGTTCGCTCATGGACCATGTCTGTGTTGGAGTGCCGCGTAGTCTTCTCCATCTGCCGGGCCCTAACTACCTGGACGAAGTGCTCGTCGCCTCGGATCGGAGCGCAGCGGTGCTGCGGAATCTTGCAACGCTACGTAATTTTGGGCGTCTTGGGGGTACGGGATACCTCTCTATCCTCCCAGTTGACCAAGGTATCGAGCATTCGGCTGCGGCGTCGTTCTCGAAGAATCCGCTTTATTTCGATCCAGCGAACATCTGTGAGCTTGCTATTGAGGCTGGATGTTCCGGTGTCGCTACCACACTTGGTGGTCTCGGGAGCGTTGCGCGACGCTACGCGCACAAGATCCCATTCATTACGAAGTTAAATCACAATGAGCTCCTGACCTACCCCAATAAAGCAGACCAGATCTTGTTTGGAACTGTGCAACAGGCCTTTGATCTTGGCTCAGTTGGTATCGGCGCTACGATATATTTCGGTTCTCCAGAGTCAACCCGACAGATCCAAGAGATATCGCACGCTTTTGATCTTGCGCACGAGCTTGGTATGTTTACGATTCTCTGGTGTTATCTGAGAAATGACGGCTTTAAGTCTGGTGGGGTTGACTACTCCCTTGCGGCCGATCTCACTGGTCAGGCTAATCATCTGGGCGTGACGATTGAGGCCGATATTATCAAGCAGAAGTTGCCAACTACCAATGGTGGTTACCAAGCCCTGTCGTTTGGTAGGACAGATCCCCTTGTGTACTCTGAACTGACGACTACGCACCCTATCGATCTCGCCCGTTGGCAGGTAGTGAACTGTTATTCAGGGCGCATCGGTCTGATTAGCTCGGGGGGAGAGTCCAAGGGTGAGACCGATCTTGCAGATGCCGTCCGCACTGCCGTGATCAACAAACGGGCGGGTGGAACTGGGCTCATCGTGGGTCGAAAGGCCTTCCAACGTCCAATGGAGGAGGGCGTTGCTCTCATCCAGAGTATTCAGGACGTGTACCTTGACGAGAAGATCACGCCAGCGTAGATCGGAGCAATTACTTGGGTCTGAGTGGGATCTACCTGAAGGTGTAGCCATGGACGAGTTTCGTCTGTGGCTCGGGTCAGAGGGTTGGTTGTCTCTACAGAGTCCCTTGTGTTGTCGATGACCAGGGTGGCTTTGGTGAGGTCATTCGGTCTGATCGCCGTCCGAGATCTCCGAATCGATCGGAGCCGATTTTCCAGTCTTGATACGCCTGCACCACGTCCTCTCTGCTATGACCGACGTAGTTCCACCACATGACGATGGGTTGAGTCAGGGGTGGTCCACCGATCAAGAGGGCGGTAGCTCCTTGACTACCTCCGATGCGACGGGAGCTGGCGCCGGCTGGGAGGTAGGCACAGTGCGTTGGTGGAAGCACCACATCGTCTATGACTAGACGGCTATCAAAGGGGAGTAGTCCGTATTCGAAGGTAGGGTCAAGGTCAAGCTCGCCTTGATCCTTGCGGATGGTGATCTCCAGTGCAAGAGCTGGCTGATCTAGACGGGCTGGAGAGACTGTGTCGAGGAATGTGCCCAAGATGAGAGTTCCCGTCCAAGCCTGGGTCGCAAGCTGAGGAAGATTTGGATAATGGTTGAAGGCCGGAGCGACCGATGCAAGGAGCTGTGGTAATGCGAGCCAGAGCTGCGCGCCAACGACCGGGGTCGCAGGAGATGAGCCGATACGTTCAACCGCTTCTGCGTGGGCAATGCCTCGTCCCGCGGTCATAAGGTTTAATTGGTGTGGCTTGAGTCGCTGCTCGCTTCCAAGACTGTCGCTGTGAAACATCCTCCCACTCATGAGCCAGGTGAGCGTTTGCAAGCCGATATGAGGATGAGGGCCCACCGAAACATCGTTCGTTAGGTCTTCGAGATTGCCGAAGCGATCGAGGAAACACCAAGGTCCGATTGACCGAAGCTGCACTTTGGGAATCGCTCGGCTGACACGTCCGCTAGCAAGCGGTACCGTTTTGAGTGGGAAGATCTTTGGCGTTAACCGTTCCGCCGATTTGGTCTCAGTCGGCGTTGAAGTAGGCATGGGACCGACGGGATGATTGTTCATAAGGATCCAACTTTACCTCTCTCCTTGGGAGGCATGGGCAGTGGCCTGTGTGAAGGA
Source organism: Acidimicrobiales bacterium (assembly GCA_049964535.1). Taxonomy (GTDB): domain Bacteria; phylum Actinomycetota; class Acidimicrobiia; order Acidimicrobiales; family Acidimicrobiaceae; genus JAJYZP01. The sequence continues at coordinate 5,947 of JBMFXG010000111.1, read as the reverse complement.
GCTGGTGGCAAATTGTGTCTTGCAGTTGGGAGAAAGAGGTCGCTGATGCCTGCGGTTAGCGTACTCGCTCTCGGGTTTGGCGTACGTAACATCGCCTTCTAAACTTGCGACTCAGCTTCGGATCTGTTGAGTCACTTCGGACCAAAGCGATGAGTGAGCGTTACTCCTTCCACGTTGGAGAGCGTGGCGGATCTTCTAGTGGTCGTGCGAAGTAGAATCCCTGCGCTAGGTCTGCCCCGTGTTCTCGGGCGTAGTTGAGTTCTCCCTCTGTCTCGACTCCCTCTGCCACGACCATAATGCCGTGCTCTTTGGCGGTTGCGGTCAGCCCCCTAAAAATCGATTGCTTCATTGTGTCTCGATCAAGGTTGGCAATGATCTCGCGATCGATTTTGATGATATCGGGTTTGAGATCGACGAGCACGTTGAGGGATGAGTATCCGCTTCCGACATCGTCGAGGGCAACCCGATAGCCACGCTCTCGGTAGTAGTCCAAGATGTAGTGCAAGTGAGCCGTATCTCCGATGCTCTCGGTCTCAATGACCTCGAAAATAATTCGAGCAGGATCGAAGTTCATTTCCTGTGATACGGCCATCGTGGTTTTCAGGCACTGTTTTGGGTCGTAGATTGCATTAGGCATAAAGTTGATAAAGATGTTGTGTTCGAGTCGACGCTTGGCGGCAGTGCGAATCGCAGTCTCTCGAGTAAGTCGATCGAGATAAAAGATGGCGGAGTTGGCTTTTGCGTAGTCGAAGAGCAAGTTTGGAGCGATGACAGATCCATTCACTCGGACACCTCGAGCGAGAGCCTCGTAACCATAGATCTGGTCGGTTGAGAGGTCTACTAGGGGCTGGAAGTAGGTTACAACTCGTCGGCTCGAGAGACACTCTGCGATGTCCTCGTGTTCCAGACCTTGACGAACCTGGAGGAGGGTGCGGGACCTTCGGGTCGTCGAGAGACCCAACTGCTCCTCGTCTCTGAGAACCAAGACCTGGATGGCATTGAGCTGGAACTCGGTCAAATCCTCACCACACGCAAGGATTTCGAGGCTGGACGTTATTGCTGACCCCTCGATGAGGAAGTCTGTTCCATTGACCTGATAGGCAAGTTGGTTACGTTCCAAGATCGCTGCGAGCGTATGGGTCATTTCCACCTCTGGAACGGAGAGCAGCATGCGTTCTCCAATGAGAAGCTGAGGTACCCTGAAAGAGGTGCACTGGGCGCAAGGCATGTTGATCTCTCCTCACGGATAACGAACGTAGTTCTCGGTCTTACTCTCTATCGGACCGACACCAGCGAACGTTGAGTGCGAACTCCTTCGTGGTTGCGACCTTCCTTGTGATCGACGTCCACGTGTTCGAATCCACGCTCACACCTCTCCAGTCTCCCTGTGCGCTTCGTGGAGCTCACCGAAGGTAGTGCTCGATCGGCCCTGGTGATATCGTTCGTACCGCTAAATCTTGGATTCTTGAAGCATCAGAGCTGCGAGAGGTTTCGGTGAAAAGAGAATCGATTTCGGTGGGAGAAGGTGCTCATTCTCTGCCGCAGATTTGAACCTCTCGATCGAGACCCCTCGGCACAGTAGTCCGATCGCACTGCTCTCCGCCGCTACAGAGCGAAGTACGTCTTCGACCGTCAAGTGATACACGATATGGTGACCGAGGTTCTTGAGGTGTGGTGAGAGTAGTTCCGAATCAGCGTTGCTGGCGATCCAATCCGGTGCAGTGGTCTCAGTCTCGATCCCATCCTCTGTGCGAACGGCTTCAATTTGATAGGCACGATCTTTGGTGATAAGAGTTGGCGAAATGAAGGAACGAGCGGCTGAGTCCAGCGTGGGTAGTGGCTGCTCGGTGAGTCGGAAGTGCTCGGAGAGTTGGGCGAGGAACGTGGCAGGATCACCGTGGAGGTGGTAGCAACGGTGGATGGGTCGGATGCACTGCTCGGCCGTCTCGATCGTGGAGATAAAGGCTATGACCTCAGAGCGATCGTCTGGAGAACGCTTCTTTGTTGTACTGAGACCATTGACCGCGCGCCGGAGACGGTGGTGGCCGTCGGCGATCGTCATCGGTTGATGAGAGAGGGCCTCTTCAATGAGAGCGATGATGCCACTTTGGTAGATGTGGTACATGCGATGATGGATACCATTGCTATCCGTTACGCTAGCGACGAGTTGGCCCTCGAAGTTTAAAAGGCTTGTGATCCTGTCTTCTCCAATGAGGAGCCAGACTGGTCCCCATGTATCTCGGTGATCGTTGAACGGATCGTCCTTGTCGTTGCCCGGGTGATAGAGCGAGGCGTGCGGCTCGGTTTCGGCTTCTGTGTGTCGGAGGTGGTCGAAGGTATCTGATTGAGCATTGATCTCGAGTTTGCCGACGATCCCTCTCAGACGACGAGGAAGCCCGGCGGTATCTAAGAAGTTCATTTCGTAGAGGTAGAACCCGGGTTCTGCGTCTATGGTCAGCTGGAAGGGCTTCGGTATGAAGTAGGGATCTTCGAGCTGTGTGAGCTCGACCTCGAGAGGTTCGATGCGTACGAGCGACAGCGGCTTGAGTTCGTGCACGATCCTTCTAACCTCGGAGATCCGTCGATAGGTGGAGAGAAGAACTTATGTGGGTACTGGATCTCGATGGAGTTGTCTGGCTAGCCAATACGCCGCTACCGAACTCCCCCCAAGCTATACGCGTGCTCCGTGATCGAGGGGAGCAACTACGGTTTGTTACCAACAACTCTGTCCTGACTGTTGCTAAATATCTCGATAAGTTTAAAGGAATGGGTATCGAAGTGCAAGCCGATGAGCTGATTACTTCGTCGATGGCAGCTGCGTCCCTGCTCCAAGGTGGTGAGGATGTTTACGTAATCGGACAGGCCGGTCTCGTGGAACAAGTCCAAAAGGTAGCAACACCAGTGCTCGATAGTGATGTCCTCGACCAACCCGGCACGCGCTGTGATGCGGTTGTCGTTGGCTGGGATGGTTCCTTCACGTATGCAAAGCTGCGTCGCGCCATGGCGATGATCGAGGGTGGTGCGAAGTTCATCGCAACGAATACAGACGCTACCTATCCGACGCCAGATGGCTTGATTCCCGGTGCTGGTTCCATCGTTGCGGCACTCGAGTGCGCCACCCGCCAACGGGCAATTGTTGCAGGGAAACCCAGTTCACCCATCGTAGAGCTGACGAGAAGAGCGTTGGAGGGGGAGAGCGTGATGGTCGGTGATCGGTATTCAACTGATGGCGCGTTCGCCCACGCTCTTGGCATTCCCTTCTATCTCATCGAGAGCGATGTCGCTGAGGAGATTCCGGAGGGGGCTAAGATCCCTGACAGGCACTGTCGAAGTCTCTGGGACCTTGTGATGGGCACTTCTGAAGGGTAGACGAGTAGGAGCAGGCAGTAGTTCGCGAGAAGTAGGAAGGCTGTCAGAGTATGCGTTCTATAGTTTTGGAGTCTCGGCCGTATGGGATTCCTACAGCGGAGAATTTTGGATTTCGTGAGATTGAGCGACCAGAGCTTACGGACGGAAACGTTCTCGTGCGTATGGAGTGGTTCTCGGTAGATCCCTATCTACGAGGGCGTATGAATGATGTCAAATCGTACGTTCCCCCCTTTGCTATCGGTGAATCGATCTCCTCGGGTGGAATCGGTGTAGTGGTCGCCTCCAAGAGTGAGCGCATCAAGGAGGGAGATAGGGTTCTCGGTCACTTCCGATGGCAGGAGTTTGATGTACAGCCCGGTGGAGCGCTGACGGTTCTGCCCGTCAGTGAAGTGCCGTATCAGTACTATCTGGGTGCTCTTGGCATGCCTGGCCTGACCGCATACGTTGGTCTCTTCGACATCGGCTCTTTCCAAGAGGGTCAGGTCGTCTTTGTGTCGGGAGCTGCAGGGGCGGTAGGCTCACTCGTCGGGCAGATAGCGAAGGCAAAGGGTGGATACGTTATCGGTAGTGCCGGTACTGAAGCGAAGGTTCGACGCCTCAAGGAGCTTGGATTCGATGCCGCATTCTGTTACGCTAACCTCTCGCCACGTCAAGCTCTCGACTCACTCGCGCCAGATGGCATCGATCTCTACTTCGACAACGTAGGCGGCGAGCATCTTGAGGCTGCGATCCAGTCGTTGCGCCCCTTCTCGGTAGCGGTGCTGTGCGGTTCGATTGCGAGTTATCACGCCACAGAGCCAGTACCAGGACCTGCAAACTTCACTGGAGCGGTGATCTCGAAGAGGTTGCGAGTTCAGGGATTCATCGTCTCCGATCACTCAGATCGTCAGGATAGCTTTCGACTCGAGATGTCGAAGTGGATCAGCAGCGGTGCGGTAGTGGTCGATGAAACGATTGTGGAGGGCTTCTCGTCGCTCCCTGAAGCGTTCATCGGTCTCTTTCGGGGCGACAATCTCGGAAAAATGCTGGTACGCGTCGAGAGCTGAATCGTCGTGGGCCGAGGATCCTGTGGAGAGGGTCCGATTCTCTCAGCGCTTCTTGAGCGCAAGTGGTTCCGAGTTGGGAAGCGACGTGTAGGGTTGCGAGCTTCTTGGTGGCGTCAACCAGGTGGTAATCGCTGGTCGATGCTTCTGGGTCTCACGACGGCACCATGGGGGTGATGAGGCGGTTAAAGACTGCTGGATGTTCGCGACGTGCTATCTGCGAGCGCTGGTCGTCGATATGTTCGAGCTACCTCGTGGTTCCACCTGTGGCGGGTTGCTGATTATCTACTTGTCTGAGCAACGCTGAGGGACGATGCTGCGTCGCAGGCTACGGCCTGATCATTGGTCCGAACTGCACGACCTCGTATGGCTTAACTCGCTGGAGTCGCGTCCTGAGTCTGAGCGGAGCAGGCAGTGCAGATGCCAAAGACATCGACTCGATGAGAGATGGCGGTAAATCCATAGTTTTGCGCGAGGTCGGCAAAGTAGTGTCCGATGGCAGCTTCAAAGGCCGTAGCCGAGACGATGTCGAAGATAGTCCCGCAAGATTCACAGATGAGATGGTGATGGTGATCGGTGAGAGACTCCTCGAGCTCATAACGAGCAAAGTCGCCGCTGCTCGTGATGCGTTGGACGACCGAGGCGGTCTCGAAGTCGACGAGGTGGCGATAGGCGGAACTTCGCGGTAGGTGGGGTAGCTGGGCCGTGATCTCGTCGATTGTCAGAGGATGATCTGAGTGAATGAGAAGCTCGACCAGGGCGCGCCGTCCCGAGGTATAGCGAACTCCATGCTTATGAAGGCGCTCTTTGACGAGGACTTCAATGTTGGCAGGAGGAAGGTGAAGCGGTTCAGGCTGCGGGTTCATCGAGGTACTATGAAACGATTCGGAGTGGTCGTTCGGTGTCTGCTGCGCCACCTCGAGTGGGGAGTTGTCTCGGCGAGAGGTCTTGATATCAAGAGAGAGCGGTCGCTGATAGTTCGAAGGGGCACAGAGCATACCCTAGCGAGCGGCTACGAGACTATGGACCATACGTGAGTAGTCTCGGATTCCACGCCGTAGAGGGCAGTTCATATTCTTTGCTCACGTAGTTCTAACTACTGCTCTAGACCGTAGTTCCCCCCAAAAACTGCCTCCGGAGCACCTCTCTCGATTCTGACCAGCTCATCCATGTCTGATAGTGCTACGTTCGTAGTCATGTAATTCTTAGTAGTGGGTAGAAGGTATCTGCTTTGAACTGGATATGGTGATATCTATGAAGTAATATGGTCGACATGTACGTGGCGAAGGTTCCAAACCGGGGGTCACCACCGGCCATACTGTTACGAGAGAGCTATCGTGAAGACGGCAAGGTGAAGAATCGTACGTTAGCGAACCTGTCTCACTGGCCGCAAGAGAAGGTGACAGCGCTCTCGTTGGTCCTCAAAGGCTCCAACCAGCCTTCGTCGCCTTTGGGAAGTTTCTCTATCTCACGAAGCCTCCCTCATGGAGCGGTTGCACTTGCGTTAGGGATGGGGGAGAAACTCGGTCTCCCAG
>JBMFXG010000110.1:0-9176 GCA_049964535.1 Acidimicrobiales bacterium | reverse complement strand
TCTTCAACGACCTTCGGTAGACGATGGATCTCATCGATAAACAAGACGTTGCCCTCGCTCAGGTCCGACAGGAGAGCGGCAAGATCTCCCGGACGAGTAATCGCCGGCCCGGAAGTGACACGCAATCCAACGCCGATCTCGGCTGCGACGATACCGGCAAGAGATGTCTTGCCGAGACCGGGAGGACCAGCGAAGAGAAGATGGTCAACGGACTCGCCCCGAGATCGAGCAGCTTCAATGATGACCGTCAGTCGAATCTTCAATTGCGGCTGACCCACGAAGTCGCTCAGGTTTGCTGGGCGTAGTTCGTTATCGAGACTGGAGTCGTAGAGGTCCAATAAGCGAGTGGAATCTCGCTTCCTTCCAGGTGTCTCAGTCCCAGAGCCGAGAGATTTTGGCTCTATCGTCGTCTTCCTCGGGCTCATCGGCTGAGCCTCCGAAGCGCCAATCTGATCGCCTCAGAAACGTCGGCTATCCCGACCAACTCATCCTCAATAGAGGTGATCTCAGTTTTGCTGAAACCGAGTCCCAGCAGAGCGTAACGCACATCTTCAAGGTCAGGTGAGTCCTTTTCTGCAGGGGCCTCAGTGCTATGCTGTCCATGATCTGGGGAAGTATCGTCGGGTAGCTCCTCTGGAACGAAACGCTTCATCTCCAACACGATTCGCTCGGAAAGCCGAGCGCCTACGCCACTCACGGTTCGGAACCCTACGGCTGAGCCCTGACCAACGAAGCGGTAGATGTCGATGACCCCGAGAGCAGAGACAATGGAGAGCGACAGGTTCGGTCCAACACCTTGGACCGTACGAAGCTGATCAAAGCACCTTCGCTCAGAAGCACCAGCGAACCCGAAAAGCGTGGTTCCATCATCTCGCGTGATAGAGCGAATGTAGAGCGAGACATCCTGTTCGAGAGCTATGGAACGCGCATACTCCTGCGATACCATTACCTCATAGCCAACCCCACCGACATCGATCACGAGGGTAGGAGTATCTGAGATCTCGACCACTTGTCCACTCAGTCGGGCGATCACGTGACTGGCCAGAGTTCACGCTGATGAGGAGCGACACTCAGGTAGCAGTAGGCCAGCCCAATAGCATCAACGACATCAGGCGGACCCGGAAGCTGATCGAGCAGGAGCAGTCGCTGCACCATGGTCTGGAGCTGCAGCTTGGAAGCTCCACCATCACCCACCAAAGCGAGCTTAACTTCGTTCGACGACATCTGAACCACAGGCAGAGAGCAAGCGGCGGCAGCCATCAGCGCCGCCCCGGATGCCTGACCTACCGACATGGCAGTCCGAACATTAGATTGAAAAAGCACCCTCTCGACCACTACGACCGAGAGCGCGCACAGCTGCATCACCTCACGGAGGAGATCGAAGATCTCGAGCAATCGGACCGAGAGCGGGAGATCCCTCGGCGTCTCAATGAGCCCAGCCGTCTCAACGGCTATCCCCTCATCACTCCGGTTCAAGATCGCGTACCCACAACGCACGAGTCCCGGATCAACCCCAAGTACAAACATACGTTCGATTCTATAGAGCCCATCGCGCGCTCATGAACACGACTCCCGAACAACGCGTAAAAGCTCATCAGAGCCCCGGAAAGACATGCCAGCCCTCGAGCGATGAGCGTACACGATTTGACCAGTTCGATCGATAACAAAGACCGATCTCCGATAGAAGCCTAAAGGACCTAGTACTCCATAAAGCCTGGCGACCTCTTTCTCCTCATCGGCGAGGAGCGGAAAGTTAAGGCCGATCCGATGAGCGAAGTCTTCATGCGTCGAGACTGGCTGTGGTGAGATACCAAAGACCGAAACACCAAGAGCAGAGAAGTCAGGCTGCGCCCCCGCATAGGCCATGAGCTGCGCAGTACAGACCGGAGAAAAGTCCTCGGGATAGAATGCCAAAATCATCGGTTCGCCGAGTTGCTCAGAGAGCGTAAAGACTCCATCACCGGTTCTTGCGAGAGAAAAGTTCGGAGCCACATCTCCAACAGAGAGCTCGTCAGCCACTACTCCTCACCCATCTCTTCAAGAATTTCGTCTGGTATGTCGAAGTTCGCCACGACGTTTTGAACATCGTCGAAGTCTTCGAGAGCATCGATAAGTCGAAGAACTTTTCTGGCCTCTACCTCTGTAGTGAGCTCTATCGTGGAGCTCGGAAGCAACACCGACTCTGCACTCACAACGGCGATACCTTCACGTTCGAGACCGTCTCGCACCTCCATAAGATCGGCTGGCGCAGTGATAACCTCCCAAGCTTCCGTGTTGTCGACAACGTCTTCAGCTCCTGCTGATAGGGCAGCGAGGGTTAGGGTCTCTTCGTCGACGTCACGTCCTACTGTCAATACGCCCTTGCGGTTGAACTGCCACGCAACGGCGCCTGGCTCGGCAATAGAACCACCACTTTTCGAAAACGTACTTCTGACATCAGCACTCGTCCGATTCCGATTATCGGTCAGACACTCAACAATGACAGCGACACCGCCTGCAGCATAGCCTTCGTAGTTCACAGCCTCGTAGCGCACGCCTTCCAGCTCTCCGGTCCCACGCTTTACAGCGCGGGTTATCGTGTCGATCGGCACCGAGGCATCGCGTGCCTTTTGAAACATCGTCCGAAGCGTTGCATTCGAGTTGATATCACCACCACCTTCACGGGCAGCGACCTCAACCTGGCGGATAAGTTTTGCAAAAAGCTTCCCGCGAGCCTTATCCTGAGCACCCTTCTTGTGCTTGATCGTGGCCCACTTTGAATGTCCTGACACTGGTACTACTTCTCCCTCAACATCGCGTACTACGCTGACTGAACCATCCCAATAAAGTACTCATGCAGCCGCAGGTCACTCGTCAGCTCCGGATGGAACGAGCTCACAAGCACCCGTTCGTTTCTGCAAACTACCGGCACCGAGAGCGCCTCCCCTTCGGCAAAGTCATACCTAACTCCCCCCAGCACAGCTACCGAAGGTCCGACTCTTTCAACCACAGGAGCCCGAATGAAGACCGCGCGCACCGGCGGTCCAGCAAGCCCCTGTACCTCGAGATCCGCCTCAAAGGACCGAATTTGGCGTCCAAATCCGTTCCTCCTCACCGTAATGTCGATCATACCGAGATGGATCTGGTCCGATCTACCATCGACCACCTCCGACGCAAGCAAGATCATTCCGGCACAAGTTCCAAAGAGGAACAGTCCCTGAGAGACGAGATCGCTGATCGCAACAGCGAGCCCTGACGACTCCAAAAGCCTTGAGATCGTGGTGGACTCTCCCCCAGGGAGTATTAAGCCCTCACACCCTCTGAGATCCTCAGGAGTCTTCACCAGGCATACCGGAGTCCCCAGCAGTTCAAGATGGCGTGCATGCTCGGCGAAATCACCTTGAAGCGCAAGCACACCAACTCGCGGCGCTATGCTACCAACCCCGATCTGCAAGGTGAACGTCGAGCTTATCCATCTCAATACCGACCATCGCCGGCCCAAGATTCCTTGAGACCTTGATCAAGATGGCTGGATCAAGATAGTGCGTGGTCGCCTCGACGATGGCGGCTGCCCGCTTTGCTGGGTCACTGCTCTTGAAAATGCCTGACCCAACGAAGACCGCTTCTGCGCCAAGCTGCATGACCAAGGAGCAATCAGCAGGAGTTGCGAGGCCGCCAGCGCAAAATAACGGCACCGGCAAACGACCAGTATCGTGAACCTCTTTGACCAAGTCGTATGGAGCACGAAGCTCCTTAGCCCATCCAAAGAGCTCGGCTTCATCGGCCTGAGTAATCTTTCGGATATCGCCCAAGATAGATCGTAAGTGAGTAACGGCCTGCACTACATTACCGGTCCCAGCCTCACCCTTCGATCGAATCATTGCAGCGCCTTCAGAGATACGGCGAAGCGCCTCACCAAGGTTCGTTGCGCCGCAGACGAACGGAACCTCAAAGGCCCACTTATCGATGTGGTGCGCCTGATCTGCGGGGGTTAGCACCTCTGATTCATCGATGTAGTCCACTTGAAGAGCCTGCAGTATCTGAGCTTCAGCAAAATGACCGATGCGCGCCTTTGCCATGACCGGGATCGTCACCGCACCTTGTATCTCTTCAATGAGGACGGGGTCACTCATGCGGGCGACACCACCCTCACGACGGATATCCGCTGGAACCCTCTCGAGAGCCATGACTGCAACGGCGCCTGCGTCCTCGGCAATCTTGGCTTGCTCCGCATTGACGACGTCCATAATGACACCGCCGCGCAACATCTCTGCGAGCCCTCGCTTGACTCGACCGGTTGCGACCTCTTGATGTTGAGCCGACATTTCTTCTTGAGCCGACACTGTCCGATCTCCTTTACTCTGGTACCTCTAGCTTACCGAAAATCAACAAACTCAGCGATCCGTCACGAGAAGAGCCGCGGCTCGTGATCTCGGTCGCAACAGCACCATTGCAAACAAGTTTCCCAGATGGTTAGGACAGATACACAACTCACCTACAACTCCAACCCCAGATATCTCGACAAATGCCCTTGGCAATGCAATCTACGAGGTCGAGCCGAGCAACGATGTTCTCGACCAGGCCGCTGCCACCGCTTTTCGTCAAAGAGTAACCACATCGTTGCGCTCGAGCGGGCTTGGTGCACCTCACTGCGGCATGGAAGATCTCTCATCAAGAAGCTCACAGGCGCGACGATCGAAGCGAAACCAGGTCAAGGTCGACGTCCGAAGGACCGCGACACCCAAAACAAGTCCTGATTCAACAAGTCGAGAGTACCGCACGACATGTCCGATTACCTGTGGCGGAGTATGTCCGAAACCCGCAGCACCCTCAAAAGGGGTGCGCGATCACGCAGAACAGCGCACAATATCGAGGTAAACGGTGAAACTTCCCTCTCAAAGAGATCCAGCACCGCTTTACCCTTGCAGAGAGCCCGCAAACGAATATCAATGAGATTCCATCGCAGCTTGATGCGAGCTCTCGAGCGAGAATCGCCCTGAAGCTCAGAGCAGTTATGTGGGAACTACCTCAACGAAGACGCCAGAAGGCGCTTGCCTATGTTTCATAGGTCGAGAGATCGCCATGGATCTTTCGCCGCCGTTCGCAGGCAGACCAACAGAGCGGGAATCTGCTTCGCTTGGGACACCACCCGACCTCGTGCAGAGAGATCACAGCAGAGGGATCTCACCTTCGTTACACAGATGACGAACTTGCTCGTGTGCTACGCACCGCACATCGAAGAGATCACCGAATCGTCGGCATCAGTGCTACCGCTAAGGTTGTCTCCCACCTCTCTCTCACAAAGGTATCTACTCGACAACGGGCATCACGCTCGTTTTCACAAGAACCCTGCGGCTAACCAACTACCCTAGGTGACAGTGCACTCAGTCATGACACGGAAGTGGAGAACCGATACGGTGTCGTCGCTGGCGGCTAGGGTACCCTGGCCACTACTCCTTTCGGAGCTTCTCGGCACCGCAATCCTGCTGGGCGTTGGTCTCTCAATCGTCATTGTTGACTTTGGACGCGCAAGCCCGGTCCTCCAGTGGATTCCTAGTACCTCGCTTCGTCGAGCCATCACGGGATTCCTCTTTGGCACCATCGGTGCGTGTATCGCCTTTTCTCCAATCGGTAAACGGAGCGGAGCTCACATTAACCCGATCGTGACACTGGCCTTTCGGCTTAAAGGGACCATCTCCACCTCTCTCGCCATTGGATACGTCTTCGCCCAGCTCGTTGGGGCCGTGGCCGGTTCAACGCTCCTGCTCCTCTGGGGCTCCCTAGGCAGCAGCGTCTCCTATGGTGCGACGGTACCTTCACACTATGGCTCGTTCGCTGCCCTACTCGGTGAGATCGGCACTACGTTCGCCTTAATCTTTGCGCTCTTTAGCTTCTTAGGAATTAAGCGAATACGCAAGTTCACCCCACTGCTCTTTCCTCCCCTCTATGGAATCATGGTGTGGTTGGAGGCAGCGTTCTCGGGTACCAGCACGAATCCCGCCCGAAGCTTCGGTCCAGCAGTTATCGCTGGTGACTGGCACGGATTCTGGATCTACCTGCTTGGTCCGAGCGTCGGTTGTATCGTGGCTCTCGGCAGCCTCCAACTCCGTCCCCTTCGACGTTTGCGCGTAGATATTGCCAAGATCGAGCACTTTTCTCGAGACGAATATGGGGTGTTAGGATCACACATCGCAGAGGCCTCAACCAAGAAGAGGGACCTAACTACCCTCTCGATTCGACGGGCTAGCCGATGAGCTCACAACCCCAACAGACGTCCCGCACACGCTGACGGCGAGAGCTCCAGCTCGATGAGCACCCTCAAGAAAGCCGAGGGACGACCACGTTCCACGAGTTACCACCGTTATGGGTGCGCCAAATAACGGGGTCCTCTCCAAGTCCCACATCGTTACCGATAACAAAGCCCACCTGTGGATTCACAAAGTGTACCTGTACGGTTCCGCCCGAGGTATCTGCGGCGACGCTCGGAGAGGGTGCCCAGCTTTTCCCGCTGTCAGATGAGACCAGCAGGGGACTCCTGAGGCCAACAAGGAAGAACCTCGAACTCGTTGGCGCCGCAACTTCACCGAGGTACCCATTTGAAAGCGGTGAATCCAGACAAGATCGAGCGGGCGTCGGGGAGATTCGACAGGGCGAGGCCGACCGCCACGTTGTTCCATCGTTGGTCGAGACGAGAATCGACTTCAACTGTTGACCCGCACCCGGCTCACTTCCACACCCAGCTAACAGTTCTCCCGCTGGGCCGATCGCAAGTGCCACCGTGTTAGGTGTAAATCCACAAGGAACTTCGTGCCGAAGCCAGTCTTTGCCTCTGCGGTTGCTCTGCCAAAGTAGAGCACTGCCGTTCGTAGCACCGATCCGTGGCGCAGTCATGAGGTCGAGTCGGCCACCTACCTCCATCCGCAACGATAACGCACCCAGACTTGGGTAGCCGATTCGCACGCTTGACGGTAATGAGCTGTCGGCCAACCAACTCCGCCCTCCATTGTTAGAGTATTGCAGGAGTAATGGACAACCGTTCGGGGTTACGCGACCACTGGCGCACTCAATCGAGATCATCCAAATGAGGTGAGAAGTGACGATCACCGCGGCCACGATGCCCGCCTCTGGACTCCTGACCCAAGTTGAGCCACCATTATGGGTGAAGGTGAGATCCGGCCCGTAGAGAAAGCCATTCCCATGAGCATCAAAGGCCATCGAAGAGAAAGGGGTTCCCGCAGCGCAAGACCACGTCGAGGCCGTTCCTCGTCGCACGAATAAGGAGCCACCGTCTCTGGTTCTAGCGACGACGGCACTACACGTCCCAGACCTGTCCTGAACAAAGAAACCGTAACCGTTCCTAGCGTTCAACATCGAGAGGTACTGCAGCCTGGCGGATCGATCTCGTCCGAGAGACGGAGCTCCGACACTTCTCGCACTCAGTTCCGAGGGAGATAGCGCCGTCGAGCTCGGTGACGAAGGTGGAACCGAACTCGTTCCACACGAGACCAGCAGGAGTGAACTTGCAACGGCCACACTCAGCGTGACGAGCCTTCTTCGGCATAGTCGTAACTTCGCAAGTAGGGCCATGGCGATAGCCTAAATGCACATATCAAGGGACGCCCTCGAGCTCTCAAACGGTGTTCAGTCTCTCCTTCCATAACCCCTAGCCAACTCGTTTCCAAGCACCAAATAAGTACGGTTGCTAGCACTGCGGCTTTGCTAAGTCGAAACTGACCACAGCGAGATCCAACCACTCACTGACGTCCAGGGTCAGTGGCACCAACTTCGACCTGTGTACCGAGCGAACACCAATACCTCGACCTAGAGGGTATTGAACAAAAGACCTGACTGCCCCACTTCGATCGAGCTTCGGCCTAGAACCCTTGCGTCGGCACTCCGATACGAACCTCTCCACAGACGTAACCGACCAACGGGATATCGGCTGCGTTACCGTCCCGAACAAGCCTCATCGACGATCAACGAGAGTAGATCCGTCTCGCTACTCAACCGTTCGATGACGGAACCACAGGACCAACCCCAATCGGAGCGAACATTACCCACGTTCGACCGGGAACAAGGTCAACTCTCTTTCCTGAGAAGGTCGTATACTTCGTGATCGCGAACTCTGATGGCTTCGACCAAGTCCCCGCGAACTCCTTACCTCCGATCAGAAAGTAAGCGTCCCCGGAACCGATGCTGTTTGCATAGGGAACAGGATTACCTGCTGGGTCGATGTATTGAGTCAACGGATACGGCACGTCTTCGATGATGACGTTATTGGTAGTGACCGGCCGGCCAGATGAGTCCACCTGCGGAACGCCATTCGTCGTTCTGGTGTAAAGACCGGTCGACGAGTTCCAGGACCATTGAGCATTTTCAACGGACGACATCGTCACGATAGCGGTCGGCATCGAAACCTTATGAGCAGAGGGATTTGCCGATGCTCCAGATCCTGAGTACGAATACGAAAATAGCTCGGGTGGCGGCTTCCCCTCTGAGCCGGCGAATTTGCGAAGAGCAATCGTCGAAGTGAAGAGGTTGTGCGGCTCCGGGCGCGAATTGTTTCGGTAGTACTCCCCGCCGGCTACGTTTGCACCGACATCGATCACCCCAGTCTGATGAAGGGCAGTGACGAAGGCAGGTATTCCCCCAGAGTACGCAAAAAGACCTCCGATCGGGGCGACAATCAGAGCATCCGAGTACCGAACCGACCGTACCGGCCCCACTACGGGCGCCTCATGACTCTGAAAGATAGCCATATAGCGAGTGATGCCACCTTCGACTACTTCCTCATAGACCACATCGGCCTGATTAATACCGGATTGAGGCCATGCCACACCGGGCGCATTGTCTATCTTCACCTCCAGCGCGGGTAGGGAGGCCTCTGCCTTTGTAGCTGGGAGTCCAGTGAGCGGGAAGATCGCAGAAGGCTCCTTAACGGTCGTTGTCGTCGCTCGAGAGGTTGTTGTTGTCGTAGCTCGAGAGGTTGTTGTAGAGCTCAAGGGCGAGCTTGCCGCACTACCGCACGACGTCAACACAAGACCAGCAACCGCAACTACCGCCACTCGATAATTCACGCCCGACTACCACTCTTTCATTTCATCAAGGCGGTCCACGAGCAAGTAGTGTTCACCGCCAAACTCAGCTGGGTTGAGCCACTGCCACGAGCTTGCAGCTGCGATCCTACCTCGCGCACT
>JBMFXG010000109.1:0-9186 GCA_049964535.1 Acidimicrobiales bacterium | reverse complement strand
CCGAGCGCCGATGATGGCGGCTCCGATGATCCAGAGGAAGCCTTGCGATAGCCAGAGATCCGGTAGGTTCGCTGATCGGAGGCGCCGGTGAAAGTAGGTGTAGGCAAACCAGAACGTCAGGGCTAAGCCGATCCCGTAGGTGTGGACCTGAATCGGCCCTAGGTGAAAAACCACTGGTATCGGTTTCACGTCGTTTCGTCACTCCATGTCGGTCGGTCCATGCTTGTCACGGCACGAGTGCCTTGCACTACCGTCATGTTAGAAGCTTGCTGGGTCACTGACGTAACTCTCTCACAAGAGGTACGCCTCTCTCTGTCAGACTCCTTCAGCTTGTGTTGTTCGTCTGAGGGATCTGCCGAGGTCATAAAGGTGCGACCTGTGATAAGGTTGGAGCCCACTTGCTTCGTCTTGAAGAGAAGGAGTGGGATTTAGGTCCGGACGGTCCAGGTTCTTTGACTTAGCTCTCTGACTCTTGGGGTTATATTTCCCTCGTGGTATACCCATATGGTGAGATGCCTCGTCGTCAACTGCGCTGCGTGATCTCTCGTAGATGTCACGAACGACATGTGAGTTTGCGGTCTTGAGTAGGCGATCCAGAGTAGCTCTGTAGGCAGCCACCGTACCTGTTCTTCCATGAAGCGCTCTTGTTAGAGCGATTTCATGACGAATTTTGCTCTCGCCCAGGTCGGTAGCACGGTGGCTGACAGCCTCGCACCCGGCGCCGAGGCCGACACTTCACGGAGGGCGAATGAAGCAACCTGCATCCTCCTCGCAGATACTCCGAGCTTGCAGAGCTGACCTGTTCGGTGCCGTGACGTACGCGCCATGGAAGATGGAGAGTCTGATGAAAAGTCTTCACTGAGAGCGACTCTTACGGCCGAGCCAACTGCACCATATGCGCCAGAGCGTTTTCGATGGCATTGTGGTGTGCGCTTCGAACTTGAGTATAGGTACGCGACGACAGCGGCGCTCCTCGCGATGGGTTACGGCGTCGTTTCAGAAGCCATAGGCAGGTGACTCCTGCGGTGGTATCTGCGAGCTGAGCATTGAGGACGGAGGCTAGCTGACACTTAGGTTTCTGGAAAGTTGATG
This sequence comes from Acidimicrobiales bacterium, assembly GCA_049964535.1. Taxonomy (GTDB): domain Bacteria; phylum Actinomycetota; class Acidimicrobiia; order Acidimicrobiales; family Acidimicrobiaceae; genus JAJYZP01. The sequence continues at coordinate 8,094 of JBMFXG010000109.1, read as the reverse complement.
ATGATCTTTCCAAGCTTGCCGCCCGACGCGAAGGCGTCGTAGGCAGCAGCGGCATCGTTAAAGTCGAAGATGCTATCGACAGGGACGCTCGCAAAACCTTTCTCGACGAGCGGCACGACGTGTCTCTGCACCTTTGTGGCGACTGAGGCCTTCTCAGAGCTCGAGCGGGACCGCAGGGTCGAACCCATGATTGTCGCTCGCTTGCCCATGATTTTTCGGAGATCGATCTCTCCAACCGCTCCTGCACCGACGCCGATGATGCAGATTCGCCCGAACTCATTGAGCTCGTCGAGGTTGGCCGATAGATTCGGGGCTCCGACTAGCTCGAGAATGAGATCGAACGGTCCACGCCCGGTGAACTCCTCGGGGAGTACTGGATTCGTTCCGAGCCGTTCGAGGTACTCGTGGTGTTGGGGGTGTCGTGAGGTCGTGGTAACGATGGCGCCGGCGGCCACGGCTAGCTGAGCAGCTGCGAGCCCAACCCCGCCCGATGCCCCGTGAATACAGACTCTCTCGCCGACCGTTAGGTGACCCTGGCTGAAGAGGGCATCGAAGGCGGTGTAGAACGCCTCGGGAAAACCTCCAGCGATGTTGAGGGGAAGATTTGATGGAACGTCGACGACCCAGGATTCATCGACGGCGATGAACTCGCATTGGCCTGCTGCCGCTCCGATTCCCATAACAAGATCGTTGATACGGCGTTGCCGTACTCGACTACCGACCTCCACCACGCGACCGGCGTACTCGAGACCGGGAAGGTCCGGTGGGAAGTTTGGTGGCGGGGGGTAGTGTCCTGCCTTCTGGAGAAGATCGGCGCCGTTAAGTCCTGCGCTTCGTACTTGTATGAGCACTTCTGTGGCTTGTGGCTCGGGGCGATCTCGCTCTGCGACCACGATGGAGCCATTGACAAGCGTGATAGCCTTCACCGGCGAACCTTACTGAACCCGGCCAAAGCCGACCGGATTTCCAACGTATCCAATGGGATCGATCTCCACCGGTATACCGTACGTATCTGCCTCGAGGACTCTGCCCCCACCGACATAGATTGCAACGTGGTCGATGTAACCGCTACCACCTGGTTCGTAGAAGACGAGATCCCCGGGCTGCAGCTGCGAGTACGAGATGCGAGCCGTTGCATCGTACTGGGCTGCGGCATTGTGTGGTAGGTAGATGCCAATCGACCGGAAGGCGTAGGCAACGAGTCCCGAACAGTCAAACGCGTATGGTCCGGCGCCGCCGAAAGAGTAGGGCTTACCGATTTGGGCTTCTGCTGTTGCGAGGACCTGACCGATTCCGCCCGTGGACGCCGTTGGTAGCGGAGTTGGGTTCGCGTTCACTGTAACTGCCTGTGCTTGCTGATGCTGACTTGATGTCGATTGTTGGGCAAGGTTCTGAGCGATCTGCTGTGCTGTGGCTAACTGTCGAGCCCTCGCTGCCGCTTGAGCTTGAGCGACGAGGTGAGCGATGAGTGAGTTCTCGCTTTGAAGCTGTGCTTGCTCGCTGGCTATTTCGCCCTGTGCCTGTGCTTTCAATCGTCCAGCGACGGCCAGAGCATTAGAAGCCTGTTGTCGATCGTTGGAGAGCTGAGACTGTTCGGCGGTCAGGCTGGCCTGTGCTTGCTGGAGACGGAGCACGAGAGTCTGTTGCGTTGAGGAGACCGAGTTGATGAACTCTTGGGAAACCGAGACGTCGGTGGCGTTCCCTTGTAGCATCGCAAGAAATTGAGCAGAGGCGCCGGATTGAGTAAAGGCGGTGATCGCCTCGGTGACCATCTCGTGTTTGAGCTCTCGAATGTGGGTTCGTTGTTTTGCGATCGCGTGCTGCACAGATGTGATCTGATGGTCGATCGAGCCAAGGTGAGTCTGGGCTTCATCATAGCGTTCTGAGAGTACTGCGATCTGGTTTCCGAGCTGGTTGATTCGTTGAACGATCGACTGTGCTTGGGACTTGGCAGTGGTGATTTGATCTGCCATCGCCGGAGGTGAGTACGTACTCACAGCGGTGGCGACGAATACGAGTGGTACGCAGAGCGAGACCAGCCGTTTCGAAAATCTTGTCATGGTCGTCCTACTTTCTCCGCTGTCGGGGACAGGTTCGAGCACACAATGGTGAATAAAACTAGCAGAGAAGCGTACGATGCCCGAGCTTTTCAGAGAATTAGTGGGAATAAATCGGAGTATCGAGTGAGTTAAGAGCGATCGCTCGAGCTTCAATGTGACAGGGAGCGTAGTTGGAGCTAGTCTCACAACTATGGATTCACCGTCTACAACTGGCCATGAAGTGCGACTTGAACACGATTCCATGGGCGAAGTTCAGGTGTCGAAGGATGCTCTGTGGGGTGCTCAGACGCAGCGAGCCGTTGATAACTTTCCGATATCTCACCATCGGCTACCTCTCTCTTTGATCAACGCTTTGCTCCGGATTAAAGACGCTGCTGCGCAAGCGAACGCGACCCTTGGTGTGATACCTACGGATGTGGCTGACAGTATCAAGAGCGCTGCCGCGGAGTTGCTGAGCTCACATGATCTCGGATCTTTTCCGGTTGACGTTTTTCAAACGGGTTCCGGTACTTCGACCAACATGAACGTCAATGAGGTACTTGCAAGGAAGGCCCTCTTGATCACCGGCCAAGAGGTCCGTCCGAACGACCATGTGAACGCGTCTCAATCCTCGAACGACGTTTTCCCAACTGCAATCCACTTAGCGGCGGCGTACGAGACGACCTTTGCGCTCATTCCCGCACTCAAGGTTCTCGGTGACGCCTTCGAGGAGCGCTCCCAGGCCTTCGCTAACGTGGTGAAATCAGGACGGACACATCTCATGGACGCAACGCCGGTTACCTTGGGCCAGGAGTTCTCCGGCTACGGTGCAATTGCTCGTTATGGGATTGAACGCCTCGAGAGTGTCTTGCCTCGCGTGCAAGAGGTGCCCCTTGGAGGGACAGCGGTTGGAACGGGACTCAATGCCCCGCCAGGATTTGCGACCATTACGTTGAGCGAGCTCAATCAAAAAACTGGACTCTCTCTCCATGAGGCTCGCAATCACTTCGAGGCCCACGGCGGACGAGACTCTCTTGTTGAGCTTTCAGGCGCCCTGAAATCGATCGCGGTTGGGTTGTATAAGGTCGCGAACGATCTCCGCCTTCTTTCATCGGGACCGATGTGTGGACTCGGCGAAATTCACCTGCCAGATCTCCAACCAGGCTCTTCGATCATGCCGGGGAAGGTCAACCCTGTCGTGCCGGAGGCGGTGTGTCAGGTGGTTGCTCAGGTGATCGGTAACGATGCAACGGTCTCGTTCGCAGGCGCAGCTGGGACGCTCGAACTCAACGTGATGCTCCCGGTTCTGGCGATGAATCTTCTCGATTCCATCTCCTTGTTGGCATCGGTCTCGGTGGCACTAGCTACCAAGTGCGTTGCGGGGATCACTGCCGATGAGGAGCGATGTCGGAACTACGCCCTCTCTTCGCCATCGGTTGGCACTGCGCTGAACCCATATATCGGGTACGAGGCCGCAGCGAAGGTGATCAAGCGAGCGATAGCGGAAGGGCGTGACCTCAAGTCGATCGTAGTAGATGAGGGCCTTCTCACTCCTGCGGAGGCCGAGGTCGCTCTGAACGTGCAAGCAATGACTCGAGGAGGCATCCTACGCTAGGCGGGTCGAGATCTTTGCGAAGATTTGGGCTAGTCTGAGACTGTGAGAGGCGTTGAACAGCTCCGTCACATAGTTGGCTGGGATTGGGTTTCGTCGGCAGATTTTGTCGATGCGATATTCCCACTCCTGTGGGAGATCGGTGACGACTCTGCTTCACTGCTTGCCGCTATGCGTCGACTCCTGCAGCATCGTTATGAACTGGGGGAGCTTTGGACCGTGGTTGGATCGATCACGAGTAGTTCAAGCGTTGAAGAGGGAGTGGGCGAAGCCTACGTAGCCTGGGTCGATCACCGCCAAGACTGCATTTTGCATGAGTTTGTCGACGAGTACGATCACTTCGACCCCGATGTGATCTTTCCGAGTGTGCACTCTGAGACGACGATGCTCCTTGGGTCGCGAGAGATAGATCCTTACGACTCCGAGGTTCCCTTGGCGGATCGTTGGATTGAGTCGTGCTCATATCGCCTAGTTGACGAAGCAGTTATGAAGGTCGTGGCGAGGGAGAACTCACTCGACACTCGCAGTGGTCGAGTGGTCATAGCGGTGAGAGAGTGTGCGGGTCTGCGAACTCCACAGGCTCAGTCGGTGAGTGCGCCCTCGGAGTCGTTGTTGGCTCCGTTCCCGCCTCGACTTGGACGTTGACGAGCGGAGCGATTGTTCGACGGTTGAGGCTCATCAAACACGGTGGCTTGGCTCTTCGTAGAGGTGGGACCAGGAAGTGGGGCGGCGGGTATTTGTAGAGCGGTAGCGAGCCGAGAGCAACCTGTGGAGATCCATCCAGACGCAGTACAGAATAGGTTCCAGGACGATCGGCGTAGTGCTCGTCAGTGTCGGTACAAGGTGGAGCGCAGCAGGTGCTGAGCTTTGGTTCTAGACCCTCCTCGAGCGTCAGAGAACGGTCGACCTTCACGGTATCTACCGCGAACCTTTCTCGTCGAGGCCGATGCTCGTGATGGGAGGCAACGTTCCACCACCGCACTCTTCGGTGGTCACAAAGTTAGGGAGAGTCAGTACAAAGAGTCAGGGACGAGTTCGTCCTCACGATAGCGTTGGCGACTCGTCGTCGAGCGAGGGCACTACTTGATGACCGAATCGCAACGTCCTGTGGTCGATCCTCAATTCGATTGGGCCATCGCATTGCTTCATAGCAAACTTGGAGCGGTCGATCAGGCCGAGGGGTTTGTGTCACCTGGCGAACGCGGACGGCGGTGCTCGCTCCCTGAGAAGGGCCGATTTCGCGAGGAGGGGCCCGTTGTTATCGTCGGTCCTGATTTCGAAGTGCGGTGCTCGCCTTCTCAAGAGTCCGCCGGGCTGAGTTGAAGCGACTCCTGTGGCCCTGTTGCATGAGAGGCGAGATCTGTGAACAGTCTCCTGTGTAGGGTCGCTTCGGGCGGTGATGGTGATGGAAGTGCCGACCTGCCTATGGGTTTCTCGGGACTGAGCGCAGACTTCTTGCTCGTCAACGATCTCTCGTGCAGCGTTGTACGAATCGTGAGGGTGAGCCTGTAGGTCGCTGGGCGTCGCACGAGCAATCGGATCATCGGTCGATCTCGGTTCGGTGTCGGCTCAGCGGCGGATGAGCCAGAGCCGACTACGTCGTAATCGGCTTGATGGTATTGTAAGAAATCGTGGCGAGTACCATTCGAATATGACGTTGTTGGCAAGCTCGACGGCTGCTACGAAAGTTCCTGTTGACGCTCCGTGGCGAGCATCGCTCAACCCTGTTGATCGGGCCGAGCCTCAATCGCTGCACCTCCAGGTCGCAGCAGCACTGAGGCGAGCGATCGCAGAGGGCGAGGCTAGCCCGGGTGAGCGTCTTCCTCAAGCTCGCTATCTGGCACAGGAGCTCTCGGTCAATACCAATACAGTCCTCAAGGCGCTGAGAGTTTTGCGGGACGAGGGCCTCATTGAGATGGGACGTGGCCGTACGAGTAGGGTTTCAGGTACTTTGGACCAAGGGGAACTCGTTCGCAAAGCACGAGAGCTTCTCCTGCTAGCTCGCCAGCGTGGCTATCGCAGAGAAGACTTGATTGCCTTGCTCGTAAAGCTCGATACGGGCCGCTCCGCGCGAGAGGTCGGTCTTCATCGATGACGTGTCAGTTGCTTCGCACTACGAGACCTGGGTATCGATAAGTCTGTTAGCGCAGTTTTGGAGGCAGGCCAAAGCTCAGTTGAGCGGATGCGTTGGTAGGTTTGAAACCTCGTAGTTGTGGACCTTACCCTTGAAGGTGTAGAGAACATCTACCGACGTAAAGTAGGTCGCGTTTCGGTGTTTAACTGGCCGGGAGAGCTCGACTTTTGCGCCGTGAATGGTCGTGAGCGGTGATGCGGCGCAGTACGGAACGCAGAGATTAACTACAAAGGTCGTAGTGCCCACTGCATGACTCTCCGACCAGGTTGTCCAGTGAGTGTTCTGCACGGCGGTGTTGCCGTCGGCACAGGCGATGATGAAGTTCTTTGGACGTATTGCGGCGACACCATTGCACTGTAGAAACCGGGTCGGTGAGCTGTGGGTAAGTGTTTTCGCGTTCTGGGCCGGTGTGAGTGCATTCGATCGGGGTCCTGCCGACGATCCGCCAAGATGGTATCCGATGACGAGAATCGAGATGGCGATGAGGACAACAAGTGCTCCAATGCCGGCTCGAAAGCGGCGCTGACGACGACGGGCCTCACGTATGAGTAACTGGTTGTCATCAGTTACGAACGGCTTCTCTTGAGCTTGAGTCGATGAGTTACCTACCATGACGCTAGTTTACTTGGCTTCATTTTCAGAAGGGCGCGCTGCGAACACGAGGTCGAGGGGCGAAGAGGGTCGATGACGTACGCTCCGGTACGTAGCCCAGCCCGTTGAGCTTGATGCTTGCGGCGGAGGAGGCTTGCAACGTGAGCTTTGGAAGGGTCGCTGCTCTCCGTCTTGGTGGTTAGATTGGAGATGTGGGACAAATGATTGAATTTCCAAGTAATGGTCACACTGCCAGTGGATATTTGGCGGTGCCAGCAGCAGGAACCGGCCCGGGTGTTGTGGTCATCCAGGAGTGGTGGGGCCTCGTCGATCACATCAAAGAGGTATGCGATCGCTTCGCTGCCGCAGGATTTGTGGCGCTTGCCCCTGACCTCTACGACGGGAAGGTCGTTGAGGAGCCCGATGAAGCGGGCAAGGAGATGATGGCGCTTCAGCTTACGGAGGCATCGAAGGCTCTGAGTGGAGCGGTCAGAGAGCTGCTTGGACGCTCGAATCGTTCTACAGTTGGCGTCGTTGGTTTCTGCATGGGCGGTGGCCTGGCGTATGTATTGGCTACCACGATGGCGGAGCAGGTATCTGCCGTTGCCCCGTTCTACGGCGTGATTCCTTGGCCGGATGCGAAGCCGAACTATGAGGCTATGACGGCGGCAGTTCAAGGGCACTATGCGGAGCACGATGGTTTCGCTAATCCAGAGTTCGTGCGTGCACTTGAAAAGGAGCTCGAGGACCTTGGTAAAGATGTTGAGTTCTACATCTACCCTGGCACGGAGCATGCATTCTTCAACGACACCCGGCCAGAGGTCTACGATGCAGCTGCATCCTCTCAGGCGTGGGACCGTCTTCTTCCCTTCTTGCGAGAGACGATTCGCTAGCACACCGATGGTTTGGTGAATCGATGACACTCTTCTAGCGGAGAGTGTCATCGATTTTGCCAATCGCGTGAAGAATCTCCGCTAAAGTACCTTTCTATGTCTCAGCGGTCGCGTGCACTTCCCAGGCGTTCTTGCCTCTCTGTTCCTGGTTCCTCAGAGCGTTTTCTGTCGAAAGCGCTCTCTATTCCGGCTGACATGTCATTCCTGGACCTGGAAGACTCGGTTGCTCCTTCAGAGAAGATTGAGGCTCGGTCGAAGGTGGTGTCGGCTATCCGAGATCAGTCTTGGGATGATCGAGTACTGTGTGTACGAGTCAACGCATGGGATACCGCATGGACCTATGGAGATGTCGTCGAAGTCGTGAGTCAAGCTGGAGAACGGCTGGACGAAGTGATGCTTCCGAAGGTGCAGCGTGCTGCAGATGTGATCGCTCTCGACCTGCTGTTGACGCAGGTGGAGAAGAACGCAGGGCTTCCAGTGGGCCACATTGGGATCGAAGCTCAAATCGAGACCACTCAAGGTTTGATACAGGTCGAAGAGATCTGCGCAGCCTCTCCTCGTCTGGAGACGATCGTTTTTGGCCCGGCGGACTTCGCCGCCTCGATGGAGATGCCGGTCTTGACAGGAGGCGTACAGATATCGGAGTATCCAGGAGACCACTTTCACTACGTGTTCTCCAAGATTCTCATGGCCGGACGTGCTCACGGTCTTCAAGTTATCGATGGACCGTATCTCAAGGTTCGAGATGGCGAAGGTCTAGCGGACTACTGTCGGCGGACTGCAACCCTGGGCTTCGATGGGAAGTGGGCACTCCATCCCGATCAG
>JBMFXG010000108.1:0-9202 GCA_049964535.1 Acidimicrobiales bacterium | reverse complement strand
CTTTCAAGTCTTGCGGATGGTGAATTTGTTGGGGAGAGCTCTCGGGGTTCAGCTATAAAGCCGATCGTAGACATCGTTGAAGAGCAACGACGGCGAGCTTTGGAGGCGTAGTTGGGCCGGTCTCGGTCTCGCTGCTTGCAGCTCACTCGGCCCATAGCGCACGATCGGTTCTCCTTCCTCAGCGCTCGTTGCCCCGAAACGAGCGTAGAAGATCCCTATTGGGTGCGTATTGACTTTGAGGCCGCAGAAGCGGACTCTAGTGGCGGATGGGAGAGCGCTGCTGTTGTGGGAGTTGCGTGGACTGCGTGATGGACCCTACGGAGCCCGGGGCTCGGAACGTTTGATGAGGTAGCAAGCTCTATGGCGCCTCAAGGACTTGCTCTTCGAGAAGTGACCATCGCAAAGACGGGGAGTCTTGACGTGGACTCGGTGAGTCGTACATCGGTGGAGCCGGGTTGGCGTTCGGGCCTGTGAGTGGGCACGGATCTCCTTCGTCGAAGATGTGTACGGGACCCAAGCTGGAGGTGATCTCCATGCATGGGTCTTGGTAGTGGTGTAGTATCCTCGTGTCAGTGCCAACCGTTGACCTGCTTGCAATCCGGCGGGAGTGTCAGGAGCTTGCTCGTGCGTTTGACGCTGAGCATCGAGCGCTGTATCTCGTTGGTGGAATCGTTAGAGACCTCGTCGTTCGGGCCGAGTTGTCGCCGGAGACGGTGGACATCGATCTCACTACCGATGCAACCCCAGACGAGATCGAAAAGATCGCTCGTCCCATCGCTGACGCCTTGTGGACTGTAGGGAAAAAGTTCGGGACTATTGGGATTGAGATCCATGGAAGACGGATTGAGATCACCACCCATCGGGCCGACAGCTACTCCAAGGACTCAAGAAAACCAGAGGTGAAGTTCTCGAACTCCATCACTGAGGACCTCTCTCGCCGAGATTTTACGATCAACGCAATGGCGATCGATCTGATCGATGCCGATCACAGTCTGATCGATCCTTTCGATGGACTGAGCGATTTAGCGAAGGGAGTTCTAAGAACACCGATCGCTCCTGAGATCTCGATGTCAGAAGATCCGTTACGAATGTTGCGCGCCGCGCGTTTCATTGCGAGATTCTCTCTCGAGATCGACCCCAGTCTCCTGGATGCCATTCACTCAGAGGGTGCCAGACTCTCAGTGGTCTCACCGGAACGTATCCGAGATGAACTTAGCAAGCTCTTGGTGATTGAAGATCCGACGCGTGGCCTGTGGTATCTGGTGAATACCGGCCTTTTCGATCACTTCTTACCTGAGATACCAGCACTCGCCCTTGAACAAGATCCAATTCATCACCATAAGGATGTGCTCGCCCACACGATAGAGGTTGTTCGAAGAGCTTCGCCGAAGTTGACACTTCGTCTTGCGGCGCTCCTCCACGACATTGGTAAACCCCGGACCCGCCAGGTCGGCCCCGAAGGCGTCTCGTTTCATTTTCACGATGTTGTTGGCGCTAAGATGGCCAGAAAGCGGCTCGTAGCGCTCCACTTTTCGACCCAGGAGATCGAACCAGTCGTCAAGCTCGTAGAGCTTCATCTTCGATTCCATACCTACGGTGCAGGGTGGAACGATCGGGCGGTTCGGCGCTACGTTCGCGACGCTGGTGACCTTCTCTCTGAGCTCAATGAATTGACTCTCTGCGACGCGACGACTCGGAACCAACACAAGGTGCAGCTTTTCCGCAATCGGATGGAAGAGCTAGAGCGTCGCATAGCTGCGCTTCGGGAGCAAGAAGAGCTCGATTCGATTCGACCGGAGCTCAATGGCGATGAGGTCATGGAGCTACTCGGTCTGCGGCCGTCTCGAGCGGTAGGCGAAGCGCTCGATTTTCTTTTCGAGATCCGTCTCGACGAAGGTCTCATCGGACAAGAAGAGGCGCAGAGACGGTTGTTGCAGTGGTGGAAGGATCGTTCGTAGAAAATTTGAGGCCGAGCACAGAACAGTGCTCGGCCTCACTACGCGCCACTGACGTGGTCATCGGTGTTACTACGGTTGTTGGAACTCTTCGACCATCTCCTGGGCTACCTGATCGCGGTACTGGATCGGCGGGGACTTCATGAAGTAGGCCGATGGACCAAGTAGTGGACCGCCAATCTTTCGGTCGAGACCGATCTTGGCGCAGCGTACGGCATCGATAATCACGCCAGCGGAGTTAGGGCTGTCCCAAACTTCAAGCTTGAGCTCGATATTGAGAGGGACGTCGCCAAAGTTTCGACCCTCGAGTCGGATGTAGGCCCACTTGCGATCTTCGAGCCAGGCAACGTGATCGGAAGGACCGATATGGACGTCGCCGGCATCGATACCGTTGTCGATCTGGCTCGTTACCGATTGGGTCTTGGAGATCTTCTTGGACTCGAGTCGCTCGCGCTCGAGCATGTTCATGAAGTCCATGTTGCCGCCGACGTTGAGCTGGTAGGTACGATCGAGGACCAGTCCTCGATCTTCGAAGAGTCGAGCGAGCATTCTATGCACGATGGTTGCACCGACCTGGCTCTTGATATCATCGCCGATGATCGGTACGCCGGCATCTTCGAACTTCTTGGCCCAGACGGGATCGGACGCGATAAAGACCGGGATGGCGTTAACGAACGCTACTCCGGCATCGATAGCTGCTTGAGCGTAAAACTTCTGTGCATTTTCAGAACCGACTGGGAGATACGACACCAGAACTTCGGCCCCGCTGGATCGAAGTGCCTCCACGACATCGACTGGCTCTGCGGGAGACTCCTCAACTACTTGGCGATAGTACTTACCGAGACCATCAAGGGTTGGACCTCGCAAGACGTCGACAGAGAGCTCAGGGACTGGAGCGAACTTGATGGTATTGTTCTTTGAAGCGAAGATCGCTTTCGAAAGATCGGTTCCAACTTTTTGGGCGTCGACATCGAAGGCGCAGACGAACTCGAGGTCGCTGACGTGGTAACCGCCAAGGACTACGTGCATGAGTCCTGGAACTTGCTCGGTTGGGTCGGCGTTGCGATAGTACTCAACACCTTGGATGAGTGAGCTTGCACAGTTGCCGATGCCGGCAAGCGCTACTTTGATTTTGGACATGGTTTTCCTTTCTGTAAATACGTACTACGAGCTTGATCTACGAGAGCTAGTCGTTGCGATCGTGCTTCATTCTCCGGCGACCTTGTCATCGTTGTGAAGCAGTGATGTGGCGAGAGTGGTCAGCCACTCCAACTCGGCTGAGACTCGATCGGACATGCCCCGAAGTGCGATGGAGCGCCACCCGGACTCATCGAACTTCGGCGAGTCTTTCATTGCCCTGAGTTGATCGTCCAAGAGATATCGGCGCCGATTGATCAGTGACAGTCGTTGGTCAGGTGGGAGGTGATCTGCGAAAGAGAGCCCAATCCAGAACGAACGTTCATCGTCAATCTCGATACTCGTGAGGTGTTTCTCAAAGAGTCGAAGACCGATCTCAGAGATAACGTAGACCTTTCTTTGGCGGCGCGGGGTCAAGGCGGAGCGGGCTGAGCGAAAGAGTGCCAGCTCTCCGCTGAGCGAACCCGTTGTTGGGATAAAGTTTGTGGCCGATTCCGAGGAGGACTCGACCGCTCGATCTCTCTCGAGACGGGCGAGCGCAGGGTAGAGCGATCCCCAAGACGGCTGAAAGATGGTGCCGAAGGAAGCGACGATTCTTCGGTGTAGCTCATAGCCGTGCTGAGCTTGTTCACTGAGAAGGCCGAGCACGACGAGCTCAACAAGCTGTGTGCCTGGACTGCGCTTCATCGTTTCACCCTCAACACTGGTAACCGAACTCTATTCCTGTTGCTCACTACGAGGTTCCGCTTTACTCTTCGATTAATGGTATTGATCAATATATCGCAGTGATATGTTAGCGCTGCACTCTGGAGCTGGATACCAGAGATGTGCTGGACGAGATCTCGACTTTTGAACTGCTCATGGCACAGACAGTGGTTCGGAGGTCCTCGATGGGTTAGCCTTGAAGACGTGGATTTGTCACGTCTCTCAGCGCAGTATCACTCTCGACAAGGTGTCAGTAGTGTCGATAATCGGCTGATGCGTGATATGACGCTTCGGCAGTTTCGTTCTGGTCAGCAGTCGCGCGACGAGCTTTGTGACGCTAGTGCCGAGCTACTTCGAGTTGCGACCCATCTCGGAGTCGCGTCGAACTCCGCTTGTCCGATCTGTGATCAGATGGACATGGTTGAGGTACGCTTTGCCTTTGGAGAGGGACTGCCTCCTCATGGGCGTGCGATCGAAGGAGAGGGTGACATCGTTCGTCTCCGGGACCTCAAGCGAGCGGTAGAGATCTACGAAGTAGAGGTCTGTACGCACTGTCGTTGGAACTATCTCTTGCGCAAATCTGCGCTCCTTTCGTCGTGATCGGGGAGAGATAGCTCTCCAGCGAGCGGAAGCACGACCTGCGCTGGGTATAGTGACTGGTTTGTATTCCTGCCCCAAAATTTGGGGCCCCGCTCTGTCGGGACCATAGGAGGTTTGTGTATGCGAGTGTATGAACTCGTCGTTATTTTGGAATCGTCGCTCGACGACGATGAGATTCAAGAGCAGATTGATAAGATCTCGTCTCTTGTCTCCGCTCAAGATGGCAGCGTGCTGAAGATCGATCGATGGGGTCGAAAGCGGTTTGCATATGAGCTCAAGGATCGCTGGGAAGGCTACTACGTCATCGTTCAGCTCAAGGGCGAGCCGAAGATGGTAGCCGAAGTGGAGCGAAACCTCTATATTACAGATGAAGTGCTTCGACACAAGATCAGCCGCCTGCCCGTTCACGTTGCAGAAAAGGTTCTCTCTCGGGTTGGTTCAACCCCTTCCACGCCTTCAGAGGATTAACCAGCGTGTAGCGCCGGCTGAGAAAGGGAGAAGTTCGCATGTCAAACGGAAATGCTGTGACGGTTGTAGGTAACGTTGTCCGAGAACCCGAGCTTCGTTTTACCAATGCAGGCCTTGCAACCGCTTCTTTTGCGGTTGCAGTAAATAGGCGAAGAATGAATCAGCAGACCCAGGAGTGGGAGGAGAACACCTCGTTCTTTGACGTTGTCTGCTGGAGAGAGCTCGCGGAGAACGCGTCTGGCTCGCTCGAGAAGGGCTCGCGTGTCATTGTGACTGGGCGCCTAGAGCAACGGAGTTGGGAATCGAACGAGGGTGAGAAGCGCTCGAGGGTGCAGATCGTCGCCGATGACTTGGGTCTATCTGTTCGCTGGGCTACCGTGACGGCGGTCAAAAATGAACGCAGACCCGGTAGTTCGGGTGCCATGGATTCCGGAGGTCCGTCCAGCGATGGTGGTCCGGGTAGTTACGCTTATGAAGAGGAACCGTTTTAATCATGGGTAAAAATTCAGATAAAAACTCAAGAAGAGTCGCTAAGGAAACAACCAAGAAGGTCAAGAAGAAGGTCTGTACCTTCTGTGCGCGCAAAGAGACCTGGATCGACTACAAAGACGCTGACATGTTGAAGCGTCACATGAGCGAGCGTGGCAAGATTCGAGCGCGCCGAGTTAGCGGAAACTGCGTCCAGCATCAGCGTGATATCGCAATAGCGATCAAGACCGCTCGAGAACTAGCGCTACTTCCCTATACGCAGCGAACCGTCGCCGAGCGAACGAGGTCTCGGGCTCCACAACGCAACGATCAAGAGCAAGAGAGCTCGTTCGTTGAGGAGTTGGACAGTGACGAAGAGGATCGTATGACCTTCGGCGGCGATGAGGATAGCGAAGAGACGAGCGAGGTGCTGGCATGAAGGTCGTATTGAGATCGGATGTATCCGGACTTGGTAAGCGGGGTGACCTCGTTCAGGTCGCGGATGGTTACGGACGTAACTACCTCCTACCGCAAGGTCATGCAATACCTGCAACGCCTGGGATCATGGCTCAAGCGACTGCCATGCGAAAGGCTCGTGACATAAAAGATCATCGCGCGAAAGAAGCGGCGGAAGAGATCGCCGTGCGACTCGTCGGCATGACCTTTGAGATCGCCGCCAAAGTTGGAAAGGACTCGAAGCTCTTCGGATCCATCGGCGTTCACGATGTCATCGATAAGGTCAAAGAAGCTTCGGGGATCGAGCTCGATCGCAAGAGGGTTCATATGCACGATCCGATCAAGTCGTCGGGGGATCATCAAATTCCGGTGAAGCTCCACGATGAGGTCGAGATTCAACTCAACGTCAAGGTTGTGTCGGATTCGGAATAGGTTCTAGATCACACCGGTCGCAGCGAGGTAACGTTGGCGCGTCGTGATGGTGATTCGTCCGACCGACTCGAGCAGTTTCTCGGTCGTGTTGTACCACACTCCATAGAGGCGGAAGAGTCGCTTCTCGGGGCAATGTTGATGTCCCGAGAAGCGGTCTCGGAAGCGATTGAGATCATCAAAGAGGAGGACTTTTTCCGTCCTTCTCACGGACATATCTTTCACGCCTTGGCGACCTTGCACGCTGAGGGAGCGCCGAACGACGCTGTAACCGTCTCGGAGGAGCTCAAGCGCCATGGGTTGCTCGAGGTGGTTGGAGGGCTCGAGGCCCTGATCGCCCTTCAGGCGAGTACTCCAGCGATTGGTTCGGCGGCGCGGTACTCTCAGATCATCGAGGAGTACTCTCTACTTCGAAAGCTCATTCGTGCCGCCTCGGAGATCGCTGAACTGGCGTATGGACTTCCAGACGATATCTCAGCGGCGGTCGATCTTGCTGAGGCCAAGATTTTTGAGGTGGCCGAGCATCGAACTGCAGACACCATGCGTCCCTTGCGGGATTCGTTACTCGAGACGCTCGATACTTTGGAAGCGTTCTATGAATCGTCTGACGCCGTGACCGGTATCTCAACCGGCTATATCGATCTCGATGAAAAGCTCTCTGGGCTGCAGCCTTCGAGCTTGGTGATCGTGGGGGCAAGACCTGGAATGGGCAAGACCTCTTTCGCTCTCGGTATGGGAGTCAATGCTGCAAAATCGATCTCCGAGCCGGTTCTCATGTTCTCTCTTGAGATGAGTCATCAGGAGTTGACGCAGCGTCTTGTTGCGGCCGAAGCTCGGGTGGACTCGACGAGACTGCGATCTGGCAATCTGCAAGAGAAGGATTGGGAGAAGATCCATCTAGCGATTGGTCGATTGGCCGACGCAAAGATCTATATCGATGATGACCCTAACCTGACGGTCCTCGATATTCGAGCTCGAGCGCGACGATTGAAGGCCCGTGAGGGGCTCGGTCTCGTCATTGTGGACTACCTGCAGCTGATGTCAGGCCGTCGCAACGTAGAGTCTCGCCAGGTGGAGGTCTCTGAGATCTCGAGAGGGCTTAAGATTCTCGCTCGCGAGCTCAACGTTCCAGTGGTTGCGCTCTCCCAGCTATCTCGGAACTTGGAGTCCCGCTCCGATAAGCGTCCACAGCTTGCAGATCTTCGAGAGTCTGGGTGTGTGACGTGGGATACCGAAGTTCAGCTTGCGAATGGCGAGAGTCTTCCTATTGGCCTTGCGTGGATGCGTGCTATGGAAGGAACCTCGATACCATCGGTTGATCGAGATGCTTCCGTGGTGCCACGAGTCGTCACGTCGATCTTTATGACCGGTGTTCGGCCGGTCTATGAGGTCGAGACGGTCACCGGACGTACGGTTCGAGCTACGGCAAATCACCCATTTTTTCGAGACGGGAGTTGGACTCGACTCGACCAGTTGCGACCAGGAGATCGTGTAGCGGTCGGAGTTGGAAGCGGTGTTGGTTTGGAGTCGAGTGAGACTCATGCCTCGATCGATGCTCTCGTCGGAGGAGGTCGAGGGAGTGCGGAACGCTCTGGTAGTGGTCTCCGTCTTGAGAGTGAGCTTCAAGTAGCCCTCGTCGAAGAGAGCATCAGGAACGTTCGTTCTGTCGGAAGAGAACCGGTCTTTGATCTCTCGGTTCAAGGAACTCACTGCTTCTTCGGAAATGGATTCTTGCTGCATAACTCGTTGGAACAAGATGCAGACGTTGTCATCTTCATCTACCGGGATGAGATGTACGACCCCGAGACACAAGATCGAGGTACCGCTGAGGTTATTATTGCGAAGCATCGCAGTGGTCCTGTTGGGACGGTCTACCTAGCGTTTCTCAACAACTACACGCTCTTTGCGAATATGGCGCCGTCGAACTAGAGCGATCGGCGTCGGCGACCATATGCCGAGCCTGCCCTCGCGGGCTGTGGGGGCAGACTCGTGTGCATGGGCCGGATCTTCTGTCCTGGCGTGCCTCCTTTAGCAGGCGTAATCCAGGTCTACAGGACCTCCGTACTCGCCAGCGAGGACTTGGACGAGCCAGGGAACTCCACCTCCGAAGTACTGGGCAGTATTGGTGCAGTAGCTCGTTGGTGTGGTTACGGGGGCACCGGCGATCCAGATGGGAAGTCCGGGTGAGTACGTCCCGGCCACTGCGCTGAACTGTAGATTCGTGGAGTAGATCCCGACCTGAATGTGGACCGAACTGTAGAACGCTATGGCGCCGGCTAGGACCTGGTCGTTGACGGCGGTGTCGCAGGTCCATAGCCCGGTATTGGTACAGCTCGTGGCCGAAGCGGTGCCGACCTCGATATCGAGCCACCACGTTGATGCGGAGACACCTTGGCTTGCAGCGTAGCTGTAGGCCGATTGGGCGGCGTTGTAACCCCAGTTGAACCCCTGACAGGTGGTTGATCCCGTGGCGGCGCACGCTGCCTCTGGGCCAGTGAGGGTCTCCGTGGTGCTCCCGGCGGTCGTAACTGGAGAGGAGAGGACTGCGTAGAGCGACGGTACTGCTCCCGCTGCGACTGCAGACTGGAACTGTGAGGAGAGACACGTGTTGGCGTTGGTGAATGGAGCGCTCGTCACGCCAATGACCGCTATCTCCTTCGGAGTGAAGACCTGTGGTGGAGCGGAACACTGTGGAAAGCTGAGGTCGATACCGGACTCTCCAGGAGCGTATGGATCGAGTGAGCTCACTGCCATACCAACGATCGGTGCGTTGAGCGCTATATTTCCGGCAGAGCCCCGGAAGGGCGCGTTGAAGGAGAAGATCCCTCCGTCGGAGGCAACGAGCCAGTATCCACCAGTGCTTGGATCTGCTGCCATACCTACGATCGGTGCGTTGAGCGCTATATTTCCTGTGGAACCGTAGAACTGAGCATCTCCGAAGGAGAAGATCCCTCCATCGGATGCAACGAGCCAGTACCCCTTGC
>JBMFXG010000107.1:2796-9327 GCA_049964535.1 Acidimicrobiales bacterium | reverse complement strand
GGGCCATAGTGACATCTGGAACCACTGCGAGGCCGTGATAGCGTTCTTCCTCGGCGGAAGGATCGAACATGGGCTTGCAGGACTCGATTGGGTCCGGGAGCGACAGCATCGGGACGGTTCCTTTGCTCACTACTACTTCGATTGCGGGGTACAAGAACCGCGTCGTGAGCTGAACTGTTCGATCTATCCCGCGGTTGCCATGCTCGTGGCCACTCGGTCGCTCGATCGGTCATGGATTCTCGATCGTTATTGGCCGATGCTCGAACGGTCTCTCGAGTATGTTCTGCGCTATCAAGACGACGAGGGGCGATTTCCATGGGCAGTGGAGCCGGGAGGTCGGGCTATGTCTCGATATCTAAAGACCGGAAACTCTTCGATGCTCACGTCTCTTGACGCCGCTCTAGCGCTGCGATGTGGATCGACTGCTCTCCGTGCAAAAGTACTCCGGGCGCGAGATCTCTTAGCAGAAGTACTGGTGCGATCGGAGTTTGGCGAGAGTTGGCTCATGGATGATAAGAGCGATTGGGCGATGGATTGGTACTATCCAGTTCTGGCTGGCAGTATTGATCCCGAACTGATACGAGAGAAGACCCGTTATCTCCTGTGTCGTCATTTTGAGCCGGGCCATGGGATTCGATGCCTTGGCTCTTCACGGTGGGTTACCACTGCTGAGACTGCAGAGTTTGCCATGGCGTTGAGTCTCGGGGGCTCCTCCGATGCTGCTCGCTCGCTTTTGGCTCTTGTGGAGACACGGCGATCTGTTCACGGAGGATATCTCACCGGACTGTCACTTCCGTCCGGTAACTCGTTTCCAAGTGATGAGTACAGTAGTTACTCTGCGGCCGCAGTAATCTTGGCCGACTACGTGATCTCAACCGGAGTGCGGGGTTCGCTCATTGATGCTCTCGTTGGAGGATATGACGGGTGATGCGTTGGTAAGGTTGGTTCCCTCAACGGTTCTTACGAAGAAGACCTCGCAAACTCCCGACCTCAAGTACCGGCTCGAACTCGCCACTATGAAGTGCTGCGAGGAAGAGGCCATACGGCACCTGTCCGCCATCTCGTGGGTCGGCGAACACGTCATGAATCGCAAGAATGCCACCGTACTTGACGCTTGAGACCCATCCGTCGTAGTCGATCCACGCTGGAAGGGCTCCGTGACCGCCGTCGATGAAAAGCAGCGAGCTAGTCACGGTGATTGCGGCTGCGATCGTGCTGGATGCACCTACGAGGGCAACTACGGTGTCTTCAAACCCTGCGAGACGGATGGTCTGTTGGAAGGGTAGAAGCGTGTTGATTTGGGCGCTGTAGGGCTCGACGAGTTTGTGATCCGTGTAGGGAAAAGGAGGGTAATTCTCCTCTGACCCTCTGTGGTGATCGATGGAGAGTACCGTGGCGCGCTCCGGCTGAGCTGCAGCGGCGAGATAGAGGGTGGACTTTCCGCAGTAAGAACCGACCTCCACGATCGGTTCACTTGCGGAAGGTCGTGATCGGCGGGCGAGGTTGTAGAGAGCCACTCCTTCGTCCTCCGGCATAAAGCCTGGAGTGGCGGCGATCAGGCGCCGTAGCGCCTCTTGAGGTACCATAGGAGAGACCTTAGGTGCTTACTTCACGGTGCTGAGCCCGTACGTGGCCTACTCAGAGAGATGTGGGCAGGGGAGTAGCAGTTAGTCACCGTCACCGGGTCGTGCATTGAGCTCGAGCCTCTCTCTCAGGTTCTGAGCCGCATGCCGTACTGCTCATACGTGAGAGGGAAGTCCCCTGATCATCGATCTCGTTTGGTATCGAATAGATGGTAACGCTCGACGCTACAGAGGAGCTGCTCTGAGATCGTCCTTCTTTCACTGTCTGGAACTTGGAGGGCAGAGGCGTTGCGCTCCCGAGATGCAGAGACGAAGATGCCTCGGTGTTCTTGCGTGTATCGACTCGTGCAGGTCAAGAGATTTAATCCTTCGAGGTCGATGAGTCCCAGGTCGATGTTCGTATCGAGAAGGTTGGCCCCGACGGTTGCGCGGCAGATTTTTTGGTGCGCCGTCGTGAAAACCGTGTTGACAGAGGCTCGCGGTGATAGCTGACCTGGAGTTGTCTCTTGCTCGTAGCCTGGGTGGCATCGAGTGTGTCGAACTCTCCAAGATCTTGTATAAGCACCCGAATTCGGTCGGTCTCAGCTCAGATTACTGACGATGTGATACGTCTTCTCAGGATCGGAGCTTGCTCGATCAGGGCTCGCAAGAGTGAATTTGGTAAGACTCGAGTGGTCCGACGATTTTGTCTGCAAGGTTACGAAGGGGTCGTCGCTCTACATATTTCATCTCTTCTTCAAGATTCTGGGCCGTGATATCGAACGCTACTACGAGCTCGGCCCGCTTCTCCAATCGCTCGACGGACCGTTAACCGAAAAGTCTCAGGGGTCATGCTCTCTGATACTTCAAGTACTCGATGGATTGGTTGGCGTACGACTCTCGCGAGACGCGCGCTCATCGGGGCCCCGATGAGCGTGAGGGACGGTGGTCACCCGAGATCGATGTGACCACTCTCGCGCAAGGAAGCGAGCTGGCCAGGTGTCCGCGAGATGAGTGGATGGGTGATGAATGTGTGCTGAAATTAGAACGACGTACTCTTAGGGAGGGTCTTTATTCCTCCAATGGCTTCATGCGCAAAGGGCGTGACGAGAGTATTCGCTCGGGTTCTTACGGTGTAGAAGCTCGACCTCGGCGCTCGTGATAGTTCTACATGTCGTAGCGGACGAGGTGAACGCCAACGTATTCTTGCAGACGTCAAGAGTGCCACGATCATGGCGGCGGAGATCATCATCTGTAAGCGGGCTGTTGGGATGAAGTGTGAAAAATGATGGCGAGATTACTTCCTCACCGTGAGTGCGTCGTCTTACCGGCGCCGGCAAGGTAGCGCCGTATTGGTGGTTCGAACGTCACTTCCCGAAAGGAAATGTGGCCTCCGGTCACTCACCGAGGAGGCGGGATCGAGAGCGATATCTGCGTCGTTGGGCGACAAATTCGGTTGATGGGCAGAGTTTGACGCCCCAACTCGATTCTCGGTCTAAGGCCTGTCAGCATCTATCTCTGCGCATCGACCAGTGTGGAGAAGGTCGAAGCGCCTGCTAGTGGAGCGAGGGGATTCGATCAGGCTGCATCTGTCGCGCTACCGGGACTATCACGTCAAGCATCGAGCCGCCAGATGCTGATGAGCGAGCGTTTCGAGGGTCTCTTCGTGATAGGACGCGTGACGAACGATGAATCCTTTCTTGCTCGTTCGACCTGGAGCGCGTTTCGCTCTCGGGATTCATCGTCCACAATGCGAACTCGGGAGTGCGCTCGGCGTTGGATCGGGTGAGGGTCCTTCTCGGTCGTCAGTGATCGTTTTCGATGATCCTTACGGAGCTATCGATTCGAGCTGTCCACTGTAGTTCTCTCGAAAGCGCAGGTTAAGTTGGTAGCGTTCGAGCGTTTGAGCCAAGATCCGACCTCCAGTACGTGGAGGATGGGCATCAATGAAGGCTACAACGGAGCTGGCGTGAGGCGCACTTCGTTCCCCACAGAGTGTTGGGATGCTTGCAAGCATGCTGACGTGGGCTCTGGGGGGGAATCGATCGGTTAAAAACTCCCAATTGTCTACTGCCAGTTGAAACATTTCTAGTCCTGCAGTCTTGTTGGCGATGAGCCGAGCTATCACGCCGAAAGCATCTTGGATACGAACCTCTTCTTTGGCCATGGTAAAGGCTCTGGCCAGGAGGCTAGCGCTGTTGAACTGAGTCAATGCGTAGAGGTTTCGCAGGCGATCTTGGGGATCTCGAGGATGTCGATATCGGTCGAGGAGAAATGCGAACTCAGTGTCGTCTCCATGCTGAGCCACAAGATTCAAAATCGATGACGCAAGATCGGGTGCGAGGTGTTCGACTCCTGACATGTCGCGCCTGAACTGTTCGAGTGCACTTTCAATCACCAAAGGATCACCTGCAAGGGAACCGAGTGCCTCGAGCGCAAGAGCCCGGTTTAGGCGATCGTTTTGATCGTCTTGCTCTCGAGGCTCGTAACCGACTTCATCGACGATTGGTTGAAAGATCTCGCGTGCCCAGTTCGCAACGTATTCCTGCTCGTCCGTCTGAGCTATCCGATGGACGAGATTCATGGACGAAGAGACGAGTTTTAGCACGTTTGGATCTCGTTCCGTTGCACACGCCCGAGTAAGGGCAACGTACTCGTGGAGGCTCTCATGCTCGGAGAGGGTCAGAGACCAGGTATCTGAGATTAAGTTGAAGCGTTCAAGGACGGAGAGCTCGCCGTAGTGGGAAGTGATGCGGGAGAGCAAGGTTGCATCATAGCGTGTCCGAAATACACCGGCTCCTCCGGCGTTGATCACGACGGTGCTAGATGGATCGTCGAGGACTATCGATGTGGTAGCCTCAGTGAGCAATCGTTGCTCGTTTCCGGAGGCTGTCTGGATTGAGACTGGAACGAACCAGTGACTCCCGATTGCACCGTTGTCATCGGTTGCTCTTCCGAGGAATCGAAAAGGTGTCTGAGAGAGTGTGAGTTGGTTGCCTTCAAGCGATGCGGAGACGAGCGGATGACCGCCTTGAAAGACCCAGCTCGTCATGATCTCGTCGATTGGTTCGCCGCTCGTCTCGGCTAGGGCCCGCCAAAGATCGGACGTCTCTGCGTTCGAGTAAGCGTAGGTCTCAAGATAGTGCCGTACACCATCTCGAAATCGGTCGGAACCGAGATATTTCTCGAGCATGCGGAGGACTGAAGCGCCTTTCTCATAGGTCAGAAGGTCGAACATATCTTCAGCATCATTGGGCGCTATCACTTCGTACTCGATGGGTCTCGTCGACGGCAAGCCATCGACGTCAAGCGCAGCGAGTCGTGTCATTCCGAAGGATTCCCAGCGTTTCCAGGCCGGGTTGAATGCGTCGCAGGCCAAAAGTTCCATGTAGGTAGCGAACGCCTCGTTGAGCCAGATACCGTTCCACCACTTCATCGTGACGAGGTCACCGAACCACATGTGAGCAAGCTCGTGGCAGATGACGTCGGTGACTCTCTCGAGTTCTGACTTCGACGCTTGTGCCTCGTCGACGAGTAGGACAGCCTCTCGATAGGTAACTGCGCCGAGGTTCTCCATTGCACCAGCGGCAAAATCCGGAAGTGCGATCATGTCGAGCTTCGGTGCCGGATAGGGGATCGAGAACCATTCCGCAAAAAACCGCAGCGCGTGGGTACCGACTTTTTGAGCAAAGCTCGTGAGGTGCATGCGTTCTGGAATGGCGATCACTCTGAGAGGTACGCCTGATTCACTTGAAGGTGGCGTCGCCTGGAGTCGTCCGACGATAAAGGCTAGGAGGTAGGTCGACATCACCATTGTGGTTTGGAACTTCACGCGCTGTGTTGTTCCATCGTTGAGAACGGTCGTAGAGACGTCGGGGTAGTTCGAGATGGCCATCAGGCCTTGAGGGACGTCGAGGGTCACAGCGAAGGTCGCCTTCATGGCGGGCTCGTCGAAGCAGGGAAAGGCACGGCGAGCATCGGTCGATTCAAACTGCGTCGTGGCTATCACATGCTCTTGGTCGTGATCATCGAAGTAGGTGGAACGGTAGAATCCGGCGAGGTCGTCGTCGAGCACGCCAGAGAAGGTGAGTGAGATGCAATATTGGCCAGGTTGCAGTTCGTTCGGCGCGAGGAGACGAAGTATCTCGTGTTCCTGGTCAATCTCGATGCCAAGGCTGGAGAGTGGCTCGTCTCCAGGCTGGGACGATAACACGGCAGAGGTGATTTCGAGTTTTGAGGAGTTGAGCTCAAGGGTGGACAGAGGGACTTCTGTCGTTAACGAGATTGAGACCTCACCATCGAAGCTTGCCTCTTCGGGATGGGGCTGAAGCGCAAGGTCGTAGTGGATTGGAGTCACGCCTTGTGATAAACGGTATGGATTGTTTTCTCTCACCCCTATCACGCTAACTCGGGCCTTTGATGCCGACGTCCTTCTGGCGGTATTGATTTTTCAGACGGTAGGTGTTTCACGAGGTTTATGAGGTGATAACGGTCGGAGGTGAGGATGACTTTTTGATGCAGGGTGTACGGCGGGGGATCGATCGCAAGGTGTGAGTAGCTAAGTACCGTGTTCGCGTGATGACGAGTGCGTGCATTCACCTCCTCATCGTCTTGCCGTTCTAAGCTCGAGGGCACAGTGAGACCCAGGAGGTTCTGTGGGGATAGGTATCAATGAGGTTGGAGTCGCTTGCATCGGTGCTGCGATCGTTGATCTCATCGCATCGGTCGACGATGCCCAGCTACATGAGCTAGGACTTGTGAAAGGGACGACGGTTCTCGTGAGTGGACCAGAGAGCGATCGTCTCCGTACGCTCGTGAGCGTCGAACGAGAGATCGGCGGAGGCTCTGCTGCAAACACGGCAGTCGGCGTCGCTGCTTTGAATCATCGGAGCACATTGATTGCTCGAGCGGTAGGCGACACTTTGGGCCGGGTCTATGCGGATCAGCTTCGAGGCGTCGGAGTGAGTCT
>JBMFXG010000107.1:0-2786 GCA_049964535.1 Acidimicrobiales bacterium | reverse complement strand
CTTGTGGATGACCCCACCGAATTGGATCTCGAAACCGGCCGTTGTTTGGTCTTGGTAACTGAAGATGGTGAAAGGACGATGGCGACCTATCTCGGCGCGTCACAGACCTATTTTCGCCAGGGAATCGACCTGGACTACCTTGCCCGATGTGAGGCGCTCTACTTCGAGGGATATCTGCTCGATTCCGATGGCGCCCTCGAGGGTTTGACGGCGGTTGCGAAAGAACTGAGGAGTCACCAGGTACCTGTGATCCTGTCGTTCTCCGACTCACTTCTCGTCGAGCGACAGCGGACCGCTATCGATCATCTGCTACGCTCAGGCGTCTCCCACGTAATTGGCAACGAGGCTGAAGTCGGAACGTACACCGGTTCCGAGAGCACTATCGCAATGGCGCAACACCTTCGTTCGATGGGCGTGTCTGGTGTGATAACACTCGGTGAGCACGGTGCTTTGGGCTTTGACGACAGAGATATCGTTACCGTACCCGCTGTTACTGGCGTCAAGGTGGTCGACACAACTGGGGCGGGAGATCTCTTTGCGGCAGGATACCTCGTTGGCCTTGTCGAGCATCAGTCTCTTCAGGACTCTTTGAATCTCGGCACCCAGGCTGCGGCACATGTGATCGCACACTTCGGGGCGCGTCCTACTCGATCGTTGCGGGAGTAGCGGGGCATAGTTACAGGCGTTGGTGCGGTGAGTCTGTCGGGAGTGGTGTCACGTTCCTTCGTTCGCTCGCTTGCACGAAGAAATGAGCGCCAGAGACTTCACAGGGTGCCTCGGTCGAAAGTGGGTTCAGTTCGAGCACGGTAGAACTGGGGTACGTAAGCTGCTCTCTTCCTCTCACAGCCTGCGCGGTATCTTTCCATGACACGGTGAGATCTGATAGTGATGCGCTGATGGGGCTGCGACCGCGACTCATGCGGTCTTCTGTCGCCATGAGTAGCGAAGCTCCGCAGCCGCGCGCTGCTTCTGCACAAAGGAGGTGAGGTGGTTTTGGACAAGGGAGCTGCGTGACCAAGTGCACAAAGTTTGAGTGCACGCGCAGGCTAGTTTGTGAGAGTCCGATGAACTGACTCGAAGGTCGTCAGGGATTGAGCCTCCTTAGTTCGGTTGCAGAGAAGTCAGACCGAAACAGGCGGGTTGTAATTGCATCAGCCTGTGCCGCTGAGTGTGGCTATCCAAACGACCGTGTCGTAACCGAAGTGAGCCCTCCTCTCTCTTGACGGAGATATAGTTCTCCGTGGTGATTGGGTCTCTCTCAGGTCAACGATGACTCTGTTCAGCCGACCGACGCTGGTATCGGTGATGTTACGAACTTGTTGATCTTTCGTATCTCAGATTTAACGGTAGCGAGAGATAGTCAGAGTGATGGATATCGTCGGGCTCGTGACTGCTCGTGCCACGGTCTCGTCCTTGACTTAGGTTTCGAGAATTTGGCCTAGGGTTAAAGGTGGTCAGAGCAGTGCTCAAGGGATCAAAGAACGAGGTGTGCGTGAGAACTGATCGGAAATCGCCACTCGATGGTGGAGTCATAGTACTTTTTGGGGCCTCAGGTGATCTGGCAAGGAAAATGCTTTTGCCTGCTCTCTTCTTGCTGCACCAGCGTCGTCGAGAACCGATCCGCCTAATCGGCGTATCCTCCACGGCATATAGTGATGAGCAGTTTCGAGATCTTGCAGAAGAGTCCATACGTAAGTCGAATGAGTCCTTTGACGAGGAAGACCTCCGGTCATTCCTTCAAGGTGTGGGCTATGAAGCGGGGGATTACAACTCGATCGATACCTTCGAAAGGCTCCGGGAGCGAGTGGGACCCGAGTCACATGCGCTGTTCTACCTGGCAATTCCTCCGGCGATGTTCGCAAAGGTGGTCAACTCGCTGGGAGAGGTCGGCCTTTCTCGTCAAGGCCGATTGATCGTGGAGAAGCCTCTTGGCCGTGATCTGGTATCTGGTGATGAGCTCAATGACTCGTTGGTGTCGGTCTTCCCGGCAAATCAGATCTTTCGGATCGATCACTTTTTGGGTAAGGATGCTATTCAGAACCTCCTGGTCTTCCGCTTTGCGAATTCGGTCCTCGAGCCGCTCTGGAACAGAAACTTCATCTCTCGCGTAACGGTAACGATGGCAGAGGACTTTGGTGTCGAGGGTCGAGGTGCGTTCTATGAGTCGGTCGGCGCTATCCGAGATGTCTTCCAAAATCATCTTCTTCAGATCATCTGTCTCCTTGCGATGGAACCACCAATTTCGATGGAGGCTCAGGATATTTCAGATGAGAAGCTCAAGGTGTTGCGGGCGATGCCTCCCATTGCAGTTGAAGATCTGGTAGCAGGACAGTACGACGGGTACCGTAGCGAAAATGGCGTGGAGCCTACATCACGGGTACCTACCTTCTTTGCTCTTAGGGCGTCGATTCAGTCGTGGAGATGGGCCGGAGTCCCGTTCTACGTGCGCGCCGGCAAGGCACTCAAAGAGACCGTGACCGAAGCGGTGGTAGAGTTCAAGCGTCCCCCAACCTCGATCTTTGGTGACGGTGTGCGGACGAGGCTTCCCGAAGCTAATCGATTGATCTTTCGTTTCAAACCTGATGCCACGATCTCGCTGCGAGTACAGGCGAAGACTCCAGGAGCTCGAGCTGTGTCGCATGAGGTAGATTTGAGGGTTTCGGAGTCAGAGAGTCAGGATCAAGGTTTTGAGAGTTATTCAAAACTGATCGAAGATGCACTCGATGGTGACCAGAGCCGCTTTGCTACCGAGGAGTCGATCCATGAGTCATGGCGTATCGTCGAGG
>JBMFXG010000106.1:0-9403 GCA_049964535.1 Acidimicrobiales bacterium | reverse complement strand
AGCACAACCAGAGTCACTTCGCGAGTCCGCAGGTCAGGGGCTATATCTTACTCCCAGTCAGGTCAATGGATCTGGCTTGGCTGCTGTGGAGGAGTTGGATTCGATGGGAGGGGGCTGAATGGATACGATCTCGACTGGGTGGCAGTACCAAACTCAGTCTCGGAGTCTCTACAAGTAGGTGGCGAATATGCAGGTATGCAGGACCACCGTTTCAGCGTCTATCTCCGGGTACAGGTGACAAACCGGTCGGTGCGGAAACGGGGAACTAGCTCCGTGCATCTCTAATTCCCGGAACACCGATTGAGCGTGTGGACGGGTCCCACGAATCTAGCCGGTTACTGAAGGAGAGAGCGGCCTTGAGCGGGAGCGATGGAGCTTGACCCTGTCTCTGTTTAGGTCGTGCAACTAGCGTTTCGCTTATGCGGTCTAACAATTCAGTGAGATGGGCCGTGTATACCTTTCAAGGAGCGCTCCGCAACGGTTGTCACGACCATCTTTTCGGTATGAGCAGGAGATTCGATAGGTGTCATTCTGAGTCTCCAGAGCCGGTGGTCGGCTGGCCGTCCGAGCACTCTCGGCCGGTCGTGGATGGGAGAGGAGTAGTGTGGCGGCTGGAGCGCAACTGCGCTGAAAGCGTGTCAATGAGGGAGGGTGTGCTGTGAGCGTCATAGTGGTGGCGACCATTCGTCCGCAAGAGGGATGTCGAGATGAAGTGTTCGCTGCTCTTGAGGACGCGATAGGACGAGTCCACGCTGAGGACGAGGGTTGCGAGCTGTACGCGTTGCACGAGTCGGCTGACGCGTTCGTCATGATAGAGAAGTGGTCATCATTCGAGACTTTGAAGGCACATGGCCAGAGCCCGGCATTCCTCGAGCTCTCTTCAAAGCTGAAGGACAAAGTCGCAGAAGGGCTCGATGTCCAGGTACTGACTCCACGTCCACTTGGCACGGCCGCTCAAGGCGCACTCTGAGGCCGTATGGTCGCGAGCGCCGCTCTGCGACGTGGCAGCACGCTGCCTCCGGTTCTCAAGCCTGTCGTTAGGGCGTTGCGGGATCGGAGCGAGTCTGAGTCGTGCGTGCCCTGTGTGGTTACCGTGTAGAGTCACTCCTTTTTGATGACCAGCTGAGACTGCGTCTGATGCGTGTTTTTCGAACTATGGGTTGAAGGCCCCAGCGAGGAGTGCAAGGTTTAAATCCTCTCAGAGCTCATTGTGAGGAAACGTGCGACGTCGGCTCTAGCCGGTCTGTGCCCGCCACAACCACGATAGAAGCTTGAACATTGAGCTCACTATTTAACGAAGGGTCACCGTGCATCGCCGGACGGCGTAACGTGCGCTTCAAATCGGCCTTGCGAGGCATCGATTCAAGGTGCTGAGATCTGGTGATCGTCGTGGTGGTCAGGTAGATGACCCCCCGGTCTCTCGGCCGGTCTCGATGGTGTGCTCATGATCTTGCGTGGATCTACGTCACAGGCGCTTTGAACGGCGCTACAACCTCTTCACTGTTGCAGGCCTCATAGTTCGTTGCGTGATCTGCGGTTCGAAGGTTGTAGGTTTCAAAACGGCAACCTCCCGCTACGCCTACCTTGTCCCTCGATGGGCCTGAGGTGGCGTGCAAGCGATCTCGAAGCAGATGGCTGTATGTCTTGTTGAGCAAGGAGCGATCTCTCGGTCTTGGAGTGTTTTGTTGGAAAGAGGCGTCCTGTAGAGCGACGTGTCGTCGAAGGCAATAAATGGAGGTTGACAGCGTGGAGCTTGCTCTCTTGCGAGTGAGTTGTGAGATCTTCGACCTGTTCGTGGGGAGAGCATCGGTCCATCTTGTAGCCAAGGAGATCAGGTGTCTTCGGCAAGAGCCTGGGGTTCGATCTCGGCCATGAAGCATTCGCTCGATAACAGTCCGATGCACTGCCGGTCTGGCTTTGCAGAGACGAGTAGGAACCGAATTGTATACCAGCGACGACGGTAGCTCGATAGCTCGTGAGTTAGTGTCAGCCGAGATGCTCGTCGTAGTGAGATGAAGACGAGTGGGGGAGATCCCACGGTGCGACCTGAGAGCTATTTGTAGGAGTTGGCGGGGGAGCCGTATTACGAAGGCCATCTCCCGGTGCCGGCGAGTGTAAGAGCATCGTCGTGCTCTCGATAGCGGACCGCGAAGGTCCTCGAGAGCGACAGATGTCGGGATCGCACCCCTTAGCGGGACTCTGACCCGTAGGTCAAGCCGGCTCCGGTTTGCGGACATCAGTTGTCCGCATCGACTCGCCCGATTGTCATGCAGTATCGAACTGCGTTCGGCGGGATAGTTTGTCCGGCACCGGCCCTCGTTCATAATCCGATACGGGCCGATGCCGGTTTGGGGTGTGTGCGTTAGTGCATTGTATTTTCTGTGCTGTTACCCTCGTATCCGAAGACTTTGAGTTGAGGGGTCTCGCGGAGACTGCGTTTGAGCTCTGCGAAGCCAGCAAAGCGAGAGAGACCGACTACGTGGTCCCAGAGTTCTACTGCTTGTTCTGGACTCGGCAGTCTGCTAATGACCGGACCAAAGAGAGCGGTTCCGTTCGGAGGGTTGAAATGCAAGATAGGAGTACCAACGTCTTTGCCGGTGAGCGAGAGTGCGTACTCTGTCTCTTTCCGGATGAGGTCATCAAATGAAGTGTCGAGTGCCGCCTCTGCAAGGTCTGCTTCGAGGTCGAGTTTCATCAGGATTGGCTCGACGAAACGAACGGTATCCTCGGAGAGTTCGCCTTGTCGCTCCTTCGAGATCTCAAAAATCTCATGGCCATATGCCTCGTAGAGTCGTCCGACCGTTTCGTTGTCAAACTCAGCTTTAACCGCTGCGGCGATTCGAAGCAGTTCAAGTCCTGCGGTGTGTAGGCGTTGATAGTGGGCAGGGAATTGCGTCTCGTAGTCAACGGAGTCATTGACGAATCGCAGTGCGATAAATCTCCAGTCCACGTCGATTGGCTTTTGAGTTTTGACGAGACGTACCCACTTGCTCGTCATCCACGCGAAAGGGCAGACGGGGTCGAAGTAAAACTCGAGTTCTGACAAGTGTCCTCCTCAATGTGCTCAAGTAATCGGTATCAGATGGTGCAACGCTTCGAATCTGCTGACATTTCATAAGCTGCCCAACTCGTCGCCACGACGTCACGAGGACTTCATCGAGATACTGCCGGAAGGTTTCGGGAGCGCTCGTGTCGGGAGGGTTGTCGATACCTTAGCTCTGGAGAGCCGGCTCACGTGTCTTGGGCCGTGACCGTCTGAAGCGAAACCAAGAGACTCTGAAGACATCCCCTTGAGCTTGAGCTTGAGTGGACGATCTACTCGTCCGCTCTCTTACGGTTGGAACTAAGCTCAGCGGCGGCGCGAGTGGCCTGAACACTTCGGCAAGTTTCGATGTCTGTTGAGGTGTGAAGAGGGTGCAACGCTTCGAAACTGACGTGATATGGCAGTAACTCTCAACTATACAGAGGTCTTCTGATACGTGCTTGGAGGGCTTCTTGGTCAGGGCGCAGAACTGTGCGCTACTCCCCCATCAATGGGGGAAGGTACCAGGCATCAAGCGGTTCTGCGACTTCGATCGTGTCGGATGACGAGGAATACGACAGGGAAAGCTTTGCCTTTGACTCGCTTCTCTCGCAGGTGTCCCCACGGGTCTTGGACGTGACTTCCAACTGCGCTTGGCAGCAGCATGCGCTTATCGTTAATAAAGTGGCAGAGGTGCCACTAATCCTCTGATTTTGAGTTATAGTGGCAGTAATGACAGATTAAGGAGGTCGTTATGGTAAACACCGTAGAGCGGCAGAGCTCTCGAGCCTCCAACGAGGGGTCGGGGCTCCTCGAGCGCTGTGGTCGCTCCTCGGCGCGCCATCCGTTCCGGGTATTGATTGTTTGGTTGATCGTCCTTGTGGCGGTTCTGGGGGGTAAAAAGGCAGTTGGAGCGATCTTTAGCGACAACGTCAATCTCAGCGGGACCCAAGCATATGCCGGACTCACGTTGTTGAGCCAGAACGACAAGGCAGCATCAGGGTACAGTGGGCTTGTCGTCATCCACGCTCGCTCCGGTACACTCAGCTCCGATTACTCAGCAGTGGCGCGATCGGTCACCTTACTCTCTCGGATGCCGGATGTCCTCTCGGTCTCTAACCCGTTGCTACCCGGATCGCCTGCTCTCTCTCGGACGAAGACCACGGCATACATTAATGTGCAGTTCTCCGTCTTACCCAAGACGCTTGGGTCGAGCTATGTAGGCAGATTAAATTCTGCTACGGCTTCGCTTCGAGCTGAAGGACTGGAGGTTGAGTATGGTGGTGGGCTTGACCAACTCACTCGTCCGGCGAGTTCGGACCTGCGCTCCGAGGCCATTGGCTTCATCGTTGCCCTGGTGGTCCTTCTTGTCGGTTTTGGATCGATCCTCGGTGCAACGCTCCCTTTGCTCACAGCGATCGGCTCTGTCGCTATAGGACTTTCACTGCTCGGTATCGTTGCAGCGGTGATCACCTTTGGCACGGCCTCGCCAACGTTGGCGGTCATGATCGGCTTAGGGGTCGGTATTGACTATTCAGTCTTTCTGACGACCAGATTTCGACAGCTCATCTCAAATGGCTTTGATCCGGTCGTTGCGGCAGGGAGGACCGTGGCAACGAGTGGACATGCGGTGCTGATCGCCGCAACGAGTGTCTCGGTGGCACTCTTTGGACTCTACGCGTCTGGTATTACCTTTATAGGGCAGTTAGGGTTTGCTGCTGTTTTCGGTGTAGTGACTGCGGCTGTTGGTGCCGTCACGCTGGTACCGGCGGGGTTGGCTCTTGCCGGTACCAAAATCGATCGATGGACCGTTCACAAGGCCGTCGCTGAGAGTTCGTCAGACGGTAGTGACGGTTGGTCTCGCTACGCCAAGAGCGTGGGGAGGCGGCCATGGAGCTATCTCGTCGTTGGCGTGGCGATCTTGGGAGTGCTAGCCATCCCGCTCTTTTCAATTCAGATCGGCCATGTTGGAGATGGCGCTGATCCCACGTCGTACACGGACAAGAGGGCGTACGACCTCATTGCCTCTGCCTTTGGGGCTGGAGCGAACGGTCCGCTTACCTTGGTCATCGATGTGCGTCACGCACACAACGCTTCAGCAGTAGCTCGCAGTGTTGCTAGTGCGATCTCCTCGACTCCCGATATTGCGCAGGCCTCGCCGTTGCAGCCCACCTCCGATCACGCGCTCCTAGTAGGAAAGATCGTTCCATCCTCTGGACCGCAGAACGAGGCCACAACAGCACTCTTTAATCGTCTCGTTGATACGACCCTGCCCGATGCCTTGCAAGGTAGCGGAGCAATCGGTTATGTAACCGGAGGAACCGCATCGCAGATTCAGTTCGCTGCCTCGCTCTCGTCTCGGTTGCCCTTGATCATTGCGATCGTGGTTGCGATGGCGTTCATCTTGATTCTCATGAGTTTTCGTAGCTTGCTCCTCGCAATTAAGGCCGCGGTCTTGAATCTGTTGAGTATCAGTGCGGCCTATGGAGTGGTCGTTGCAGTGTTTCAATGGGGCTGGGGTCGGTCCCTACTTGGGGTAAGCGAGAACGTCCCGATCGAGTCGTACGTTCCCATGATCATGTTTGCGATCGTGTTCGGACTCTCTATGGACTACGAGGTCTTTCTGTTGTCTCGTGTGAGAGAACACTGGGATGAGAGCCATGACAACGGACGTGCTGTTGAGGTTGGACTCTCCGATACGGCCCGCGTTATCACCTGTGCGGCACTCATTATGGTCAGTGTGTTTGCAGCCTTTGTGGGTTCGACGGACGTGGTCATCAAGATGTTAGGCGTTGGTCTGGCGGCGAGTGTGCTGATCGATGCGACGATCGTGCGGTTACTGCTTGTACCTGCGGTTATGAATATTTTTGGAAGCGTTTGTTGGTACTTTCCAACATTCCTTGATCGAATTGTTCCACACGTAGCTGTCGAGGGTCGATCTTGGGACGCTGACGAGGACCTAGAGAGCCCTCTGCCCGCAGGCGATGCAACGAGTCATGGATCGGCGCTGCACCAGGTGCGAGCGCAGGGGTAGAGGAGCGATGTTCCGAGAGGGAGTGAGATCGACCCCTTAGGGAAGTAAGTCTTGGCGACTGGGGTTACGAGATCGTGCTGTTCGGCCGGACACATTACTCGGTAAGGTTCTGGGCGATGCTGTGGGTGCTGTTGAGAAGTTCTGCATTCCTGAGACAACCGGTATTTCAGTTGACCCCAGATGTCCTTGCATAACTAGCTGCAGGAGGCGCTACGGGGCGGTCGTGTTGCAGAGGTCGAGAGCCCGGTGCCTTCGACCTTCACCGTTGGGTAGCTCAAGAAGTAGACGGGATCTTCTCGAGCATCGTGCCGGGGAGTTGTGACTGCCGCGTCAGACATCTCGTCGGTGGTGTTAGCTCCTAGCGGTGATGTACGGTGAGATTGCCAGGGCATAAAGGCTGCGATCGTGCATCTCTGCAGGGTTGGGTGCGAGGATGCGCTGGTCGAATAGAACGAGCACTTCGACTTCTCGATGGCTTGCTTGTCAAGAGGATGTACCCTAGTGCGGTGTGATTGGCCTGGGAGCGTCTTGACGCCGGCCCCCGCCACGGTGTGGCTGCGATCATTTGAGCTAGGGATGAAGGACTCGTGCTTGCACTCTGGTGGTGTGCACTCTCTTACCCCGTGTTCTAGCTGAGCACACGAGTCTTGGCCTTGTGATGAGGTTTGCGAGGTGAGGTATTGACGAGCACACTAGCCCGAGGTTTATGGACCATTTCCGACAGATGGCCGAGCGTCGTGCACGTCGTTCACAACTCGTTGGCGTCGGAGCGGTATCGTCGATGCGCACTGATCCCCGTAGTGGAATGGGCCCTGGTTGGCGGTGCCGCCTTGTTGTTGGTGATTGCGAAAGAGTTGGGCTGTGCTGCAGGTGGTACGGCGCAGCGAGTGAATGGTCTCTGGTATGAGTGATGTTCGGACTTCCCCTGGTTGGCAGAGGCTGCGTGAGCTCGCCGAGGATTTGTTGGTGGCGAGCGTGGGGGTGGAGAGTAGCTTGCGCAGAGAACTCGGCAGAGCCGTTTGCGCATCTGCGGTTGCCAAGCATCGCTCAGATCTCTTGTTGCAGAAGACCTTGATCCTTCGAAGATCCTCTCTGGTCTGAGGTACTGGACTTTGCAAGGCGCAAAGGGAGCATTAAGTTGATATCTAGTGAAGCGGACTCGAGCAGCAAGGTGATTGAGGAGTTCGATCTAGTGGGTCCATTTCTCTCGACGAGTGTGTCGTCGTTGGACTGGTCGGTCGTCTCGTAGCTCACCTTCGACTTCATCTCATCTGAGGGCACAACGACAAGAAGCGTGATGATCGTTAGTGGAGATCAGGGCTTCTCTTGTCGTCTCGCAGCTCGCCACAGTGTGAGGTGGCGGTCAGCGGTCCTGAGTGCTTCGGCGCTCATGGGTCTGTCGTCCAGATAGAAGAACTAGCTCGCTCGCTCTCCGTTAATTCCTACCTCCCTGGTAACAGCCGAGGGAGACGATCGTGGCCATGCCACATGAAACCGAGACCGATCTGCGAGCGCTGTAGCTCTTGCGTGATCTTGGACGAGGATCCCTTTTGGTTGCATGGTCGTACGTTGTGTTCTCTCTGCGGCTGTGGTTAGTGATATCAGATGACGCCTGGTATAGGTCGGGGATCATTTGTTGCAGCGATACCCGGTGCGTCTAGCCCTCGCGATCCTTGTGGCGCTGTGGTCTCGATCCGGAGATTTGATAGGAGCGACGATGCTGATCGGGTCTCCTTGCTATAGGTTTCTCTGTGTTCGCGAGGAGAGGAAAACGTTCCTGTCTCTGAGAAGGTGCGCCCGTTCTGGAGCCGTCCGCACAATTGCCGATTCACCCTCCTTTAGGGGCTGCATATTCGAGGACGACTCACGGTAACAGCTGTGTAATGGCCTTCAAGTAATCGACAGCTGCTAGGCGTTGACGCAACGACAGGGCTCATTGCAAGGATCGAGGAGGAGAATCTTGCTTCGTAGCGAGTTCGGGAAGTATTCGAGGACCTCATCGAGTTGAGCGTGAGATCTAGACGTTCTGCCTGTATCTGGGTGTTCAAGCGCGGCTTCTCACGTTGTGTGCCGGGCTCCTAACCCCTCCGCAAGTCGTGATCCCGCTCGTTATCAGGTCGAGCCGATCGGGATATTGCCATGGACTTATTCTCGCACTGTTTATCAAGCTGTTGATCGAGCGACAGAGCTCGGTCACCTACGAGAGCTAGACCGAAGGGAGTTCGTTCTAGGGCCGATTTCAGCCGTTGTGGGCTGAAGGCCTTGTTATGAGGTAGAGAGGTGGAGAGCATTGGCTTCGATAAGACTGAAGGGAGTTACCAAGTCCTATTCGAACGACGACCGCCAGGTTGTGAGAGACGTTGATCTCGATATCGCTGAAGGTGAGTTCGTCGTACTGCTCGGTCCGTCCGGGTGTGGGAAGACCACAACGCTGCGTCTCATTGCTGGCTTGGAGAAACCGAGCTCGGGCACAATCCACTTCGATGATGTGGCTGTCAATGACCTTCCAGGCAGCCAGCGTAAGGTGGGGATGGTTTTTCAGAACTATGCGCTCTACCCGCACATGTCGGTCTTTGAGAACCTTGCGTTTGGACTCCAATCACGAGGTGTCAGCCGGAGTGAGGCGTCGCAGAGAGTCAATGAGGTTCTCGCTCTGTTAGAACTAGATGGCTTGCAGTCTCGGCGTCCAAGGGAGCTCTCCGGGGGTCAACGTCAACGAGTAGCGCTTGGGCGAGCTCTTGTTGGGAGACCAAGTGTGTTCCTCATGGACGAGCCACTCTCCAATCTCGATGCAAATCTACGGGAACAGATGCGCATCGAGCTGGGACTCCTCCATAAGAGACTCGGAATTACGACGGTGTACGTGACCCATGATCAAAGTGAGGCGATGACGCTCGCTGATCGCATCGTTATTATGGACCAGGGTCAGATACGCCAGGTAGCTGAACCATCGGTCATGTACTCGAGCCCGGTTGACACCTTTGTCGCCAAGTTCGTTGGTTCTCCTGGAACGAACCTGGTCACCTTACCTTGGCTTCTCGATGATCATGGAATCGCTTGCGGAGACGCAGTTCGGCTACCCATTGCTCTCAATGGCCTCCTTCGTCAAAGTGGGCCTGAAGCCGTCGTTGTACTCGGATTTCGACCAGAGAAGCTTCAATTAGAAGAGATTGAGGATGGGGCGTGTCTCCGGTGCGTCGTCGACTTAGTGGAACACCTTGGCAGCCACATACAGTGTCACCTGCATCTCGATAGTCAGGTATCTGAGCAGCGCATGATTGCCAAGTTGCCTGGAGAAGCCGACATCCGGCCCGGGCAAGCGATTCGACTGTACTGCCCGTTATCAG
>JBMFXG010000105.1:0-9441 GCA_049964535.1 Acidimicrobiales bacterium | reverse complement strand
GAAACAGCGAGGCGCTGAGATGTCTTCGAGGTTGATGCCGCCAAAGACTGGAGCGATGAGCTCAACCGTTCGTACGATCTCCTCGACGTCTTGAGAAGCTAGGCAGATAGGCCAAGCGTCGACGTCGGCAAAACGCTTGAACAGCACGGCCTTCCCTTCCATCACCGGAAGAGCTGCCTCTGGTCCGAGATTGCCAAGCCCAAGAACAGCGGAACCGTCCGTCACAACAGCGACCGAGTTGCGCTTGATGGTGAGGTTGCGCGCCGCGCTTGGATCTTTCGCAATGGCGCGCGAGACTCTCGCAACTCCAGGAGTATATGCCATCGAGAGATCGTCGCGAGTCTTGAGCGGGATCTTTGCAGTCGTGGCAAGGACACCACCAAGATGCAAAAGCAGCGTGCGATCGCTCATGGCCCGCACCGTCACTCCTGGAAGAGCATCAACTAGATCTCGCACCGTAGCTGCGTGATCTTCATCGATGGCGTGACAGGTCACATCCATCACGAGTCGATCATTGCGAGGTTCAACCATGTCCAATGCGGTCAAAACGGCCCCCGCCTCGGTCAATAGCGACGTGATCGCACCAACGAGTTTAGAGTCCACAAACTCTACTCTCAAGGTCACTGAAAATGATGCGCTTGGATTAACCATCACTACCCTCTCACGTACGGTTCACAGACAACACGTCTCACAGTGTGCTGAGTGTACACAGCACTGCTGGGTGCAGACAAATTCTCGCCAACATACAAGCTGGAGCGTGAAGGGTAAGCGCACACCTTGGCTCATTTCGCCAAGCTCGGCTCTACTGAGAGTCCGCGTCATCCACGGACCTACGAGCACCCTCCAACGAGCCAACCTAAGGACGGCTGGAACAAGTGCAGCGATACCACAAGTTAGCTCAGGACTAAGGGATCTGAAACAACAAAAGCTCAGCAGCGTCAGTGTCGTACGCGTCGTCGCTCTCGCAACGAGCGCCCTCCGCCACCGGGAAAACGGGCACCCTGCCGGTGTGAAATTTACAACACTCGAGAGCCAAGAACGATGTGTATGGGCGGAAACGAGTCTCAAGGCTGAGGTCCTTAGCGACCTCCACGTAGGGAGCGTTACACCGTCCCTGTCGAGCGCTAGCCTGACTATGTGACACGACAGATGGCAGCCATCGCGAGCACGGTAACTTTGTTGACTTTCCTGTTCAGCTCTCCGTCGATCCCACGTGCAGGTGCATCAGCCAGATCTTCGGCACGTGGTCATACACCGTCGGTAGGCGCCAGTTCAACGAGAAGATCGCCGATCTCCGGTGTTCCACAAGCCGCTCGCGCGAACGAGAGAGGTCACGGAGAGATCGCTTCCATCGCGCACGGACACGTGACCATCATCGAACGAAGTGGAACGGTACGTACGGTCTCCACCCCTGGAACCGCAATGGATCCTACCTGGTCGCACAACGGCCGATGGCTCGCATTTCTCGTGACACCAACCGCATCTCAGAGCCGCGAAGCCAGCGGACTCGCCTCCCTCTGGGTCGCAAGCTCCACGACTCGCTCGCTACAACTGATCAAGACACCGAGAGCGACCGTGAACGCTTTCGAGTGGAGCCCAAAGCAGCCTCAGACCCTAGCCTTCTCCGAGACGATGCCAGCAGGATCTCGCTCAAGTCTCGACATCGTGGATCTTTCGTCGTTCAAGACGCACTCCCTTCTCACCGCACCGTTCATCACCGGATTTCAGTGGTCACCGTCTGGCCACTCTCTCGCAGTTGGAACGGTGACCTATAAAGCGCATACCCAAAGTCGGCTCGTACTCGTTTCCGAGCTCCGACATACAACAACGACGCTCCTCCACAACACCTCGATCGGATATATACCGGCCTCATGGTCGCCAAAGCAGAACGAGCTACTGTACTGGACCGACCCTTACTTCTCCTCCTCGATCGCCGCAGACGGTCTCGAACTCAGTGGCCTCAATCTCACGTCACACAGGTCGTGGGCACTTGGCACCACGTTAACCTACAGCAACTGGATAGCGTGGTCACCGTCTGGCAACCGAGTAGCGGTGGTGATGGGAGGAAGTCGCACGGAGTGGGACTCGAAGCGACACGTCGATCTCTGTCAGTTAGCAACCACCAGATGTTCGCCAGTCTCCCTTCCCTCTCACCTCATCGGCCTCGACCCCAGCTTCTCTCAAGACGGAGATCTCATCTTCACAGCAGCCCCGGGAGCCTTACCGGACCAGGTCGCCCCGCCCGCACTCGGACACGTGATAACGCCGTTTGGAGTCAGGACCGTTCAGGCGTGGTATCAGAGTCAGACCCTCTGGTCCCTACCACGGAGTAGCGCCAAACCGGTCGAGCTCATCGGTAACGGCGCACATAGCCCCACAGCCATAGAGCACGGCCTTCTCTACGTCCAAGCCGACTCACTGTGGTTCCGCAGTTCTCTGGCTACCACCCCCGTGCTGCTCCAACGATCCGTTGGACCTTCGAGGCCATATCGGGACACGTACTACGGCTATCTCGACTGGACCGAACAGTACTCTTGGCACTCCTAGAGGACGCCACGGTGAAGGACAGGCACCAATGGCAAAAGACCCGCCAGAAGGAGGTGAGAGCAGACTGGGTTCTCCAGATCGCTGGTCCGCTCCGGTTGACTTGGTACCACCATCAGGTGGTATGACACTAACGAATCGTCCAGCCAACGCACCAAAGCCAGTGACGTCCGAACAGTACCTTGAGCACTACGCAGGTCCAACGGATCCATCGATGGCCAAACGCTCATCGAAGGTCTGACGAGACCGCCCTGTCGGCAACGATCATCTCGTCACCGAGATCAGATTGCTGGTCAAGCATAGGAACACATCGTTCACACCTTCGAGTCGAGTGGGCTTGACCGCTCCGGCCAACCCAAAGAGGCCTAAGGGTACAACGTACGCTCGGCTCAGAAGTTATCGTTAGTCACCTCACCGTCATGGTAGGTTGACACGTCGAGATAACGCCGAAGACCTCCAGACTCTGTCGATCTCAGAGTCTGGAGGTCTTCGGCAGAAAGCGACCTATAGCTCTCGAGCATGCCTCAGGACAGCTCAGCTCTGCGGTGTCGACGCCCTCGGACGGCGAGAAAACGTAACGAACATCCCAGCTACTCCTAGGGATATTGCCCCGGTCCACCACATCCATCCGGCCCACATCTCACCGGTCTTGACTGACGGAACAACGACTCGGTTTGTGCTCGATGCCGTGGAGCCAGCATGCGACGAAACCACCGTTGAAGGTCCGACGTGAGTAGCAAGTCGTACCCCAGTGGTTGGAGTGGTAACGGTAGTTGGAGTGGTAACGGTGGTTGGAGTGGTAACGGTAGTTGGAGTGGTAACGGTGGTTGGAGTGGTAACGGTAGTTGGAGTGGTAGTCGTGCAGCTAGGCGTGGTAACCGTGGCGGCTTGGAGCGTGACATCCCCATTACGAGCCAAGAGACGACCTTCCACCGAAGCACCAGTGTCAGCCGTGATGCTCGTCAGCGCTAAGACCGTGCCTACAAAAGAAGAGTTGGCACCAAGGGTGACGCTACTCGTTACCTGCCAGAACACGTTGCAAGCTTGTGCACCATTTGTGAGGATGATCTCACTTGAGGAGGCAGTAGTGAGAGAGGAGCCCGCCTGGAAGATGAAGACTGCACCAGTATTGCCGCCGCCATCGAGAGTTAGTGCTCCAGTGATGCCGATTGTGGAGCTCGAGTTATAAACGCCTTCAGTTAGTGTTCGTCCCCCAAGGTTGCCACTAGCACTCCCGGTAGCAGACTCGCTAGCAGCAGCGTCATAAGCGGTTACGAGATCACTCTTGGCAACCTGAGTTGCGCCGTCGCCATACTGATTGACACCAATGATACGCATGGTCGAGAAACCGGTCTCACTCGCAGTAGGGTACGTCCCCACGTCACCCGATACGGTACTCGAGCCGGTATTGGTGATGCCGGATCCCGCGAGCAACGCAAATGAGCTCGTCGAGCCCAACGGTACTGTGACCGCTCCGGCAGAGGCAAAGGCATCGGAAGAAAC
Source organism: Acidimicrobiales bacterium (assembly GCA_049964535.1). Classification (GTDB taxonomy): domain Bacteria; phylum Actinomycetota; class Acidimicrobiia; order Acidimicrobiales; family Acidimicrobiaceae; genus JAJYZP01. The sequence continues at coordinate 5,394 of JBMFXG010000105.1, read as the reverse complement.
AAAGGTGACCACGACGACTGAGGAAGCAGCGAGGAGAAGGAATCCCCGGCGAAGGCGCAGAAAGGATCCTGTCGTACGGAGTGGAGTATCGGTCATGGCGTGTCCTTAGGGTCGGTCGAACTGTCGACCACATGGCCAGCTAGCCCACTTTGAGGACGGATCCTAGACATCGACCCAAGAGGGGTCTCTACCCGCAGACACCAAGACGCGCTGACATTCAAGCGCCTAAAAATATCTTACTCGCTAGCCTGGAACATACCGGCCAAGCCAACCCCCACTCGAACAGACTCCCGGAATCTTCCCTAGGGCCACGCTTCAGTAGTGCCATTACAAGAGGAACGCTACGCGCTTGGGCAATCGTTGTTCTCGCTCAAATGAGGGGTCCCCAATAGCTGGTCCCTCTCGCAGAAGTCCTACTCATCGATCAACATGCGCGTACACTCACTTTAGAGCGGCACTCTCCTCGTAAGCGAGAGACACCAGATCGCAAAATAGAACGTTCACACACAAACCATAAGGAACGCATAGAAGATCAGGGCTGCATTCCCACCAGACCCAGAGTCCAACGCAGCATTGATCACTGTGCATTCGAATCGGTCTTGATCCAACCGGAGGCTGTGTGCTTGTCCTGTTCTACCCCACTACTTGCGCAATCTATCGCACACCATGAAAAAGCACTCTCTCAGCGTGAGCTACGAAATCGACACGGTACCGTACGAGTGAGAAGTTCGTCATTCATACCAAAGGGGAGTTCACAGCATGGATACCATTGCAATGAAGAATCTCGGCAACTCAGGTCTCAAGGTATCAGAGCTCTGCCTCGGAACCATGACCTTCGGCGTTCAAGCCGACGAAGCCACCTCTCACGCAATCCTCAACGAAGCGATTGCGCATGGAGTAACCTTCATCGATACGGCCGACGTATATCCACTCGGAGGCGGACTTGAACTCGCTGGTCGTACCGAGGAGATCATCGGTACTTGGCTCCCAGCTCATCGCAGCGAGGTCGTCCTTGCGACCAAGTGCGTGGGGGCAATGGGCAGTTCCATGAACGCCCGAGGTGCATCGCGAAAACACATCATCGAGGCAGTAGAGGCGAGTCTGCGTCGGCTCCAGACCGACTACATCGACCTCTACCAGCTCCATAGCTACGATACGACCACCCCGATCGAAGAGACGCTCCACGCCCTCGATTACCTCGTGAACTCCGGCAAAGTCCGCTACGTTGGTTGTTCCAACTTCAAGGCCTGGCAACTCGCTCGAGCCCTCGGCCGCTCGGACCTCCATGGCCTCATCCGTTTCACCTCGGTACAGCCTCGGTACAACCTCGTCTTTCGCGAGATCGAGCGTGAGCTCCTTCCGCTGTGCGAGGTGGAAGAGATCGGAGTGATTCCGTACAACCCAATCGCTGGAGGGCTCCTCAGTGGCAAGCACGACTTTACCAAAGGACCTGCATCCGGTACTCGTTTCAACGTCTCGCCAGCGAGTACGCTTTATCGTGACCGATACTGGAACGAGCGAGTCTTCTCAACAGCGTCAGAACTAGCCCAGGTGGCCAAAGAGATCGGCACCTCGCTCGTGACCATGGCAGTCGCCTGGGTTCGCCAGCAGCCCTCTGTCACGTCGCCGATCATCGGCGCAAGCAAGGTCGAGCAGCTGCACGACTCTCTGCTCGGTGGCACCTTTGTGCTCGACGACGAGACGATGCTCCGGCTAGACGAGCTCACTCGCTCCTACCGACAAGGTGACGCAGATCGCTAAGTGATGCCCTCATGCCGCTGACTCGAGAGTACTCAGGCCTCTGGTTCAGCGGCATGAGGGAACGGAGCGCTCTAAATAGGTATCAAATAGTTCTGTCACAGAATAAAATAGTTTTCACGATTAATGAGGTGAAAGAGAAAGGACCCAAGGTGGAGGCGATAGCTCCAGAGTTGATCAACGTCACGGGACAGTTGCGACGCCGACTTCGCCGCCGTCAACGAGACCTCTTTGGCGATGAGCGTCCGAGCGGCCCGGAGCTGGAGGTGTTGCGCTACATTCGAGACCATCCGGGCGCCCGCGTTGGAGATGTCGCCAACGCCCTTGGCCAGGCCCCAAACACCTTGAGCACCATCGTTGGACACCTCACTCGTCTAGGACTCGCCCATCGAGGTCAAGATCAATCAGACAAGCGAGTCGGACATCTCTCACTTACCGAAGCTGGAAGAAGCCTGCTACTCCTCCAACGAGACCACCGCATCGCAATCATGGAGTCGGCGCTCGCCACACTGAGCGATCACGATCTCCGCTCGCTTCGCTCCGCTCTTCCAGCACTACAAGCCCTCGTCAATGCCCTGGGCGATCTCGGAAGTCAGACCCTGACGCACGCAACGGATACGCTTCGATGAAGCGACCAACGATCACCTCATTTCGGGGAAATCCCAATATGCAGCTCTGCATCACGGCGCGTTTTGCGATGAGTATCGCGCGCGCAATAGCGGGGGTTATCGTTCCGATCTACCTCAGCATCGATGGATATAGCGTAGTCAAGCTCGGAGTTCTCTTCGCCATCGTGGCCGCAACGTCAGCGCTCATGTCAACTGCGGTAGGGTTTCTCGCAGACCGAATCGGTCGTCGATTCTTCTTGGTCCTCATTCCGCTCCTTACCGCTCTCGCAGCGGTCGCATTTGCAGTCTCGAACGCAGCAGCGGTCGTCGTTATTGGGGCTGCACTGGGTTCATTCGGCCGTGGTGGAGGGGCCGGGGCCGGTAACGTTGGACCGTACCTTCCGGCCGAGCAGGCTCTCATCGCGGCGTCTGTCAGTGATCGCGAACGAACACCCGCCTTTGCCCGACTCGGTCTCGCAACCACCTTCGGTTCACTCCTCGGAGGGCTCATGGTCAGTGTGCTCGTAACTGGGCACGCCACCGCAACCAACCTTCTCCCCACCTATCGCGTTGCGTTCATCGCGTTAGCGTGCTTCGCCGGAGCTGCGGGAATCATCGCCCTCTGGATCCGAGAGCCACCGCTTCCTCCCGTCTCACGAGAGGCGCGCCGACGCTTTTTCCCGCAGAAATCGAGAGGGCTCGTCTTCCGACTCTGGATTACCAATGGCCTTAACGGGGCCGCCATTGGACTCTTCGGCCCCTTCATCACGTACTGGTTCTACCGACGGTACGGGGTGAGCGCAGCTCAGATCGGTCTGCTCTTCGCAGTCATCAATGCCACCAGTCTTATCTCCAACATGACTGTCACGAGCCTCTCCCGCCGACTCGGTCTCGTTCGGGCTACAACCCTGCTTCGAATCGTCGTCTCACTGCTCCTCATTCCCATGGTCCTTGCACCGACTTTTCTCATCGCTGGTGCGATCTATCTCGTCAGAATGTTCGGACAACGAATGGCATTGCCACTCCGCCAGTCCTATGTCATGGGTATGGCAGACCCCGAGGAGCGCTCTCGCGTCGCCGCGCTCTCGAATCTGCCCGCCCAGGCACTCTCTGCGGTCACCCCAGCCCTTGCAGGAGAGCTCTTCGCGGTCGTCGATCTTGCTGCACCGTTCCTTCTCTCTAGCGTGCTCCAACTCGCCAATGCGCTCACGTTCTACGGCTTTTTCAAGAACGCAACTCCGAGGGAGGAACGAGTAGCTCCCGAGAGGGAGGCGCCAACATCAGCCTCGGTTACGACCTCAACCAACCAAGATGAAGAGCCCGTTCCCTAACTCTTAGAGCCCCACGACCGCATCGTTGGGTCGAGGGAGTCCCGCTCCGACCAGACGACAGAGAAACGGTCCGAACTACCAAGACCGGCGCGAGCGACACACCCCGACACCCGTCCCGCTGACGCGACTCCTCTGCTCGAAGTCGGATCTCAAAGACTCGAGTTCGCGTCAAGGACCGTCGGTGCGAATCAGGACGCCACCTTGGCCTCGAGCCGGGCAAGCTTGTCCATGAGCTGGCTCAGTGCCTTATCTTGCTCGAGCAGGTGTTCTTGAATCATGACAGACTCGCGCAACACTGCATCAGCATCCTGGTACGTCGCCTCAGACCGTTTATCGGCCGCTGCCGCAAGCACGTTTTGGCCGACGATGATCACCGAGAGAAGGACCAACTGGAGGAAGGTCTGCGACACCCATGAAACGAGAATGACGGCACTATGAGAGCTGATCGCCTGAGGTAAGCTCACGAGCGCGATGATCGCGAACGCGTAGGCACACCACATCGTGCCGACTCCGGTCGTAACTTTGACAGCCAAGCGCGCATTGAATCGAGCCGCAGCGCTCCCGGTGGGAAGCTGCTCGGTGACCTTCACCGGTTGTTCCGAGCTCCCCTCGAGCCGAGCCTTGGTCCGGTGGTGCGGGATATAGTTGTAGATCGCATGGTCGGTCACGGAGGACTCCTTTAGGTGCAGAAACTGTTAGCCGATGCTACTCGATCGACGCTCTAAAGACTGAGTGATAGCGGGGAGACTAGGTGATAGCAGAGAGACCGGCCGACACAGGAGCCTCTCGAACGACACACTCCCGACGCAGCGTGATCGAGCGGTATCCCAGCGATCTCCTGGCCCTTCGGGACCCTTCCGCAGCCTGGTACTCAACGACTCATCTCCCCCCCCGTTCAGTTGCGAAGAGCAGATAGACCAGGAGAATCATGGCACTCATACGACTTCTACGCTGACAAGATCAGTGCGCAAGCCACCACTGTGCGAGCTCCTGATATGAGGAGCGCAACGCTGTCGAGGCTCCTCCTCGGTGTCGATGGTCTCGCGCAGGCTCGACCTACCAGGTACGGACCGCTACCCGATCAAAACCCAGGTCCTCGAATCCAAGGGCACCACCGTAGAGACCACGACAGCTCTCACACGGTACCCGTCACCCCCGACGAACGCTCTCACCGCAATCGATCAAGGCTCCGATATCGGTCACATCTTCGGCTGAGACCGACGGCCGAGAAAGACCCAACACTATCGAGTATCGCTCGAGGGCTTCGTTAAGAGGGTCATGGGAGAACTTCCTCTCCATCTGGAGGAAGCCAATCGATCGTCAGCTCGCCAGTTGCGAACGATCGTAACGTTCAAGAACCGAGATACCGGTCATTGGACGATATTGACGAGTTCGGCCTGATCGGGGGGGCCATCGAAGACGAGTGCACCGTCTCGCAGAGCCAGACACCGATCAACACTTCCAGCAAACTCAAGTTGATGGGTTGCAATTACCAAGGTAGCACCACTACCAGCGGCCTGCCGTAACAACTCGATGAAGGCCTCTCTACCCAAGGGATCGAGTCCTACGAATGGTTCATCAACGATCAGCACGGAAAATGGCCGTATCAAACCAAGTACGATAGCGGTTTTTTGTCGAAGCCCGCGGGAAAACCTAGACGGAAGGCGGTCGATCCTTGACGATAGTCCTAAGAGATC
>JBMFXG010000104.1:0-9477 GCA_049964535.1 Acidimicrobiales bacterium | reverse complement strand
GGGACATAGGGAGGCTCAATAAGCCCATTTGGGGCCAGTTTTCGAGGTGTTGAGCGAGGGTCAATCGAAAGTTGGGTCAGGGTGCCCTCCGGTTGAAACCCGCTATTTCGTACAGGGTGAAGCCGTGTCGATCTGTGGGGCAGACGCCTGAGTCGTTTGTTCAGTGCTGATCTCCCACGGAGCGGCTCAGGCGCTCAGAGGTGGTCAGAGGTCTTTTTGAACAAGCTTTGCCGTAAGGCATGGTGCTCGTTGTACGATGAGCGGCCATGGCATAGGTCACGCCCGCATGTTCCAACACCGTGCTTTGTGTGCAGCGACATGGTTGAGTTTTCTAAGGTCGGCCCGTTGAAGAGGATCTGCGTTGAACCGTGAAGGGAGCTGTTGTGGACGCAGTGGTGAGTTGAGAACTGCGTGCAGTCTCTGTGCACACCATACTTCGCAGCGGAACCGGATGTGTCGCACACGGTAAGGATCGAACCAGTATGAGACAGAGCGTTCGGGTAGTTTTGAGCTCTTGAGTGCTTGGTGTCGATCCGTAGAGCCGGAGCTCTTGCAGAGAGAACGCACGAGCAACCTGAAGGTGTATCTCATCGCTCGTCGGCCAAGGGTTGTCTGTCAGAAGCTCTTCGGCGCCCTTCCTGAGGCTTGAGCGCGTCCCGACCGCATCCTTGATCGGGAGCTGCCTTCCGGGCTACGGTTGCTCTGTGTATTCACCTGGTCCATAGTCGGAGCTGCTTCGAGACCAGTGGCCTACAGCGGAGCTCGAGAACGTTGCTCTACGCGAGTTCAACCCCTTGCTCTCTTTGGGAGCGAAGCTACCACGGATCTACGGTGAGCCCGTTGCTTTGGTGGACCTGGTGAAGCTCGGAAGTGTTGGGGAGACGTAGTGCGATGGTTTGAACCTTCGATCTCATCTCCCTAGGATCTCGCGCTGGACTCTTTGTTCAACGGGTCGATCGGATGGTTAGGTTTCGTAGTGGTCATTGGGATCGTCGAGGGTTTCGAGCGAGCCGTAGATCGATCGGCCCCCGCCGTGACGCTTTGCTTGGTACATGAGCTGATCCGCACGGCGCAAGACGGTATCTGGTTCGATATCTTCGCCAGAGTAGACCACGACACCGATCGATGCTGAGACGACAAAGAGCTCGTCGATCCCAGGGACCTCAAGTGGTTGCTCAAGGAGTTCAAGGAGGCGATCGAGTGCTCGATGAGACTCGGAGGCTTGAGAGAGTTGAGGCAAGATGCAGACGAACTCGTCCCCCCCAATTCTCGCTACGGTATCGATCTCACGGAGAGATCCCGCTATGCGCTGTGCTACTTCGATCAGGATCTGATCACCGGTATTGTGTCCGTACTTGTCGTTGATCGGCTTGAACGCGTCGAGGTCGAGGTAGGCGACGGCGACGCTAGTAGCGTCACGGCGCGCGATTGCGAACGCATGCTCCATACGGTCCCTGAGTTGGAGCCGATTGGGGATCTTGGTGAGAGGATCCGTAGCGGCGAGTCCTTCTAGCTGTCGCTGGGTTGCAATGATCTCAGTAGCGTCAGAGTAGAGACAGACGAAGCGTTCGGGGCGACCTTCGTCGTTGAGCACAGTCGTGATATCGCAGATCGTTGGGATCTCCGCGCCGTCTTTGCGCCGCTGCCACAGGGTGCCGGACCAGTGACCGCTCGCCATCACCTCCTCGGTGACGGCATTGAAGAAGGTCTCCCCGTGGCGATCGGCGGTCCAAAAAGTGATAAATCTACCGACGGCCTCTTCGGCGCTGTATTGGCTCATTTTGGTGTATCCAGCGTTCACATCGGTGATTGTGCCGACGCGATCACAGATGACGATGGCCTCTCGCACGTTATCGAAGACGATAGCGGCCTCGGTGAGTTGGCGCTCTCGGAGCAGCTGCTCGGAGATGTCGATGCCGACGAGGACGATGGTATTGCCAAAGGTCTCGTCGTTGACGAAGGATGCGTGCCAGTTAAAGACGTGCTCGATAGCGTTCCTGTCGAGTATCGGCGTTGCGGTCTCTCGCTCGAGATCGCCGTTCCAGGCACGAACGAGCCATCGACCAACGTCACCTTTGAGGTGCGGTGGTACGAAGTCCTGGGGGTAGTAGGCGCGTGCTTGGAGCTCTTCGAGTCCCACCCCGGTCATCTCTTTGAATCGCTGATTGCACTGGATGATACGCCCGCTCTCGTCGATGATGAGTAGAAGCGTCTCGAGGTGGTCGACGACCTTGGCGAAGTAGCGTCGCTCGTGACGTATCTGCTCGACCACACGGTGGCGTTCGGTCACATCAAGGGCCGAAGCGATGAGCGCAACGACCGCACCTGACTCCTCCCGTAGCACGGAGATGCGGACCTCGAGGTATCGACGCTCTCCCTCTGTGGTTTGCGCAGTGACTTCGAAGGGCAGGTTCTCTTCGCCGGAGATCGCCTTCTTGAGGTGTAACCTCGTTTTCAAGATATCCTCGTCGGAGAGCCAACGCGTCAGCGGTATGGTAACGTTCCCAAGCTCCGAGCGCTGTATCCCAAAAAACTCTTCGATTGCTCGGTTGAGTGAGACCACCATTCCCGTTGGGGTAAAGACCAAGATCATTGCCGCCGTGGTGGTGAGGATGCCGTCGTTGACGACCTGCTCTTGCAGGAGTGCTAGCGATGAATCGGTCGGCCGATCGAGGCCGTAGATGGTGGCGTCGGCGCATCGCTGTCCACGATGCTCGATGATCTGAGTGAGGAAGGTGACGTTGCGTATCTCGCCGTTGCTCAGACGTTGCGATCCACTGAAGCGGGCCATCTGTCCAGACTCGAAGAGAGCCCCAAAGGTCATGACCGTTGAGAGGTTGATGGTGGGGCTCACGTCGGTGATGGTGAGGTGAGCGAACTCATCGGCTTCGTATCCATAGAGCGAAGGGGTCTGGGCGCTGAAGCTTAGGATCTGACCGGTATCCAAAGCAAAACTGAGGCGGGCAACCTGTACATCTTCTTCGATGGTTGTAGTGCGCTGCTCTTCGCCGTTGGGGCTCACGAGAGAGAACTTTGAGAGCCATGGGGCCGAAAGCGATCGGGCGTGAACGAGAAGCTCTTTCGTTGCTTGATCGACACCGTGGTGCCCAGGTCCAAAGCTGACGACCGCTCCGAGCACTCGATCAGTGGCGGTGGTGACGGCAGTGAGGCATGCCCCAGAAAAGGCGCTTCGGAGCGAGCGTAGGGTCGGGGAGTTAAAGGCCCGTTGCGGGAGTTCGAGGTTCACGAAGTCGTCGTTGACCAAGCGCTCGGGAGCGAGCGAGACCACGAGTTCTGGGTGCTCGGCGATACTGGTGTAGAGCGATGCCGGAAGGCCCGGGCCGCAGATCAGCGTCCACTTCAGAGACACGGGATCGCTGAGTGCGAAGATCGCAAGCGATCGACTCGGTTCGAGGGCATTGAGAGAGGCTGCGAGATGATCGAGCCCCTCTTGCGTTCCCTGTCCGTTCGAGCGCAGAGCGTGTTGCTCTCGGTAGAGAGTGAAGAGCTGCTGTATCGCTCCCAATGGTCGAGCGACGGAGGCCTCGTCGGTCCTGCCGTGTACGGCGCTGTGGTTGTGCGACCCCAGTCCGGCTGGTGTGACGCAGGTCGAGCAAGCGATCTCGTGGTTCGATCTCGATTGGTGGTCGTGTACTGAGGTAAGAGCAGACTCTACTTTCTCCGAGGAACCGGTAGGTGAGGAGTGGGGTTTGGGCTCGCTTGCTGGCTCGACAAGCAAGGCTTCGGATTGGCGATCATTGAGGAGTGTGGAGCGAAGATCATTGATGATGCGTGTGAGCGTCGCCTCATCGTGTGCCTTGATGGCCTTTTCGATCTGGATGAACGTCTCCGTGCTCCTATCGTGCTGGAGACCGGTCGTAGCAAGTGCAGGAGCGATCGTAGCTTTGAGCTCTTGAGTTAGGTGCTCTGCGAGAGACTGGACTGCGACGAGGCTGAGGTGTCGCAACGTTCTCCACCACTGGTGCAAGGCAGCGAGGGCGCCGAGCTTTGTGGCGGGTGCAGAGACGCGGTAACCCCACTGGTGTGACGATATCCACGAAATGACACTGTTGCGATCCATGGGGCGCGCAATGGCATAGCCTTGACCGAAGTCGACCCCCAAGATGATCGCGGCCTCAACGAGCCCCTCGGATTCGAGACCCTCTGCGACGACTGAGATCCCGAGGTCGTGGGCGAGCCCTGAGAGGTGCTCCATAACGGTAAGCGTTGAGAGCGGGTCGGAGGTCGAGCGAATGAGGGTTTGATCGATCTTGACGTCGTCGAAACCGATCTGCTCCAGGCGCCGTAAGGAGCTGTAACCTGAGCCGAGGTCGTCTTGAGCAAGCCTAATGCCGAGCGTGCTGAGGTTGGAGAGGTGTTGAGAGCCGCTCTCTGTGAGCTCCTCCTCCTCGGTGACTTCAAGGGTGAGGGAGCTCGGTCGTAAGCGTCCATCGTTAATGAGCATCGTGATATGCGTTTGATACCGTGGATCTCGAGACCCCTGGACTGGGAGGTTGACCGAGACCCCGATCTCGTGTCCACTCTCGTGGAGGGTGTCGAGGAGATCGACGGCATCGTTGATCCCGAGCTCGAAGAGCCGGTAGAGGTCGTCGGTTCCGAGTGCGGCGAGAAAGTGGTAGGGACTCACCACTGAGCCGTCGTCGTCGATGAGACGAGCGAGCGCCTCGAGCTTATGTACGTGGCCGTCGTGAAGATCAACGATCGGTTGGTAGAGGAACTGTACCGACGCGCGTCCGATGAGTGCTTGGTAGTGGAGCCGGAGAGCGTGCGAGAGTAGTGCCCCGGACTCAAGCTCCCCGAAGGAGGGGGCGAGCTGGTAGCGAAGCGTGTCGAGAAGGCGTGAGAATCGAGAGTGATTGAAGAAGTCTGGTCGCGAGCTGTAGAGCCCGAGGATGGCGATCTGGTTGCCTTGACGTCCACACAGTGGTATGGAACAAGTGGATCTGATGCCGACGCTACGGTACATCTGTGCCCAGGGCGTCATGGAATCGTCGTGGGAGATGTCGCCGCTGAACTGAACTTCTTTGGTTCTCCAGGCGCGACCGGCACCCCCGTTGCCGTTGGCGTGGAGTGGGTCGATCGTGATGGGTGGAAAGGACCCTTGGGCGATCTGCTCCTCGATGTCGAGGGCTGCTCTACCTTCGATGTATTGAAACTGGAAGGTTCCTTGATCATCTGGACGAATGAGGTAGGTACAGACGATACCGTTGACACGGGAGAGCTCACCAAGGGTCGCACGGATTAAGTCATCGCTCGTGGTGGCGACGTGGGCTTGGTGGCTTATGGATTCGGCCACGGTGGTGAGGAGATAGTCGAGATTGCTCTCTGCCTCGAAGCCAGCTTGCAGAAAGAGCGCAAGACGGCTGCGGGCAAGGTCCAAGACGGCCGCCTCGTAGCTCGAGGTCGTTATGCGGAATGCGTTGACGAGTGCGCGATAGATGAACTCCGTAGCGCTGTGGAGGGCGGTGAGCGGTATGCCGAGCTCGGCGTGGATTGCCGCGACGAGTGGGAGATTCTCTTCGAGCCAAGAACGCGGCGTGGCCGGGCTCAGGAGTTCCACAATGAACGAACGCTCCCGCTCGGCAAGTGCCTTATATCCCTGGGGATCGAGTTCGGAGAGTTGCGCGTCAATGCCCGGTAGCTTGGTCAGCGTTGAGAGAAAGTATCGCGAGTACTCCGCTGCCGCCGCTTGGATTGCGTGCTGCACAGTGAGTGAGGCAAAACTCCATGAAGAGGTATGCGGTGATACGTCCATGGCGTCATCTTTGCTCGTGTCGCTCATGGCGTATCGATGTATGTCGCACAGAGGTGATCTCGCTGGAGGACTCGGTGTGTGGAGAGAAATTGAGTGCGCCTGGGTCTTGGGTCTCTGCAGTCTCGTTCGTTCGACGTCCTCACGAGGGAGGCTAGACCGATGGCATGCAGCGACATGCGTCTCTATCGGCCGAGAGTGAGAAGGTCTAAAGAGTTAATCGTCGTACTTCGTTCTATCATCGACGAGTTGGCGATCTCGCTCTCGACTGTCTGGGTGATTGCTTGAGTACGGGGAGAGTGTCGGTCTGCTTGTGGACTCAGGAGGGCCGTGTTTGGGGTAGTCGGCGCAACGATGCTGCTCGGTTGATCGATCTCTGTTGCGACATCGAAGAACCTCTCTATGGTTCGGCGCTATGTCCTTGGTGATGGGGAGCCTGTGGGCTTGGGGTGAAGTTTCTGTCTCCTGGATCGTTTGACGACGTTGATTCGAGTGATACAACTGTGGTGTGTCCCAGACGAAGTGGGCGCTAAACGCTGAGGGCAGGCTCCGAGATAACACAACTACGTCACCTCGGAGTGGCGTGTTGTCGTGGAGTGCCTCCCGACGATTGTAGTGTAGAGCGCGAGAGCGTGAGTCTCTCGTTATCGCCACAGTAACGACCTAGTCGCCTTTGCGTCAAGCTCTCGATGTCTGGGTGAATGAGTGGGAGCTCTCCCGATGTCGTGTGTGGTCAGTTCCGCTAGAGAGCAGGGTTGATGGCGCTGTACGCCCTATCGATCCACCTGATGCGAGGGTCTCAGTCTGGAACGCAAGCGAACACTATCTCCTCAGGAGATTGTTGCATGCCAGTCTGCTCCAAAGAGAGCGCCCCGGAAATGCAGATGAGGTCGCGAGAGACCTGAGCGGTTTACCCGCCAGGTCGCGGAGGTAGGTACTCGGTGCGGGCCGACAGAGTTGGAGCCGGAGCGAGCCTGGGTTCGTGATGAGCGAGTTGGGCTCTTCCAGAGATGAGCAGCGCGGTGTTTCGATGACGAACGTTTGAGTTGTCACCATGATGATGTTACAATAGTAACAGCGGTTACATATTAGTTCGAACAGATCGCCTTGATGGGAATCTCCTCGAGTTACTCTTGCGATGGTGTTTGTACGATGGTGCCGCTCCGAGAGTTGGGTTCTCTAGGGTTAGAAAGGTTTCGGAGGTATTGAGATGACAGGATGGGTACTCTTCGCTGTCACATTTCTCGCGTGCATGGTTGAGGCAGTTGAGGCTGCGACGGTCGTGCTTGCGGTTGGTGTGACGAGGAGTTGGAGATCGGCGTTCCGAGGGGTTGCTCTTGGGGTCGTCGTCGTGGCGGCCGTTGTGGCGATACTTGGACCGACCTTGACGACTATCCCGATCAGCGCTCTACGGCTCGTGGTCGGTGCACTCCTCTTAGTTTTTGGTTTGGGTTGGCTGAGGAAGGCCATCTTGCGTGCCTCGGGCTGGAAGGCTCTCCACGACGAGGAGGCCATCTTTGCGAAGACGACTGCCGGTGCAAAGGCCATTGAGTCGCCGAATGCTCGGGGCTTCCACGGTGGGGACCCGTACTCATTCTCTCTAGCGTTCAAGTCGGTCGTTCTGGAAGGGTTAGAGGTCGCATTCATCGTGGTGACCTTTGGCGCCAATGCCCATGACATTCCTCTTGGTGCCGTTGCGGCGATTGCGGCGATTGCGGTCACGGTCGTCGTTGCGGCTATCGTCCGAGGACCACTCTCGAAGGTTCCAGAGAACACCATCAAGTTTGTAGTTGGTGCTCTACTGACCAGTTTTGGCACCTTCTGGGGTGCAGAAGGTGCTGGTGCGCACTGGCCAGGTACGGACCTTTCCTTGGTGGTCATTATTCCTGCGACGATAGCTATTGCGTTGGTGATGTCTGGAGTCCTTCACATGATGCGGACCTCGGCACGGCGAGGTAGTGGCTCAACGGCGGTGGCGGCGTGATGCGCAGAGTACTTGAGCTTCTTCGTAGTTTCGTCGTTTTCCTCTGGGACTTCATCATTGGTGATGACATCGTTCTCGCTATCGGCGTGGCTCTCGGTGTGGTAGCGATCGGGCTCTTTAACCATGCGCTCCACCACTCATCTTGGTGGATTCTTCCCGTGGTGTGGGTTGTTGCGCTATCGTGGTCGCTCTTTCGTGCCGTGCGTACTATCCAGCGGGCGTCGTAGCGTTCGCGGCAGTACGCAACGAAGAGAGCGGACCCCTATCGTTTTTGTGGTACCGCCGAAAGTGGTCGAGCTAAAGTGGTCGAGCTGGTGTTGCACGGTCGTACGGCGCATGGTGTTGGAGTACTCACGCTCGTCCGTTGGTAGATCTTCTCTTTGGCCGCTCTGTCTCCTTGGTGTGGGCTGCGGTTCGGGAGAGCAAGACCGTCGGTTCTGTAGGTTCGTTCCGTGGTTGTAGTAAATCCGAGAGTTTGGGCTGCGACCTTGTGACCGTATTGGAATCGAAGTCTGCGGATCTGATGTGAGAGGTGAGGTGTGATGGAGAGCGTGGACGACAGCGATGGCCATGAAGAGGCTGCGCTCGCAACCAAGGATGCTGCGGGTCGTGGGCAGTGGCTTATCCTGGCGTACCGTATTCCTAGTGAGCCGAGTCGGTTGCGAGCGTTGGTGTGGCGGAGGCTCAAGTCGTTAGGCGCAATCTATCTCGTCAACTCTGCTGCGGCGCTCCCAGTCTCGAGGAGCGGCGAACGAGCCTTGCGTAAGCTGCGGACCGAGATCATTGATGAGATGGGAGGGACCGCCGTGCTACTGCTCTGTGATCCCCTCGGAGGTGCCAGCGAGCTTGTAGCGGCGTTCAATGCGGCCCGAGATGACGAGTATGAAGAGATCATCGATCGATGTGTTGACTTCGTCGCTCAAGTCAATAAGGAGATCGTTGGAGATCACTTCACCTACGCAGAGCTTGAGGAGAACGAAGAGGACTTGAACAAGTTGCACCGATGGTTTGAAAAGGTGCTTGCTCGTGACGTCTTACACGCCCTCGGAGCCCAGCGGGCGAGGAGTGAGATCGAGCGGTGTGAGGGTGTGCTGGAGGCCTTTGCGGAACAGGTCTATCAGCGCGATGGTGTGGAGCGAGGTGACGCAGGTTAGGCGAGCTCGTGACCGATCGATTCGTGCTCCGCTCGTCTCTTGCAGCGTTCCCGTGACGGTTCGGTAGGTCTGCCGTTGAAGATAGCGTCAGTGAACCTCACGACAGATACCTCAAGGGTGAGCGCCGCTTCTACCGCTCTAGCAACGTGAGTAGCTGATACTTCGTGGTGGGTGACGCTATCCACGTCGGCACCTCGTGCTCCACCTCGATTCTCCGTATTTTGAGATGGAGGGTTTCCAAAGATAAGGAGCATGGATTCTTCTTTTTCATGGCTTGTTGACAGGTTTTTATTCTGATTGTGGAGATCGTTGTTTGGGCTGTGTGGACTGTGGTATCTCGGTGTTTGCTCGACGGTGCGGCAGTTATGAGCCCAGCCACACAAGTAAGCAAGAGCGGCTGTGTGGCTCCTTGTCGCCGCTGGGGAGTTAGCCGATGGTTGGTTTGGATGCTCTTGTGCGGTGCAACCTTGGAGACGGCTGTGGCATCCTGACCCATCTTTCGATCCTAACCCCAATACTCCCAGCTCATTGGGTTAGGCTCGGTGAATAGGGCACTACAACGTGGC
>JBMFXG010000103.1:0-9486 GCA_049964535.1 Acidimicrobiales bacterium | reverse complement strand
ACAAAGGCTCTGAACTCTTTAAACACTGCCACCTCAGTACGCTAACACAGACAACGTGGACCAGTTTGCAACTCCCAGACTTTCTGCGATACGCCGGTGACTAAGGCGCCGTAGACCCAGCAAGGAGGTGACCGTAGCGCTAGGACGTAGGCTGCACAACCACTTCGACGACACGGAAACCTGGCAACGAGCAATGAGCAATGAGCAACGAGCAATGAGCAACGAGCAATGAGCAATGAGCAATGAGCAATGAGCAATGAGCAATGAGCAAGGTGCGATCCGATCTCAAAGTCTCAAGGGACCAGCGGCAAGCTAACAAAAACATTTAAGACGACACTCAAGGAGGTCCTCCTACGACCACAACCACCCCCAGGCTCTCCTTGTGACATCACGAGCCTGAGGGGGAGATCCCGACAGACCACTGTACTGAGCAACTGGAGTTCGCTATCGGCCAGAAAGACGCCGCTGAATTGAGTTAGAGATAGAGCTTCGGAGACGAAAACTGTGCGAGTACACAAGAATACCTGGTGAGGTTACTGAGCACTACGAGCTCATCATCTTCTATCGGTGATGAACTCGTAGGACAGAGTCGCTTACTCGTACAAGGCGTCTGCACACAACCTTTTCGAGAGTGCGACGTAGGTCGAGGCGACGAAGTCCTCTTCGCCTAGCAGAGCGTGCCGGTCTCTAAGGTAGGGCTACGTTGGTTACGCTTCGGCCTCAGCGACACGCTTCAGCGCTGCCAACGTGGCAGGAATATCACTGTGGGCCGCTTCGATTCGCTTTGCGATCTGGTTCTCTCCATCGTCACCGTAGTGCGATCGAAACAGCTCAAGACCCTCTGGTAGAAACTCCCACGACTGTGTTACACGAGTTCCGCCCTCTACGGGAGCAAAGTGATAGCCCCACTGAGAGAGAGAACCACCGACGACGAAGACGAACTCGGTGTTCTGATCGGCGACCGTCACCTCAGCCTTCGTCTCCCAGGTATCTCCATCGGCTTCGTTGTGCCCGACGAAGACTGAGCCCAATTGTCCCGGCTCACCACTATCCCACCAGGCCTTCGTGCAGGTCGGAGACCATTCGCCCATGCGAGTGATATCAGAGACCATAGCGTAGAGAATATCAGCCGGACGAGCGATAATGATGGAATCAGAAAACGTGGTTGTCATGATAACGACATTAACGCTAGAGCGAGTTTTTGCTGCCGGCCGCCCTCTTCCCTACTGTTGAGTCGCACCTAGACGCCAGAGCTCTGAAGCGCTACACGGGCCCGCATCTGTAGCTCATCACGGCCGTTCGTCACCACAGATAGACGCGAATCAAGAATTTCCACCAAAGAGCTGACTCGATGCCTTGTAATTGGACCAGCGCATCACCTATCGAACACTTCGACGAACTCCGGGCGAGGCTGGGCACAAGAGCTCTGTTCGGTCCGTTTCGGTTCCATAGATCGTCGAGAAGAGATTCCCGCCGATCCACGACACGTCGTCCTTGCTAGAACGACCTTGACTATACAACCAGATACCGTGCACCACGGGATGCTCTTCTCTCCTACTCGCTCCCCGCATGCACGCAACCTGCTACCTCCTCGAGCAGCCTACATCACACTGTCAAACGGCCTCTGGTCATATTGCGTGGCCATGATGCGGCGCACGCCTCCTGAATCTTTGACTTAACTTCCCCCGACTCTTCTTTGCAACGAGAGCGTAGGAATCTCTAACCTTCGTACCTCAAGCTCTACCCAGAGCACAACTCCAAAACGGCAGCGCCGCCATTGTTAGCCGAGTATCGCCCGCACTGTCTCGTAACCCCACCGGCACGCTCCCGTAGCGACAGTTTTTCGTGAAATAGGTGGTATCAAGTGGTAGCGATCGAAAGGAGGGCGTACTCTTACGTGCGCCATGCGAGAGATCGGCACGACCTAACCCCAGTCGGTTCGGTCCTACCTGCACGGAATCACCCCTATCTTGCGATCACCAACGCCGTTTCGTGGTACCGAGCCCAGCGAGACTGCCACGAGTTGAGCTAGGCTCACCTCGTGGCAGAGGTCAACTTCGAGCGGGTACAGTCGTGGATCGCATCTGTACTCACAGATACCGCGGCCCCCTACACCTTCGAGCTCATAGCAGGTGGACGATCCAACTTAACGTTTCGGGTCACCGATGCTCGTGGTTCAATCTTTATTCTCCGACGGCCTCCAACATCGCACGTGCTTCCCACCGCTCACGACATGCGACGCGAGCACACCATCTTGAGCGCTCTCGCTCCAACCACAGTCCCAACACCCACGCCTCTCGCTCTCTGCGACGATCCTGAGGTAGCTGAGCTTCCCTTCTACCTCATGAGCTACGTGGAGGGAGCGATCCTTCGTGAGCCGACAGAGGTAGAGGGACTCTACACCCCTACACAGCGCTCAGTGATCTCGCAATCCCTCATCGCCGTCCTTGCCAACCTGCATCAGCTCGACATCGAATCGATAGGCCTCTCGTCACTCGCTCATCACCACGGTTACATCGACCGGCAGCTCAAGCGGTGGTACACCCAGTATCGAAAATCGAGCGAAGAGATTAACTTCTTCGTGCCCGGAATCGATGAGGTCTACCAGACGCTCCACAACCACATCCCAGAACAGCATCGGGTCAGCGTTGTGCATGGTGACTATCGCCTCGATAACACCGTCATCGCTCCAGCTGGGACGGTCGCTGCCGTCTTAGACTGGGAGATCTGCACACTCGGAGACCCACTTGCAGACCTTGGTCTACTCCTGGTTTACTGGACCGACAGCGGGGACGAACGTTCGGCTCTTGGTCGAACCACCACGCTGGAGGGCTTCTGGAGTCGATCTCAGCTTGCGTCCTACTACTGCGAGCTCACCGGAGCCGACGTCTCCACCATCGACTTCTACGTGGCTTTTGCATACTTCAAGCTCGCCTGCATCCTGCAGGGGGTCTATAGCCGCTATCTCCAGGGGGCGCGCGGCGGTGACCAAAGCGACGTGAGCGACTACGGCCAACAAGTCGCGTGGCTCTCGCAACAGGCTGCGATGGTTCTCGCAGAGCATCTCGGCAGCTCTCACTAAGTCGGTCGCACGAACCGTACGCCTGCTCTCCAGATCACCCACTACGACTGCGTGACCGCTTCAGCATCGATCCATTGCGACCAGTTACTGAGCGCTCAGACGACGCTTTGCACCAAGTCCCGAAATCGCCTCGAGGATGACTCGATGAGCGTTGTTGATGGTGAGCTCCGACGTATCGTACGGCGGTGAAACCTCAACGACGTCCATCCCTACCAGGTTCACCTCCTGAGCGAGACGCCGAACGGTGCGCAGGAGATCGGCCGGAGTCATTCCACCGGGTTCGGGGGTTCCCGTGCCGGGAGCGAAGCCTGGATCGAGGACATCGATATCAACCGAGAGATAGATGGCATCGCAGCCCTCAGATGCCTCAGCAACAGCGTCATCGATCACCGCCATGATGCCACGTTCCCAGACCTCATGCATGAGATGCCAACGCATACCTTGTTCGTGCATCCATGCAAAGATCTCGGCCGGGGGCCAGTAACCTCTGAGCCCAACCTGTACGAAGTTGCGACCGAGTACCGCTCCTGATTCGATGAGCCGGCGCATCGGGCTACCGTGACTCGCAAGATTGCCATCGATCTCTGGAGCGGTATCGGCATGAGCATCGAAGTGGACAACACCGAGCTTTCCCCAACCCGTCGCCTCTGCCACGGCACTCGCCGATGGAAAAGTGATGGAGTGATCACCCCCGAGGACGATTGGAATGATCTCGCGTCGAGCAACCTCATAGACACGGCGGCGTATCGAGTCAAACGACCGCTCTGCCATACCGTGGTAGCAGATGGCATCACCAAAGTCCACGACGTCCATCTCCTCAAAGATCTCAAAACCGAGATCGAGATGATACGTGCCTGGTCCATACGCTAGTGCTCGCAGCGCACGGGGCCCAAACCTTGCGCCCGGACGAAACGTTGTGGAGTCATCCCAAGGAGCTCCGACGATAGCTATATCCGGGCGAGGATCATCGAGATCCGCTGGGTCGGTCAAGAGCGGGAGCTGAGCGAAGGTCGCTAGACCTTGGTAGCTTGCTCCCCCAAGCTGTTCTTCCATAGCGGGTGATAGCCGGTTCGGTCGATCGTGCGAGCTCATGACTCCACCCTAGAGTTTCACAACGAAGCATGCCTCGACCACTGCTGGGAACGAGTACACCTACACCACAACGTTGACGAGCCGTGGCACCTTCGCAATCGTCCGCTTTGGCTCAACATCGCCCAGACGACGCGCTACCTTCTCGTTCGACCTCGCTAACGCCACGGCGTCCGTTTCGCTAATGTCGACAGGGACCTCAACGGTGTCGACCATCTTTCCGTTGACTTGCAGCACGAGCGTGGTCGAGGTTCGCACCAAAAGTGATGGATCTGCAACTGGCCAAGGTTGAGCATGCAGAACCTCGCCATGACGCCGCTCCCAGATCTCAGAGGCGATATGCGGTGTCATCGGAGAGAGCATGAGACAGAGTGCATCGAGTGCTTCGTCGAAAACGGACCTCTGTGCCCCTGCAGCACCGTAGCGATAGAGCGCATTCGTCAACGACATCAACGACGCCACCGCAGCATTGTACGACCACCGCTCGTACTCGGCGGTAACCTTCGCAATGGTCTCGTGGAGGAGGACTCGAAAGGCTCGGTCATCATCGTTGAGCTCCGTACGATCAGAGATCGTCATCTCAACGCCGGGAAAACGTTCGGCAGATCCCAGCGAGACTCTCCACACTCGATCGAGGAAGTGACGACATCCCTCGATAATCTCGTCGGTCTGCGAAGACCAGTCGATACTGTCCGCAGGTGGGCCGACGAAGAGATGATAGAGACGCAATGCATCGGCGCCCACACCATCGAAGTACTCAATAGGAGAGACAACGTTACCCTTCGATTTCGACATCTTCGACCCTTCGAAACGGATCATGCCTTGGGTAAAGAGCCGCTTGAATGGCTCTCGAAGAGTGGATGGCACGAGTCCGAGATCGCTCAGAGCCTTCGTGAAAAACCTCGCATACAAAAGGTGCAGAATCGCATGCTCAATACCGCCAATGTATTGATCGACGGGCATCCATGACCCAACGACCGATGCATCAAAGGGGACCTCGGGCGTAAATGGATCACAGAAACGTAAGAAGTACCACGACGAGTCAACAAAGGTGTCCATCGTGTCGGTCTCCCGTTCCGCATCTCGCCCACACTTCGGGCATGAGACGAAACGGAACTCACTGTGTCGCGCCAGAGGAGACTCACCGGTCGGCAGAAACTCAACATCATCGGGAGCGATAATCGGGAGCTCGCTCTCAGGAACTGGAACGAGCCCGCAGGCTGCGCACTTGATGATCGGTATCGGACATCCCCAATACCGCTGACGCGAGACTAACCAGTCTCGCAAGCGATAGGTAACCGTGCCTCTACCCGACCCATGCTCACTCAGCCAGGCGATGGCACGCTGCTTCGCAGTGGCGACATCGAGTCCGTCGAGCAACCCACTATTGATCTTGATGCCGTCTCCACTGTAGGCCCCACCAGGGAAGTCGGCGGGGCGCTGCACCGTTTCTCGCACTGGGAGTCCAAAGATCTGAGCAAAGTCAAAGTCCCTCTGATCTTCACCTGGAACGCCCATCACTGCACCGGTACCGTAGTGACCGAGAACGTAGTCAGCTATGTACAGCGGCACTGACTCACCGGTCATTGGATTGACAACATGAGAACCGGTGAAAACGCCTCGCTTCGAGCCTCCCATCTCCGAGGATTGACGCTCGATCTCACTTCGAGTCGAGACTTCATCAAGGAAGAGATCCACATCGTGACGCATGTCAGCGGTAACAACTTGATCGACCAGTGGATGTTCTGGCGCAATGACTGCATAGGTAACACCAAAACACGTGTCGGGCCGAGTGGTAAAGACCGAGATCGAAATGTCTTCTCGACCGACCAGGCGAAGGTCAATAATTGCTCCCTCCGATCGACCGATCCAGTTGCGTTGCATCACCTTGACTCGATCGGGCCAGTCCAGCTCACTGAGTCCGGCGAGTAGCTCTTCGGCGTAGCTAGTGATTTTGAAGAACCACTGCTCGAGATCGCGCCGAACAACGAGATCTCCTGATCGCTCGCAGGTTCCATCGGAGAGCACCTGCTCATTGGCGAGTACGGTCTGACATCCGGGACACCAGTTGACCGGTGCGTTCGCCTTATAGGCTAATCCCGCTTCAAAGAGCTTGATAAAGAGGTACTGGCTCCAGCGCATATAGCTCGGATCGTGACTCTTCAGCTCTCGTCGCCAATCGTAGACGGCTCCGAGCCGGAGCACCGAGGACTTCAACTCGCCAATCCGCTCCTCTGTAAAGAGACGTGGATGAATCCCTGTCTTAATCGCAGCGTTCTCAGCTGGCAGACCGAAGGAGTCAAACCCAAATGGAGTAAGCACTGCTTCGCCCTTCAGGGTTCGATATCGCACGTTGAGATCACCGAAGGTGTAGTTTCGCACGTGCCCTTGATGGGCCGGGCCGGAAGGGTACGGATACATGCACAGGACGTACGATTTTGGTCGAGGATCGTCTGCGTTGACTTCATAAAGCCCGCTCGAGAGCCATATCTCTTGCCACTTCGACTCTACACGCTGGGGATCATAGGCTTCAAGCATCTCGAAAATCCTACCCAGTGCCTCCTCGTACGGATACCATCACACCGGTGATGGGCAAACTCGTCGGAAGACATAGAAGAACAACGTGCCGTTGGAGGTCGTCGTAGCGTCCAACCTTTCGCTCAACCTCAGACACGGGACCCAAGTGTTTCGTCAAGGAGCAAGCGACCAGAGGAATCTTTGGAGATTTCTAGAACCACTACGACCGAGCCGACACTTCAACGACAACCTCCCATGGAGCGAGAAGCTCGCTGTCTCCGCCTCCAAGCCCAAGGCTGCTGCGGGGGTTACTCGATAGCACGATCTCTCCCGAAGTCGCATGATCACGGGGCTCGTCAGAAAGGTTCGCCAGCACCAAGAGATCCCCCACCGCAAACGACCAGTGTGTGTCATCCACGGAGAGCAACCGGTAGCTCCGGGGATCAGAGAGATCAAAGCGGCGACGCAGCGCCAGGAGTGATCGGGTGAGATGGAGGTGAGAGAAGAGATTCTCCTGCTGAGAATGGACATCAACTCCGGGATCGCGACGAATTGGGAGCCACGGGGTAGCGTCATCCCGAGTAAAGCCACGATTTCCGTCCGGCTCCCAAACCATCGGCGTCCGAGCTCGATCACGGAGAAATGAGGCCCCCGCTACTCCCGCCGTCATCGGATCACGGAGTTCGTCAGGAGCGAGCTCGACGTCTCCAAGACCGAGCTCATCACCGTAGTAGAGAACAAGGGTGCCCGGCAATGTCGTTAGCAACACCATGGCGGCCCGACCTCGCTCTGGTCGATTCTCGCACCATCGAGTCGGAAACCGAGAGACGTCGTGATTCGAAGCTGACCAGACCGTCGTGCAACCTTGCGGAACACGCTTCAGAGTTTCATCAACAACCTCTGCAAGTGCAGGTGCACGAAACGGTGCGAAGAAGAAACGAAAATTAAATGCCAGCTGCAGCTCATCGTTCGATCCAAAGAAGTCGGCCCACCGATCAAAGTCGTTGGTCCAAGTCTCTCCGAGCAACAACCTTGGTGGATCGTACTGCTCAGCCAGAGCGCGCCACGCTCGATAGACCTGATGTACCTCTGGCCGGTTTTTTGAGAACGCTTCAACGAGACCGAAGTGCGAGCTAAGGTCACGCAGGTCTGTTGTCGGTGGATCGTCTCGGAGATCGACGTCCTTGTAGAGCCCGTGTGCAACATCAATTCGAAAACCAGCGATCCCTAGATCGAACCAGAAGCGAAGGATCGATTCAAACTCAGCGTGAACCTCATCGCACCACCAGTTCAAATCTGGCTGAGACTGCAAAAAATTGTGTAGGTAGTACTTCCCCACGGTCGGATGCCACGTCCATGCCGAGGATCCTGTGGCGTCGACCCAGTTGTTCGGCGGATGGCCATCGTCAGTACCGCTCGCCCACACGTAGTACTCGTGCTTGTTCGAATCCGGATGCTCAACTGCTTCAATGAACCACGCATGTTGATCACTGGAGTGATTCGGGACGAGGTCGAGTACCACCGCTAGATCGTGAGCACGTGCGTCGCTCACGAAGGCCTCCAGAGCTACCCGATCACCAAACTCTGGGTGTACACCCAAGTAGTCCGAAACGTCATAGCCCCAATCTGTGTTCGGAGAAGGCATCGTCGGAGAGAGCCACACAGCGTCAACTCCGAGCCAGGCGAGATAGCCAAGTTGCTCTCTCGCTCCATAGAGGTCACCGACGCCATCACCGTTGCCATCGACCCACGATCGGAGATAAATATGGTAGATCGTTCCACCTACCCACCAGGGCTTTTCGTCTATGGCCAACGCCGATCACTCCTCCTCGCAACCACTCTGATCGCACCGCTCCCCTACCGTAGTCGTCAACGACAACTCTCTAACTACCCCATCGCATGAAACCCCTCTCGCTCATCAACATGTCTGCACGCACGATCCTCATTTCAAGAGCAGGATCGAATCGTCACCCATGACCGGACCCGCTACGAACAGACGAACTCCGCAATGGCAACATCAAACTCTGTCAACTTCGAGCCATCGCGATGTGAATAAGGTTCCTCAATACCGCCGAGCTGCGGCGAGTACAACCCGATCGAATCTCTCGAAGATTGACTCCCACTCAAGCCCTTAGCAAGTTCGTATGCGCCTTCTTTCCTCAATAACTTCTTTGTCTGGGACTCCGACATGACAAAAAATCACCGGTTTACAGTCCTCACTGAAGATCTCGAGAGTGATATCGCAACGCTCAGAGGTCTAGCGCCTCATCGAGAGGCTATGACTCATCAAACAGAGCGCAACGTAATTGATGCTCCCGCTATGCTTGAGGTTCCTCAAAGCAGTGGGGGTGTAGCTCAGCTGGTAGAGCATTTGACTGGCAGTCAAAAGGTCGTGGGTTCGAGTCCCATCACCTCCACCAAAGTATCCGTATGAGAACCCTGCACCTTGTCGGTGTCGGTCAATGTGTCGCTCAAACTGCCTATCGGAATGTCCCGAAGGGCGGTTTTCTTTATGTCGAGAATGTGGTGGACTCTCGCTGGAATGAGGCGTGAAAGCAAGCTGTCGAAGAGCTCGTTGTAGTCAACTCGGACGGTTTGCTCTCGTGTCTCGTCATCTTCGTCAATATAGATCTTGGCGAAGAATGCCTGATTGAAAAGTCGCCTGGTGGTGTCACCCGCTTCCAGGTACGCGGTATGGCAGTCTCGAGTCAGATCGAGCGTGTCGGCCAGTACTGATCGTGCCTGCTCGAAGTTGGCATTAAGGCCAGCGAGTTGGGCCTCAATCCGTGTGAGCTGAC
>JBMFXG010000102.1:0-9508 GCA_049964535.1 Acidimicrobiales bacterium | reverse complement strand
AGATAGCGGTCTTTCGTGATCGGTTAAACGGTCGTATTGAACTCCTCAGACGTGCTTTTGATGAGTTTCGTGATCTCCACGCCCGGATGATTATCGAAGATGAACTTCTTTGGCGTCAGCTCAAAGATCGCTACGGCGAGTACTTTGAAGGAGGCATGGGTGCCGAGGCCATTGCGCGACTCATTGAGCGAATCGATCTTGACGAGGAAGAAGTCAAGCTGCGCGAGATGATCGAGCCTGTCGAGGCAAAGCGACCACTCTCCGCGCAACGTCGCCAGAAGGCCATTAAGCGACTCAAGATCGTGTCCGCCTTTAACTCTAGGGATGAGAACGGTCAGCGTGTTAACGATCCACGTGCGATGATCTTGGACCTTGTTCCAGTCATTCCACCGGATCTTCGACCGATGGTGCAGCTTGACGGCGGTCGATTCGCCACCTCTGACCTGAACGATCTGTATCGGCGTGTGATCAACCGTAATAACCGCCTCAAGCGACTGTTGGATCTCGGAGCTCCTGAGATCATCGTCAATAACGAAAAGCGAATGCTCCAAGAGGCGGTCGACGCTCTCTTCGATAATGGTCGGCGTGGCCGTCCAGTTTCTGGGCCTGGAAACCGACCGTTGAAGAGCCTCTCTGACATGCTGAAGGGCAAGCAGGGTCGATTCCGCCAGAATCTTTTGGGGAAGCGCGTGGACTACTCCGGACGATCGGTGATCGTCGTAGGACCAAACCTCAAGCTGCATCAATGTGGTCTTCCGAAGCAGATGGCTCTTGAGCTGTTCAAGCCGTTTGTGATGAAGAAGTTGGTCGACCTCGACTATGCACAGAACATCAAGTCAGCCAAGCGAATGGTGGAGCGTCGGCGACCACAGGTCTGGGAGGTTCTCGACTCGGTGATCAAGGAGCATCCGGTTCTTTTGAATCGTGCTCCGACACTGCACCGACTCGGCATCCAAGCCTTTGAACCGGTCTTGGTTGAAGGTAAGGCGATCCAGATTCATCCGCTCGTCTGCACTGCGTTTAACGCTGACTTCGACGGTGACCAGATGGCGGTGCATCTCCCGCTCTCGCCGGAAGCGCAGGCGGAAGCTCGGATTCTCATGCTCTCGGCCAATAATATTTTGTCTCCGGCTACCGGCCGACCAATCACTGTTCCGACTCAGGACATGGTTTTTGGTATCTACTACCTGACTATGGCCGTTGATGGTGAGCCCGGCGAGGGCCGTACGTTTCGGCATCTCTACGAGGTCGAGCAGGCCTATGAGAATGGTGAAGTCGGGCTTCATACGAAGATCCATCTTCGACGTGAGACCGGTGTCGACGACGATGGTTTGGCGATCTACGAGGAGATCGATACAACCGTCGGTCGCGTGATCTTCAATACGGCGCTTCCTGAGGGATTTCGATTCGTCAACGAGCTGGTTGGCAAGAGAGCGCTTCCGATTAGCGCCATCATTGAGGAGATCGCCAATCACTATCGTAAGAGCGAGGCGCAGGAGTCGCTCGATAAGATCAAGGCGCTAGGTTTTCGCTACGCCTCTCAAAGTGGGTTGACGATCTCGATCGCTGACGTCTCTACGCCTGCCTCAAAGGGTGAGATCTTGGAACGCCATGAGCGCGAGGCGGAGAAGGCAGAGCAGCAATTCAAGCGTGGAATCATTACCGATGATGAGCGTAAGCAGAAGGAGATCGAGATCTGGACCTCCGCGAACTCTGAGGTCGGCCGCGCTATGGATACGATGTTGGCGTCTGAGGCGTTCAACCCGATCAACATGATGGTCGATTCAGGTGCTCGTGGAAATGCTCAGCAGGTTCGTCAGATATCTGGCATGAAGGGTCTGGTGTCGAACCCCCGTGGTGAGATGATTCCTCGACCTATCGTTTCCTCGTTCCGAGAAGGTCTGAGCGTCTTGGAGTACTTTATTTCCACTCACGGCGCACGGAAAGGCCTGGCGGATACGGCGTTGCGCACAGCGGACTCTGGCTATCTGACTCGTCGGTTGGTTGACGTCTCCCAGGAGATGATCGTTCGAGAGCACGATTGCGAGACCTCACGAGGAATTTGGCTCGAGGATATCGTTCCGGATCAAGCTGGTCGACGATCCTATCTTGAAACTCGGGCTTATGGGCGTGTTCTCTCCGAGGGCGTTGAGCTTTCCGATGGCACCGTCATGGAGGCAGGAACCCTCCTCACCGATGAACTTGTGGGCGTGCTCCGGGATGACCCTGCGGTAACTCGGGTGAGGGTGCGTTCGGTGCTGACTTGCGATACCGAGCACGGCGTTTGCTCTATGTGCTACGGTCAGAGTCTCGCGGGACCGGGCTTTATTGAACTCGGCGAGGCCATTGGCGTTGTTGCGGCCCAATCAATCGGTGAGCCAGGAACACAGCTGACCATGCGTACCTTCCACCAAGGTGGTATTGCGGGACAAGACATTACTCACGGACTTCCTCGAGTCGTGGAGTTGTTCGAGGCCCGGACGCCAAAGGGAGCTGCGATCCTCTCTCATATAGCTGGAGTCGTCCGTGTTGACGAGGAAGAGGCGGGTCGTCGGGTAACGGTCGTAGGAAACGATGGTACCGAAGAGTCGTACTACCTCTCGCTGCGAGTACATCTCGAGGTTGCGGACGGTCAAGAGGTTGAGGCAGGCGATGCTCTTGTCGAGGGCCCGAAAGATCCGAAGCAGTTGCTTGAGATCAAGGGCGTGCGAGAGACGCAGCAGTACATCGTGGAAGAGGTTCAAAAGGTCTATCGTGACCAAGGTGTTCCGATCCACGATAAGCATATTGAGCTCATAGTGCGGCAGATGCTGCGCAGGGTAACGGTCGCAGAGCCGGGGGACTCCGTGTTTCTTCCGGGTGAACGTGTCGATACGCGGCGCTATGCGGATGTCAACCGTGAACTTCGGGCTCGTGGCCTACGCTCCTCGGAGGGCCGTCCTGAGTTGATGGGTATTACGAAGGCGTCGCTCGCCACGGAGTCCTGGCTATCGGCCGCTTCGTTCCAAGAGACGACCAGGGTGCTGACCGAGGCTGCTATCGAAGGAAAGTCCGACGGGCTCATGGGACTCAAGGAGAACATTATCATCGGCAAGCTCATCCCCGCTGGTACGGGTATGAAGGAGTACCGATCGTTCAACGTCGTGGCTCCCGATGCTAAGCCGCTCTCCTTTTGGAGTTCTCAGGAGTATGAGGAGTACAACGGCTTCGGTCACGACAGTTCCTACGGAGGGTATTCGTTCGACCCTTCCATTCCCGAGTCCGAGGTCGTTGATGATGAGGATTTTCTGCTTGGAGTTGCCGAAGAGGCGGAACCTGTCGTTGACGACTTGCCAGGCGGTGACGCGATTGCCAGCGAAGGTTAGTAGGTAGTTGAGGGTTGGCGGGAGTGTGCAGGAGCATGCTCCCGCGACGGTAGTATGTAATTTCGGTTAAGTGAGCCTTGCATTGGTGGGGCCACCATCTGTTCAACAATTTTCCAGGAGAGGATGAGCGTGCCCACGATTGCTCAGCTAGTGCGCAAGGGACGTGAGACCAAAAGGTCGAAGACGAAGACACCCGCGCTAAAGGGTTCACCGCAGCGTCGCGGTGTCTGCACGAGGGTGTACACAACCACCCCTAAGAAGCCGAACTCTGCACTTCGCAAAGTCGCGCGTGTGCGCTTAAGCTCAGGTGTTGAGATCACTGCGTATATTCCAGGAGTAGGACACAATCTCCAAGAACACTCCATCGTGCTTGTTCGAGGCGGTCGAGTCAAGGACCTTCCTGGTGTGCGATACAAGATTATTAGAGGAACGCTTGACACAGCAGGCGTCAAGAATCGTAAGCAGGCTCGTAGTCGCTACGGCGCCAAGAAGGAGAAATAGTCGATGCCACGCAAGGGCCCAGTCGAGCGGCGTGAGCTCGCTCCCGATCCGATCTATCACTCAGTCTTAGTGACTCAGTTCATCAACAAGATCTTGACACGCGGGAAAAAGACTCTCGCGCAGGGCATCGTGTATGGAGCGATGGACGAGATCCGAGAGCGCACCGGTAGTGATCCACTAACTGTGCTGAAGCGCGCAGTCGATAATACGAAGCCAGAGCTCGAGGTTCGATCCCGTCGTGTCGGAGGTTCGACCTACCAAGTTCCGATCGAGGTAAAGTCCCGACGGTCAATGACACTGTCGATCCGATGGATCGTGAGCTACTCCCGAAATCGTCGCGAGCGAACGATGGTGCTTCGTCTTGCGAACGAGATTCTCGATGCGTCTTCAGGTATCGGCGCATCTGTGAAGCGCAAGGACGATCTTCACAAGATGGCGGAGTCGAATAGGGCTTTCGCACACTATCGCTGGTAAAGAGAGTTTCGTTTCGCCGTGGTTGGAGCGCTTGTTCTAACCACGGCGCCCTTATGTGGTCGGAAATTTGATGTGGTTTTCTCGAGTCCAAGAGTGGGTTCGAGATGGTGAGTTAAAGACGAGGATGACGGTTCAATGGTGACGAAGCGGGAGTATCCCCTAGAAAGGATACGCAATATCGGTATTATGGCGCACATCGACGCCGGTAAAACGACGACCACCGAGCGTATCTTGTACTACACGGGTAAGAACTACAAGATCGGTGAAGTGCACGAAGGTGCAGCGACGATGGACTGGATGGCGCAAGAGCAAGAGCGCGGTATCACCATTACCTCGGCGGCGACTACCTGCTTCTGGAAGGACCACCGTATCAATATCATCGATACGCCTGGGCACGTTGACTTCACAGTTGAAGTTGAGCGATCCTTGCGGGTGCTCGACGGTGCGGTTGCGGTCTTCGACGCAGTGGCTGGGGTAGAGCCGCAGACGGAAACGGTGTGGCGCCAAGCTAATAAGTATCACGTTCCTCGTATGTGCTTCGTCAACAAGATGGACCGGGTCGGTGCCGATTTTACGCGGTGCGTTGAGATGATTAAGGATCGGCTCGACGCTGTTCCGGCAGTGATTCAACTTCCCATCGGGAGTGAAGGCGATTTCGTTGGGATCGTTGACCTCGTGGAGATGAATGCGAAGGTCTGGCACGAGGGCTTGGGTGAGGAGTATGCGACACAGGAGATCCCTGATGATCTCCGAGATGCTGCGGACGTGGCTCACCAGGAACTGATTGATGTTTTGTCGAACTTTGATGACGAGCTCATGGAGCGCTACATCGCAGAAGAGGAGATCACGGGCTCGTTGCTGAAAAGGGCGATTCGTAAGGCGACCTTGGCCGCCCAGATCGTCCCAACGCTCTGTGGTTCTGCCTTCAAGAACAAGGGCGTTCAGCCAATGCTCGACGCAGTGGTCGACTTTCTTCCTGCTCCGTCCGATCTGCCTGATACCGAGGGAACATCGATGTCGGGTTCGGAGACGTTGACACGTGAAGCTTCCGTTTCAGCGCCATTTTCGGCTCTGGCCTTCAAGATCATGACGGATCCTTTTGTTGGAAAGTTGACCTACTTCCGGGTCTACTCTGGCTCCCTTGAAAAAGGAGCAACGATTTTGAACTCGACCAAGGACAAGAAAGAGCGTCTTGGTCGGTTGCTTCTGATGCACGCGAATACGCGAGAAGATATCGACACCATCTATGCGGGAGATATTGTTGCCGCCGTTGGTTTGAAGAATACAACGACCGGGGATACTCTCTCGGCGGTGGATGCGCCGATCGTCTTGGAGGCTCTCGAGTTTCCCGAGCCAGTGATCCATGTCGCGGTTGAGCCAAAGACGAAGGCCGATCAAGACAAGATGGGGCGTGCCCTCTACGCCCTTTCAGAGGAGGATCCGACCTTTCGAGTTCGTTCTGATGAGGAGACCGGTCAAACCGTTATCTCGGGTATGGGCGAACTCCACCTGGAGGTTCTCGTTGATCGAATGCTGCGAGAGTTCAAAGTTGACGCAAACGTCGGCAAGCCGCAGGTAGCGTATCGCGAGACGATACGAAAGTCTGTGGAGAAGATCGAAGAACGATACGTCCGTCAGTCGGGTGGTCGTGGACAGTATGGACACGTAGTGATCAATCTGGAGCCCTCAGGCCCTGGAGGTGGATACGAGTTCGTTGACAAGATCTCTGGTGGAGTGATTCCACGAGAGTACATTCCAGCTGTCGATGCTGGAATTCAAGAAGCTTTGCAGTCAGGTGTGTTGGCCGGTTATCCAACGGTGGACGTTCGTGTCACGTTGGTCTTCGGTTCATATCACGAGGTCGACTCGTCCGAGATGGCGTTTAAGATCGCCGGATCGATGGCTGTAAAGAAGGCTGCGCGAGCGGCGAGCCCTGTGCTCTTGGAGCCGATTATGTCGGTTTCGGTGGTTACACCTGAGGAGTACATGGGTGATGTCATTGGCGATCTCTCCTCAAGGCGAGGTCGGGTCGAGGGAATGGATCAGGTCGGCAACAGCCAAGTCATACGAGCGCAAGTTCCGCTCTCGGAGATGTTTGGTTACGCAACTGATCTACGTTCTCGGACTCAAGGTCGTGCAACGTACTCGATGCAATTTGGGTCGTATCAAGAAGTACCTGATTCGATCGCAAAAGATATCGTAGCGCGTGTTCGTGGTGAGTAAACTATTTCAGCCTGTAGTAGTCCAGTAGCGTCGTAGGGCGCAGTTAGGTTAACGGAGCAGTAAAGACATGGCCAAGCAAAAGTTCGAGCGGAGTAAGCCTCACTTGAACATCGGGACCATGGGTCATATTGACCATGGTAAGACCACTCTCACTGCGGCGATCACGAAGACGCTCGCCGAGAGGAACCCCAATGTCAAGTTCAAGCCTTTCGATCAGATCGATAATGCGCCCGAAGAGCGCGCACGAGGTATAACCATCTCGATCTCGCACGTGGAATATGAGACGGAGAACCGTCACTACGCGCACGTTGATATGCCGGGGCACGCTGACTATATCAAGAACATGATTACGGGTGCGGCGCAGGTTGACGGCGCAATCCTCGTCGTCAGCGCTACGGATGGTCCTATGCCTCAGACGCGTGAGCACGTACTGCTCGCACGCCAGGTTGGCGTTCCTTACATCGTCGTCGCGTTGAACAAGTCGGACATGGTCGACGACGAGGAGCTTTTGGACCTCGTCGAACTTGAGGTTCGTGAGCTCCTCAGTGAGTACGATTTCCCGGGTGACGATACCCCGATCGTTCGAGTGTCTGCGTTGAAGGCTCTTGAGGGCGATGCAACTTGGGCTGAGAAGATCATCGAGCTCATGGCAGCGGTTGACGAGTATGTTCCGGTTCCGGAGCGTCCGATTGACCGTCCATTCTTGATGCCGCTTGAAGACGTGTTCACGATCCAAGGTCGTGGTACCGTTGTGACCGGTAAGGTCGAGCAAGGTATCATCAAGGTTGGCGAAGAGATCGAGATTGTTGGTCTGCGTGACACGCAGAAGACTGTCTGCACCGGCGTGGAGATGTTCAACAAACTCCTCGACGAAGGTCGTGCGGGTGACAATATCGGTGTTCTCCTTCGAGGAACGAAGAAGACCGACGTGGAGCGGGGCCAGGTGCTCTGTAAGCCCGGTTCGATTACTCCGCATACTGTCTTTGAGGCGAATGTCTACGTCCTCTCGAAAGAAGAAGGTGGGCGACACAAGCCTTTCTTCAACCAGTATCGGCCGCAGTTCTACTTCCGGACAACGGACGTAACCGGTAGCATTACGCTTCCTGAAGGCACCGAGATGGTTATGCCGGGAGACAATATCACCATGACGGTTGAGCTGCAGAAGCCGATCGCTATGGATGAAGGTCTCCGCTTCGCTATTCGCGAGGGTGGCCGAACCGTCGGTGCTGGAGCAGTTACCAAGGTTATCAAGTAAGGATCGTTGTTGTATTGGGGCTCGGCGTGTGCTGGGCCCCAATCGTAGTAAAGGTGATGTACGTACATGGCTGATGTAGGGAAACAGAAGATTAGGATCCGGCTCAAGGCATTTGACCATGAGATCATCGAGACCTCTACGAAGAAGATCGTTGATACGGTCGTCCGTACCCAGGCGAAGGTCGTTGGTCCAGTGCCGTTGCCGACGGAGATCCATCGATACACCGTAATTCGCTCTCCGCATAAGCACAAGGATTCGCGTGAGCACTTCGAGATGAGAATTCACAAGCGGATGCTCGATATTGTCGACCATTCTCCGAAGACGGTCGATTCGCTGCAGCGGCTAGATCTCCCTGCGGGAGTCGATATCGAGATAAAAATTCAATCTGTTTAAGGTATGTTTGGCTCCTGGTGCGCAGTTGCGTAGTGAGAGCCCTATACTTCTATAGGTTCTAAATGAGGTCCGTTTGAGCCCCGATTGCGGGGGACCTTGCGGCAAGAAGTTTTCGCTCCGCCTCAGTCTGCATGGCGGAGCATTTTGTGTTCGGCGGTTAACGCTACGTAGTTGAATGAGGGCTGTACTGATGACGGCGAGAGCAATTGTTGGCGAGAAGGTCGGGATGACCCATGTCTGGGATGAGCAAAATCGCTTCATCCCGGTGACGGTTATTCGCGTGACGACCATGAGGGTTCTCAAGGCTAAGACGACAGAGAGCGATGGCTATAGCGCTCTGCAGGTCGCGTATGGCTCGAAGAAGCGGTCGAAGCTGACCAAGCCAGAGCTTGGTCAGTTCGATAAGGCCGGCATTGAGCCCGGTCGTAGAATCATCGAGTTTCGTTTAGATGATGTCTCGAGTTTTAACGTCGGTGATGAGCTGAAGGCGGACGTCTTGGCTGCCGGCGAGTTCGTGGATGTGACCGCAATCTCGAAGGGACACGGTTTCTCGGGAGGTATGAAGCGCCACAACTTCAAAGGTCAAGGTGGCGGTCACGGTAACCACAAGCATCACCGTGCTCCTGGCTCGATTGGGGCCTGTGCTACACCTGGCCGTGTCTTCAAAGGTACGAAGATGGCCGGTCAATACGGTGGCGTCAAGGTGACAACGATGAACCTCGAAGTGGTTCAGGCTGACGCTGAGCGCGAGCTTGTTCTCGTGAAGGGCTCGGTTCCAGGACCTAAGGGTGGTCAAGTTGTGATTCGAAGCGCAGTTAAAGGTGGTAAGTAGTGGCTCGATTTGCTAGAGCAGAGGATTTCACCTCCAGGACGGCTCCTGTCGTCGATTTCTCGGGCGCTCGCCTGCGGGAGGTGGCTCTCGAACCGTCGGTCTTTGGGCGTCGACCGAATGTGGCCTTGATTCATCAGGTCGTGGTCGGTCAACTTGCTGGGGTTCGGGCCGGTACGCAGTCAACCAAAACTCGGTCCGAGGTTCGCGGTGGTGGTGCGAAGCCGTATCGTCAGAAGGGAACTGGTCGTGCGCGTCAAGGCTCAACCAACGCGCCGCAGTTCTCTGGTGGCGGCGTCGCCCTGGGGCCAAAGCCTCGAAGCTACGCGCAGCGTACACCGAAAAAGATGATCGCTCAAGCGCTCTACGGTAGCCTCTCCGATCGAGCTGAGGCGGGTGCCGTGTTCGTACTCGGGGGCTTTGATCTCACGAACCCGTCGACTAAGGCGGCGCAGCGTTTTATCGACG
>JBMFXG010000101.1:0-9520 GCA_049964535.1 Acidimicrobiales bacterium | reverse complement strand
GCGCCTTGTTACGTCCGGTGTAGAAGTTCCGAAGTCGGTGGGCCTCGTCACAGATGACCAAGTCCCACTGGCTCGTGAGGTTGGTCTCGTGGCGCAACGCAAATTCGTAAGAGCAGATCAGAACCTCCGATCTCATAATGGTACTACTGGCGAGCTGTTCGTCTTTGAGCTTCGGGTCGAGCAGCATGCTCGGAATGAGGAACTTCTCCTGCAGCTCTTGCTGCCATTGTTGACGCAGACTTGACGGGGCAATGATGAGAACGTTGCGCTTACGCTCAGACCAGAACTGACTGATCACGATTCCGGCTTCGATAGTCTTGCCAAGGCCTACCTCGTCGGCAAGGATCACGCCAGGCAGATACGAGGTCTGTAGAGCGAAGAGGGCAGCATCGATCTGATGCGGCTTCGGTTCAACCTGAGCGTCAAATAGCAGACCGGCTAACTTACCAACGTGGTCATTCGCATAGCTTCGCTGTAGTTCGTGGGCGTAGTACTTCGCCTGATAGGCGCTCAGCTTAGTGTCGCTCATGTTGTTGCTGATCCCCTCCGCGTGCAGCCTTGGATGGTTGTGAGAGTGGCTTTAGCATGTTGTGAAAAGCCGTTGATCAGCTGAAGAATCAGAAAACCAATCGACGAATTAGTAAGTGAATTGGTCATTAATTGGTAGCGTGAGCTTTTTCGGAACTGCTCCTCACTATCAGCCATCGCTTCCTTAGGCTGATGACGAACTTCAAACCAGTCGAAGATGTACTTAAGGAAGACCAATCCTAAAACGATGTGCTTATACTCACTCGGCTCCTGATTGCCACGAAGCGCGTCCGCAGTGTCCCACAGGCCCTGTTCGAGCGTCTTGGCTGGCTTCGTCGCAGTCTTGCGTACCTGGCCCGCCATCAGTGATATGCCTTACATAATCTCTTCAACTGGCGCCTTGATTTTTGCATAATTCCCCTTATTATACCATTGTATGCAAGATCCAAGAATCTGAATACAATACTACTGACCTCCTGTTACACAGCGCATTTCAAGGAACTATTGGGGCAGTCAATACAAAGTTATAGCAACGAATTTGTCCTCAATTTCTGTGTTCATTTGCCACCAATAATCCGATTTTATTTCCATCTTCGACAGGAATTCACCATTCCCAAGCAATGCCGCTATAGAGTCCACCGTATAAGTCGCGAAATTCGACCTTGACTCCCGGCTCATCGCCAAACTCGAGGATCTGGCCGATGTGGGGCGTTCCGGGTCGTTCAAAGTACGTAAGTCCACGGTAGCTCCAGATGGTGCTTGGTCGCTCGTCACTGAAGACCGCCCCGAATGAGGCAAACCTAGTGGGCTCGTGAAAGGCCTGACTATGTTCGGTGAGAGCACTAGGGGTACCAAGGTCTGGGTCAGCGACTATCCGGAATTTGAGGTCGTAGGTCTCGCCTCGGCGCATCGGCTCCTTGTACCAGAACTGATGAGTGAAGCTCGCCCCGATGCGTTCGGTCTTGACCGTAAAGTCACCCTCGGGGATCGGCCGACCTGGGTATGAGCTGCTGATCGAGATGAAGTCGGCTTCGTCAAATGCTGCAATGAGCTGGCGCCACTCCCTGTTCTCCTGCCAGGCGCGATTACGCACCACCGGCAGAATGCGGGCGGCCTGCTGGACAAAGCCGTTGTGTGACTGCGGCACCGCAAAGCCAGTTGGGGACTTTGGGTACCAGCCCGTGACGAGCTGCTTACGCAGGTTATCCATGGCCGACTCCTCGCGGTCGGCGACAGCTTCAACCTTGATGCCGTGCCTATCACCGTAGTGTTGGCGTCGATCCTTGAGGTACGTCATAGCTTCGGTTTTAGGGGCAAGCCCGAAGACATCGAGCAGTATCTCGGGATGTGGATCACGAAGCGACTCGATAGCCGATACGAACCGTTCCCGCAACACCTCATACGATTCATTGTCCCCACCAAGGAGTTGACGAACGAGACTGGCTCTGGCGATACGAGCTGGGGAGAAACCAGCGTCTTTGTGTAAGTAGACAAGATCCTGAAGAACGTTGTAAGCCTGCTTGGGATCCCACGCCGATGGTTCAACCCATCGATAGGACGACCTGACCGACTTTGATTGCGACTCCAATTCCTACTCCAACTCTGATCCTGGGCATATCTCCAATGCAAAGCCAGCTCTAACCTCGAGAATATTCGATTTAGCAATATGTCGAATACCCAGCGATGACACCGTGGATGGCCCGCTGCAACGGACCACCCACGGTGTCATCGCAACCCACTCGGATGAATAGGAGAAAGGAGCAAGGACACTATGAAGGCTATCAACAATGAGGCGGTGATGGGATGAGCGAGCTCGCTACCTATAACGGTGCTGGTGCGCTCTCCCGAGATGCTCGTCGCTCTGGGCGTGAGATATCCAGGGGCCGCCTTGGAACGCAGATCCGAACCAGCCAGGTCGATAATGTCACCGACGTGACATTAGCCAAGGTTGAGAATCTGACGATGGCTACCGGTAACGCCATGCAGCAGATCACTCGGGTTTCCCAGGCACAGCGTCAGCTTGAGATGATTGCACACGATGCTGCCCAGCGGCTCGCTTTCATCGCCGACGATCACATGTTGGGGTGTGCAGAGTTGTTGTCCGACCTACGGCGCGATTTGCGCCGAATCAGGTGACTGCGCTGGTAGCGCTGGGCATCGCAGTCTTGGCACTGGCGCTCTCGTGCGCCGGTGTCTGGGCGCTCCTTGCTTGGCGCCAGTACCGTCGCACCTTCGATATCTTTGCTGAGCGTATGGCTGTTGACACTCGTCTTGAGCAACTTACGACGCAGGCGTTATCAGCTATGCGTGAAGCAGCACGTCGAGCTGGTGGTCTCTCATGATGACAGTTCCGAACAGTGGTCTACCGCTGAGCGCCGAATGCCATCTGGTCAACAGCGATCTCATGACCGATCAATGCCGGTTGACACGATGAACACGACCGTCAGCACCTGGTCTCCGACGATGAGTGGATGTGACAACTCTTCTGTTGAAGCCGACCATCTTCGTGATCTGAAATGGGGTCTGACGGGTGTCCTTGTCGATTATCGGCAGTCCTGGCCCAGGTATGGGAAGTAGTCTACAGTGGTAGACCGGCTCGTCGGCATCTGTTTCACATTACTTGTGGCAGCGGTGGCGATCTACGTAGCGGTGAGACTCGTCGAATCGATTGCGGCAGCGTTAGTCAGTATCGTCGCCGTAGTCGGAGGGCTCGTCGTTCTAGGTTTCGTTATAAGTCTGATGTGGCGACGAAATCGCATGAATCATTGGTAACCAGAAGATCGTTGTGTATTCCACAATGGCACTCTTGATGAACAGTACGAGACCATAAATCACGTGAATTGCAAGAGGTACTCGGCGTCGCGTCGCACGTCTTATCGGTAGTCGCGTCGTCGACCTCTGCTATTGCAAATGGTCCCCGAGATGTTCTTAGCTGTAATCACCCCGGGGATGCTCTTCGCAATTCTCGGTGGACTTCTACATCAACCTAATCAAAATCCCGTGCTTTCGACGGCAATCGAAAACTCGGGGAGAAAGGAGCTTTTTAATGGTAACACAAAATCTGTTTCCACAGAGTGGACCGGAGTTCCGGCCACTCTTCAATACGATCCTGGCCGACCCGCCATGGGACGTTCAGCAAAAAGGTGCGCTCGGAGCGGCGTCACACTACAAACTCATGACACTGGCCGAGATTAAAGCTATGCCTGTATCGGATCTGGCTGCTACCGATGCCCATTGCTGGCTATGGGTCACCAACGCTACTTTACGCGCCGGTTATGACGTCCTGGAGGCATGGGGTTTTACCCCTCGGTCGCCGTTGACCTGGATCAATCCACGGATCGGCTTAGGTCAGTATCTTCGCAACGCTACCGAACACCTCATCCTCGGTACTCGGGGACATGCTCAGGTCAACTTCCGTGCCCAGCCGACGTGGATGTTTGCCCCTCTCCAAGAACACTCACATAAACCAGAGGAGCAGTACGCCGTTATCGAACGGATCAGCGACGGTCCCTACCTCGAACTGTTCGCTCGACGGCGGCCACGCTCAAGCGCCAACTGGAGTGTGTGGGGAGATCAGGTTGACGCTGACATCGTTATTCCTGGCTATCCGGTTCCTTCCGACGTGGGTCGTCAAGGTGGAGGTCGTCATGCCGAGGCGTAGGAAGCGCAAGACCAACTGGAAACGCCAGGAGGAACGGGCTATACGGGTGCGCGGCGTGCGACGGGGTACTCCAGATGCGAAGAAACTCTCGAGAGCATTCATCGAACTGGCTCTTGCTCGTGCTGAGGTCGAGGCTCAAGCACAAGCAGAGGCAACGAAGGTTAAGAATAACTATGGCCAGGATGGCAACGGCGACGAAAGTGATCGAGATGAGGCGTCGTAATCGCTCTCGCCCCAACAGTCCAGGCAGTGGATGGGTGTTTTCCCAGTTGCATCTGCCTCGGCCGCTGGAGGTCGATCAAGTCGATGCAACGTTGCTTCGAATGGCCGCCGACAGGGCCGCACCGCCGCTGGTCTTCGAGGTTCGCAGCGAGCATGGCCAACTCATCCAGCATCTGGTCGGCACACCAGCGGAGCACGTTGTCTGGGTGCAACGGACACTTCGGCACCTGCTTCCAGAACTGGATATCGACGGCATTGATCAGCCACGTCTTGCTGTGGACCGTTCAGCCAGAGTGAGAATACGTCCACGAGCATTCGCCTTGGCGACCCAACGTGCTGAGGTCACGAGCTTGAGCCTGCTCTCTGCCCTCCATTCAAGGCTCGAGGTTGGGGAACGTTTAGTGGTTCAGATCATTCTCGGTTCACGAATGGCACCAAAGTATCTGCCGAAGGAGATTGCCGATCCTACGCAACCGTGGTGGCAGATGTTGATGATCGGCCAGCGCTCGGCAGGTAAGGCTGTGCGAGACCAAGTCGACACAAGGTCCGGCCAGCACGGTTTCTCAGCCGTCCTTCGCATCGGGGTGGCAGCGAAAGAGCGAGAGCGCAGACAACAGCTGGTCATCGGTGTACTCGGAGCCTTGTCGACGGCCATAGATCGAGGCACCTACATGGACCTAGTCATCGAGCCACCAGTTTTACTCAATACTCCTAAGCTCCCGAGACACTGGAATCTGCATCTCGGAGCCACCGAGCTGACAGGACTGTTGGGCTGGCCATTAGGAGATTACGACCCGCCGGGCGTCACTCCTCTTCATCCTCGCCCGCTGCGAGTGTCAGAGAAGGTCAACAGATCCGAGCGGTTCTTCGCCGTTCCAGGGGGCCCGGGACCTAGCGC
The DNA here is from genome assembly GCA_049964535.1 of Acidimicrobiales bacterium. Lineage (GTDB taxonomy): Bacteria > Actinomycetota > Acidimicrobiia > Acidimicrobiales > Acidimicrobiaceae > JAJYZP01. The sequence goes on along the minus strand of JBMFXG010000101.1, from coordinate 4,211 downwards.
ACCAATAGGAATTGCTGCTCGGGATATCACGTCACATCTGTTGGCGATGGGTCCGACTGGCGTTGGTAAGTCGACAGTCTTACTCAACCTCATCGCCGCCGACATAGCGGCTGGGCGTGCGGTACTGGTGATCGATCCGAAGTGGCAGCTGATACGTGACATGGTCAAGCGGGCGATACCTCAAGCAAGGATCGATGATGTTGTGATAATCGATCCAGCAGAAGCGAAGGCTGGAAAAGTGGTCGGCTTCAACCCACTCAACGTTGGAGACCGAGATCCTGACGTCGTCGTCGATGGGTTGGTAGCGGTTCTTGGGCAAGTATTCCACGACGGCTGGGGACCTCGCACCGAGGACATCATCCACTCTGCGCTCCTCACGCTCGCCAGGGTCGGTGCTACTCGAAGGTCGCCCCTCACGCTGATTGATCTCCCTCGGCTTTTAGCGGACGAAAGGTTTCGACGTGGAATCATCGGAGAGGTTATGGACGACCCCGGTCTCGCATCGTTTTGGTCTGGTTATCTGGCCATGTCTCCCGGAGCACAAGCACAAGCGATCGCTGCACCGATGAATAAGCTACGTCAGTACCTACTCAGACCAAGTCTCAGGTCCATCCTCAGTCAGGCCGATCCCCCGTTTCGGCTTCGGGATGTTTTCAAGGACAACAAGGTCGTGCTCGTTCCGCTCAACGAAGCACTCATCGGCCCTATCACAGCCCAGCTACTCGGTTCCCTGATCGTGGCTGAGACGTGGTCGGCAACGATGGAGCGTGCGAGCGAAGTTGATCCCTCCAGCCGTCCAGCGACCGTGGTCATCGACGAGGTGCAGCAGTACTTACACCTGCCGGTCTCAATTGACGACGCTCTGAGCCGTTCCCGGTCCAACGGTGTCGGTTGGCATCTTGCCCATCAGCATCGAGCCCAACTCCCCACCTCGACTCGGGCAGCTATTGATACGAATGCAAAGTCCAAGATCATCTTCCAGCTCTTTGATCCCGACGATGCATACGCTGTTGCAAAGCAGGCTCCCAGTCTTCAAGCAGTCGACTTTCTCAGCCTTGGTCAATATCAGGCATATGCGAACCTGACCGCTGGTGGTGCTCCATCCGGATGGGCGCTGATCCGAACGCTTCCGCCACCGGAGCGAACCGGTCTCGGGGAAGAAGTTCGTAATCGCAGCCAGACTCGATACGCCAGCCCCATTCCAAGACCACCTCATGTTCCACCTGGTGAATTGCATTCACGAAAGGCGGACGGAGAGGAGCTGGGGCGCAAGAGGAGACGCATATGACCATCTATCTCCTATCAGCTCCCCCAACCCCCTTAGGGAAGAAGAACAGCGGTCGAGGAATCGTCAACGTCATCTCGGTCGTCGTGCCACGACCCTCGAATATCTCGTGCTCATGGAGGTTGATGGCCAAGTTCCGCCCTTGGCGGGAGGGGACTGACCCCGCAATGCGGGGTCGTGAGAGACGACGGGAAGCTAAGCGAGTAACAGGAGGCAGGTCATGACTCGCTCAGATCTTGACATCCTGAAAGACCGCCTGACCGAGCGGGATTACAAGCTGCTTCGTGACGTGGAGAGGTTCTGGCTACTCTCCACGAAACATATCCAGCGACTCCACTTCGATCCCGCCCATCCAACACCGACAGCATCAGCCCGTGCTTGTATTCGAACCCTGTCACGGCTTCGGGACACTCTTGTGCTCAAGGCGCTCGAACGCCGTATCGGTGGAGCCAGAGCTGGGTCAGCGGGATTCGTTTGGTACGTCGGCCCGGCCGGTGAACGAATACTTCGGAGCATTGATCCTCCTGTATTATCCGGACGACGCAACTACCGAGAACCATCTCGGCACTTCGTCGAGCACACTTTAGCAATATCTGAGCTGGCCGTAAGGACTATCGAAGCTGAGCGCCTGGGTGACTTGGAAGTACTTGAAATCCAGACCGAACCCGCCAGCTGGCAACAATCACTTTCGAGATTTGGCACGGTATCAACGCTCAAGCCAGATCTTCGTCTGGTCACTGCTTCTGACGACTACGAGCACCACTGGTTCGTCGAGGTTGATATGGCCAGCGAACACATGCCGGTCGTTATGCGTCAGTGCGCTGCGTATGAGGCTTACCGGGCAACGGGGCGCTACCAGGCGGCACACGGCCTTTTCCCCGCCGTTCTCTGGGTAGTCCCTGGATCTGCCCGAGCGGGGGCCATTCGAGCCGCCGTGGCGGCGACAGCGGGTCTGGACCCGGCCCTGTTTCGAGTCTGCACTACGGAGGAATGGTTGAAGGTGGTGATTGGCCTCCCCTCCGAGACGTCCTGATCTGTCTTTCCGCAGCTCAAAGAGCCCTTTCTGACTTGACTTCTCAACGAATGAGAGCGTCAATGTCTGAGGCTCCTGAGACAAACAACCCCAGGAGCGATATCACTCAACAACTAACCGAAAGGAGGTGTACCTATGAAAGAAGAAGAACAACAACAACAAGGATCACAAACACTGCAGTATGCAGGCAGGCATGATCCAAATAAACAGGAACGAAATACCAAAACGCTCGCAATTCGCGTCGAGGAAACCTTGCACGCACAATTGCGATTCATCGCTCAGCTGCGAGAAACCAGCATTTCTGATGAGATCCGACAAGCGATTGAAACTCGAATTGCCTCAGCCCAGGATGATCCCGAGATCATTGCTCGGGCACAACAGGCTCGTGATGAGCTGGAGCGAGAGGCGGCGGCTCGCAGTGCAGCGATAGCTGGATTCTTGGGCAAGCCCGCAGCCGCTGCCGTCGTCGAGAAATCATCCAGCCCGGCGAGCAGAGTACAGCAAAACGCCCGTAAGACAGAGACCGAATAAGAAAGGAGTGCCCATGTCAATCGATTCCGCCATACTGGGAGTATTGGGTGCTGCACCTTCAAAGACTGCAATCACCTACCTGCGTGTCTCCACCGCCGATCAAGCCACTCGTGGCGGAAGAGAGGAAGGATTCTCTATTCCGGCCCAGCGTGAAGCTAACACCCGAAAGGCTGCGTCGCTTGATGCCGTCGTGGTTGAGGAATTCGTCGATGCGGGTGAGTCCGGCACATCAGCAACCAAGCGGCCTGAACTCCAGCGCATGCTGTCGTATATTCGAGAACATCGAGTGGATTACTGCATCGTACACAAGCTCGACCGTCTCGCTCGGTCCAGAGCAGATGACGTCGCCATCCACTTCGCCTTGAAGCAGGCTGGGGTCACACTGGTCAGCACCAGCGAGAACATCGACGAGACACCGTCGGAGATGCTCATGCACGGCATCATGAGCAGCATCGCGGAGTTCTACTCCCGTGACCTCGCCAACGAGGTCACTAAGGGACTAACCCAAAAAGCCAGCGTCGGCGGGACGGTCTCTCGGGCACCACTCGGCTATAGAAACGTCCATGTCACCGACGATCTTGGACGTGTCAATCGAACTGTTGAGATCGATACTGAGCGAGCGCACTTAATTACCTGGGCGTTCTTTCGATACTCCGAAGGCGATCCAACGCTTCGGACGCTGCTCGATGAACTGACGGCTCGTGGACTCACCACACGGGCAACGCCGAAGTGGCCATCCAGACCATTGACGATCACTGGCCTGCACAAATTGCTCCGCAATCCGTATTACAAGGGAGAGATCCGTTACCGGGGCGTCACGTACCCGGGACTCCACGAACCTCTCGTAGATCCGCAGACTTGGCAGCAGGTCCAGGACCTGCTCAGTGCTCATAATCTTGCTGGGACACATCAGAGAACCAACAACCACTACCTACGAGGAAGTGTCTTTTGTGGGTCCTGTGGTTCCCGGCTGATGGTGACCACCGCTCGCAACAGATGGGGGACCGAATACCTCTACCTTGTCTGCTCCGGCCGAGCACGCAAGATCACCGACTGTCAACGACAAGCGATGTCAGCCGAGGTTATCGAGGAGCTCATCGAGGACGAGTACCGCACCATTGCGCTCTCACCAGCGTTGCGAGACAGCATCGAAGAGCTTGTCTTGGAAGACTTCGACACCTTGCAGGCCGGTTCCGCAACCGAGCGAAAACAGATCGAAAGTCAGTGCGTTGAGCTAAGCGCCCAACGCCAGAAGCTGCTCGATGCTCACTATGCCGGAGCAATTCCGGCTCTTCCGTTTCTAGCGGGGTTAGCCCTCCTATTTCAACCGAGGTGTTGCGAGCGGTTGACTGTCTGCATCCG
>JBMFXG010000100.1:6100-9655 GCA_049964535.1 Acidimicrobiales bacterium | reverse complement strand
CTCTTCGGCTCCGATCGACCGAACCAGCGAGGTCGGATCGTCGACATTGAGTCGCAAGCCTTCAATGTTGGTCAAGTAGACCAACTTCTCCGCATGGAGAGCCGATGCCACCGCACTGGCGACGTGATCGGCGTTGACGTTGTAGACCTGACCGCTCTCATCGGTAGCGATACTTGCAACGACCGGGATGAAGCCATCATCGAGGAGACGGTGGAGGACCTCAGCGTTGACCTGCGAGACTGCACCCACGAGCCCATGGTGATCAGAGACCGGAGTACACCGCACGAGCTGAGCGTCGGCACCACTGATACCAATTCCTCGAGACCCTAGCCGATTGAGCTGCGCAACGATGCTCGGATTGACCTGCCCCAAGAGGACCATCTTGACGACCTCAAGCGTCTCTGCGGTCGTTACCCTTAAACCCTCGTGAAACTCGCTCGCAATACCCAACCGGGTCAAAAGCGCGTCGATCTGTGGTCCACCTCCGTGCACCACCACTGGTCGGAGTCCCACGCTGTGCAACAGAACGATATCTTGGGCAAAGGACTCGAGCGTCTCATCTCGACTACCTCCATCACCTTCGGCAATGGCGTTTCCACCGTACTTTACAACAACGGTGGTGCCTGAGAATCGTCGTATGTAAGGAAGCGCCTCGACCAAGATCGCGGCCTTGTCCGCGAGAGAGAGCTTCTCGTCGATCACCGACACCGCTTCACGCAACGACGCCATCTCACGAGGTCCCTTTGTTCTCGTCAATGTACGCGTAGCCTAGATCCGTGGTGATGATCGTTGCCGTTCCTTCTCCGTAGCCGAGGTCGGCCTTCAGGATCACAGAGTCCTGAGCTAGTCGCAGCGCAAGCTCCTTCTGATCGAACTCTACCGAGACTCCCGATCGAGAGACTTCAATGCCCTGATAGGAGACCGAGAGCCGGGCGAGATCGAAGTCGATCCCAGAAGAGCCCAACTCCGAAGCAACCCGTCCCCAGTATGGATCCTCACCGAGAAAAGAACACTTGACCAGCTGCGACTGAGCGATCTTACGGGCACCAAGAAGAGCCTGCGCTTCGTTGCGAGCGCCGCTGACCACGACGCTCACGACCTTCGAACCTCCCTCGGCATCCCGTGCGATCTGAAGGGCCAGCGATGCGCAGAGATCGTCGAGCAGCTCCTCAAACTGCCTGGACGGGGTCACCTTGGAGCTCTGAGAGCTCAGGAGTATCACGGTGTCGTTCGTTGAAGTGCAGCCATCGATAGTGAGTCGGTTGAAGCTCATCTCTACGGCGTGACTCAGCGCTCGCTGAAGGCGTTCTCTCTCCACCATCGCGTCGGTCGTAATGACCGCGAGCATCGTAGCCATGTTCGGCGCTATCATCGCTGCACCCTTTGCCATGGCACCCAACCGAAAACCATCACCTTGTCGAGTCTCAATCTTCAAAAACGTATCGGTCGTCATGATGGCTTGAGCCGCACGCTCTCCTGCTGCGCCATCGGCTCCAAGCCCTGCGACCAATACGGGGGTTGCTTGCTCAATTCGCTCCACCGGCAGAGGTATTCCAATGAGACCAGTCGAGCACACGAGGAGCGATCTCGGGTCGACCGCAGCGGTGGCGCCGACCGAGGCACACATGCGTCGAGCGGCATCTAACCCCGCTGCTCCGGTCGCTGCATTGGCGTTCCCCGAGGAGATTACCACCCCATGCATCGAGGCACCCGACAGCCGCAAGTGCTCCTGAGAGACCACCACTGGAGCGGCTGCCGCCCGATTCGTAGTAAAGACGGCCGCACTGACCAGAGGCTCTCCAGTTGCACCAAGGACGAGTGCAAGATCGGGGGATCCGTCGCTCTTGATACCACACGCCACTCCGTTGGCGAGAAATCCCTGAGGATACGTTACGGTCACGGTACTCGTCCACCTTTCGGAAGCCCTTCAGATTCCAGATAACCAAGAGCGATATTTGCACACTGGATCGCTTGACCAGCTGCGCCCTTCGTCAAATTATCGAGAGCGGAGACAACGATGATCCAGTTCGTCCGGACATCGTAGACGACACTGACTCGACAGAGATTTGAGTACACGACCGACGACAGGTCGGGCGGCACGGTCGTCACCTCGACAAACTCCTCGTTTTGATACCGAGTTGCATAGAGCTCCCGCAAGAGAGCATCGGCGGACTCCTCGCCGCCACAGGCCTCGAGCTGTGCCCTCAGCTCGTTGGAAGGTCTGGCGTAGATCGTCGCCAAAATACCCCGACTCACCGGTAAGAGGTGTGGAGAGAAGATAACTCTGACGCCAAGGTTCTGCTCCATCTCAACGACATGTCGGTGATGTCTCAATCCGTAGACGGAGTAGTTGGCCTCCCGGCCAACAAAAAGGTTCTCCTCTTTCAAGGAGCGTCCCGCTCCTGAGATACCAGAAGCGGCATCGATAATGATGTGGTCAGGCTCGACCAACGATCGTTCTACCAGGGGGAGTAGCCCTATGGTGGCGGCGGTGACGTAGCACCCTGCGGCCGCAATCAGCCTGGCGCCCGGCAGAGCGCTGCGTTTGAACTCCGGGAGGCCGTAGACGGCCTTCTCGAGCAGCTCCGGCTCACCGTGCTCTCTGCCGTAGTGCGAGGGGTAGCTCGAAGGGTCGGCAAGACGAAAATCTGCCGAGAGATCGACCACGGTCGATACGTGCCGAAGCAGGTCAGGAGCAAGCCTCTCAGCGACACCGTGCGGTAGCGCAAAGAACGCCAGCTCGACCGAGCTCAACTCGGCGCCCACGATCAGGCCGAGCAGCTCCTCCGTCGTTCGAATTCGCAGCTCACGAACTGCACGCGGTAGGCCGGGATAGAGATCTCCGACTCTGCGCCCAGCGGTGCTCTCTCCACTGACACCGACCACCTCGATCTCACCATGACCATGTAAGAGACGAAGAAGCTCCGCCCCGCTATAGCCAGAGGCTCCAAAAACTACGGCTTGCACACAACTACTATACCATCTAGCGAATACTTATGCATCGCTACGATCGCCGTAAGACGCCTCCGAGATCTGTTCTCACCGAATCCTCGACCCTTTGGATAATCTCGGCCAGCTGAGACTCGCTGACGGTACTCTCAATGGACTCAAGACGAATGCGAACCGCAAGCGATCTACGATTCGGCCCGAGCCTCTCAGAGGTGAAGACGTCAAAGAGCTCAACAGAGCGCGCAAGATCGCCACACGCTCGTTGAACGGTTCGGCACAGTTGCAACGCAGATACGCCAACTTCGAGCTCAAAAGCGAGGTCGAGATCGGTCGACGTAAAATGACTCAACTCCTGGGCCTGATGAGGCCGACGATCTCGAATCCCCAAACACGAGAGGACGAGTTCGAGCCAACCAACACGGTCTCGGATGAGACCGTCGGTCATGTCTCGTACCGTCTCGACCTTAAACTCGCCGATTGCGCCACAAGGGACTCCATTGACCACCACGTATCCTGAACGTCCGAAGTGGAGATCCGGCCACGATCCGGGCGACGGAAGGCCCGCAAGCGTCGCCGCAACGATCGCCTCTGAATCTCGACTCGGCT
>JBMFXG010000100.1:0-6090 GCA_049964535.1 Acidimicrobiales bacterium | reverse complement strand
GATCTCAACCTCCAAGGAGCCCAGCACAAGGGCGAGATCGGCCAATAACCCTACAAGGGGTGCAGCACCGTTCTCCGGAGACGTTGTCATTACCCCGAGCCTCGTCGTCTCATCTGGAAGCATCGCTGTGCCGACCGGCATCGAGAATACCTCACCGATCTCAAAGAGCGCAACCTCCGATCGGCGTCGTGCCGCGTTGAATCGAAGCGCAGCAAGGGCGGTCGATGCGAGCGTTCGACGTAGAACGGACTCCTCGGCGGAGAGTGGATTACTTGCACGAATTGAAGGACCGGAGAGTCCAAGAACGGCACTGTCTTCATCGTTGACGAGCGCCGATCCCATGAGCTCGAAGTAACCATGAGAGACCAAAAAATCACCAATTTTTCGGAGATCACGTTGGTACGGAGTGAGCTTTCCGACATACGGGCTCTGGATTCTGCGCTCTCCGAGAGATCGATATCCCTCGTGACGCGCAATCTCTTCGATGATGTCGGCCTCCATAGTGCAATCAGGGCGGAATGACGGCACCACTACCTCAGTGACGTCGTCGCGCCCATCACCCACGAGAAAGCCACACGGCTCTAATAACCTTCGGAGATGGTCGATCTCAAAGCTTCGACCGAGCAGCCGCTCTATCTGAGCCAAGCGCAGCGAAACGGTCACCGATGGAACAGGTGTCGGACCGGCACTATCAACAGCTAAGGGTTCCTGGGCCAGGAGCTCGCAGAAGCGCTGGAGAGCCCACTCAGCTGCATTTGGATCCACGCCGCGCTCAAAACGAGCAGAGGCCTCGCTGCGCAGTCCAAGCCTCTTGGAGGTCCGGGCAATATTGGATCGAGGAAAACAAGCGAGCTCTAGGAGGACACTCGTAGTCTCCTCGGTGATCACCGACGAATCACCGCCCATTACCCCCGCTAGTCCAACTGGGGTAGAATCTGCATCGACGATAACGATGTCGCCCAGGTCTTCACCATGAGTACCTTGGAGCACTCGCTCCTCACCATCGAGGGTCTTCAAGCGTTCGCCATCACGTGCGTTTCGAACCCCGATCGACGAGCCAGAGAGCGCTCGAAGGTCGTAGGGATGCGTGGGCTGACCCATCTCGATCATGACGTAGTTCGACGCATCGACGACGGGAGAGATCGATCGCATTCCGCAGAGCTGAAGGCGACGGCGGACCGACGTTGGATCGACCAGCGCAAAAGGTCCCTGGAACTTCGCAGCAACGATACGAGACACTGCCGCGAGATCGACCTCACCTATCAGGCACTCCCCATGAGAGCTTCGATCCAACTCATCGCGCAACATCACAACAGGTGCTTGGGCTCCTATGCCGCCGTCAGAGCGAAAGACGAAACCGAGCGTCGGAGCGACGTCGCGAGCAACTCCAGCCACCGAATTGGCATCCGGCCGATTTGCCTCGATCGCGAGGTCGATGACGATCTCCTCTTCCAAACCGAGAAACTTCGCCAGGGCTCCACCTACTGGCGCATCAGCGGGCAAGATCATCAGGCCGCTACCGTCATCTGAGAGCTCCAGCTCTCGGGCGGAACAGAGCATTCCGTTCGAGACCTTTCCCATCATGGTTCGGCGTTCGATGCGAAACTCTCCAGGTAACACGGCACCGACTTGAGCAAAGGGCACACGATCCCCTACGGCAAAGTTCGTCGCTCCACAGACCACACTGACTGGGCTCTCCTGACCAGAGTGGACGAGGACGTGACGAATATGATCCGCCCCTTCAATCTCGTCGATCTGGGCCACCTCTGCAACGACGACACCGTTCAGCGGCGCTGGCACTCGCTCGACCGACTCGACGACCATACCCAAGCTATTGAGCGCATCGACAAGTAGATTGAGTTCGCTCGGAGATGGTTGGAGACTGGGAGCTTCAGCTCCTGGTCTGGGCTCGAAGAACTCAACGAGCCAAGAGTAGAGAATCTTCATTTCAACCTCGAAACTGACTTAAGAAACGTAGGTCATTGTCGAGCAGCACCCTCATATCTGCGAGCCCATGCTTCATTTGAGCCAAGCGCTCGATACCGAATCCGAAAGCAAAACCACTCCAGCGTTCGGGGTCCACTCCGACGGATCGGAAAACATTTGGGTGAACCATTCCACATCCACCAAGCTCGATCCATCCGACACCCGAACAGGTACGACACCCGGAACCCAAACAGATCGTGCACGTGATCTCAAACTCAGCAGAAGGTTCGGTAAAAGGGAAGTATGCGGGTCGTAGCCGCGCTGAGATCTCTTGGCCAAAATAGGCCTTCGTAAATCCAGAGACCGTACCAGCGAGATCTTGGAATGTGATGTGTTCGTCGACCACGAGTCCTTCTATCTGATGGAAACTTGGAGTATGTCGCGCGTCAGGAGTATCTCGTCGAAAAACCTTGCCAGGGATGACTGCGTAGATCGGCAGGACTCCTCGCTCTAAAAGTCGAATCTGAACCGGAGAGGTCTGCGTTCGCAGTACGACCGAACCTGGCTCGCCAAGCTCCAAGAAGAAGCTATCCTGCGCATCACGGGCGGGATGATACTTTGCTACGTTCAGCGCCTCGAAGTTGTACCACTCCGATTCAACCTCAGGACCGGTCTCGATAGAGAAACCCATGCCCACAAAGAGATCCTCCAGGGCGTACCTGGTCTGTGTCACCACATTGAGCGCCCCAACTGCAGCTCTTCTCTCCCGTACGAGATCCTCCGTAAGGTCGTAGCGCTCCTGCCGCTCTCTCTCGAGGGACGCAAGGGACTCCAAGTATGTACGCTGGGTGCTCAGAGTTTCAGTGACTCGGGCTCGAAAGGCTTGCAGTGCCGAACCGGCTTCCCGTCTGTCATCTTGGGAGAGCCTTCCCAAAGAACGAGAGAGCAGTGCAATCTCACCGCCTTTTGCGAGGAAACGAGCCTCAGTTGCGCGCAGAGCTTCCTCTGGAGCGAGCGGAGCTTCATCGAAACTTGACCTAAGGCTCTCAAGAGCGGCCAAGAACTCACGCAGATTCCCCGGATTGACGTCACTTCCTGCCACGACTCAACGACCTCTACCTTTCAACTCAACCCTCTCTCTGACGCCTTCGATTCGGTGACAACGAACCGATACACGATTCGACTCCGTCACCGACATCACAACACACGATAGCGTTGACGCTGAAGCTCAAAGAGCGCTATCGACCCGCTGATAGCGACGTTGAGAGACTCCACGCCGGCGTCGATCGGTATCGATACCATCCGATCCAAGATGGCGCGTTGCTCTTGTGCAATGCCACTTCCCTCTGAACCAACGAGCAGTACAACCTTATCGGAAAAATGCTGATCCCAGAGACTAGAGGGAGCACCGGCATCGAGTCCAACCAGCTCAAAACCTCGATCATCTCGAGCACTCTGCAGCGCCGATGCGAGGTCTGTCACCGAGCATACTTTGGTCGACATTACCGTACCAGCGGAGGCACGAAGGCTTTTCGGACTGAAGGGATCGGCGGTTCCAAGTCCACAGATAACCCCCACTCCCCCCACGCTTCGAGCGGAACGAATGAGGGTACCGACGTTCCCGGGATCTTGTACGCCATCCAGCGCTAACACTACCTGACAAGCGAGAATCTCCTCGAAGCCACCGCTTGGCCGCTTCGCGAGCCCAAGAACACCGCTCGGAGTCTTGAGGTCGCTGACCTCGTTCACGAGCTTCGAATCAACAACGCCGACCCAAATTCCTCGCTGCTCACAACTACGAGCCAGCTGGCTCAGTTCTGAGTCGAGGGCAGTCTCGTCAATGAAGACGCACTCGAGCTCAACATCACCCTCTACGATATCGAACAGCACCTTTCGGCCCTCGAGGATGACAAGGCTTTCGTCGACGCGAAACGACGAAGAACGACTAGCACGGCGCAGGCGCTTCACCCGAGCGTTCTCAGGCGAAACCACAAGGCGCGCGAGTCGTTCCTGATCAGAGATCGCCACGGGCGTCTCGACTAGGCCTGAGGAACCGAAGCCTCGGTCGCTGCCTTCACGAGTGCCGTAAAGGCCTCGGGGTCGCGCACAGCAAGATCGGCAAGAACCTTGCGATCAACTTCGATACCCGCTTCTTTCAGCCCAAACATCAGCCGGGAGTAGCTAATACCGTTCACCCTCGCAGCCGCATTGATCCGCTGAATCCAAAGTTGACGGAACTCACCCTTTCGTGCCCGACGGTCACGATACGCGTACTGCAGGGAGTGCATAACCTGCTCGTTCGCCGCACGATAACTCCGGCTCTTGTTGCCGTAGTAACCCTTAGCGAGTTCAAGAACCTTTTTACGATGCTTTTTGCCATTGGCAGAGCGCTTCACTCGCGCCATTTTCTTCTCCTAACCTACCGAAATTACAACCGAATGAACGGCACTACATCCCAAGAAGTCTCTTTACCGCTCGGGTATCACTAGGAGCAACCTCTGACATGCGTCCTAAACGACGAGCCCGCGTTGAACTCTTCTTCTCCATCAGGTGCTTTCGGTTCCGCTTCCGGCGAACGATTCGGCCAGACCCCGTTACCTTGAAGCGAGCGGCCGCACCCTTGTCAGTCTTCATCTTTGGCATCAGAACCACTCTCTTTCGTCAACTCTGTCACAACAGGTCTAGTACCACCAGGAAGGACGCTCTCCGCAGAGCCACGCGACCGTTCCGACGCCTCACGGGCCGGAGCGGACTTCTTTTCAGGAGCCAACACCATCAACATATTTCGCCCATCGAGCTTGGGAAAGACCTCAACCTTACCGACCGAGGAAGTAGCCTCAGCGATCCGATCGAGAATGGACTTACCAAGCTCAGGGTGGTAAAGCTCACGGCCACGGAACATAATTGTGATCTTAACCTTGTGACCTTCACCGAGAAATCTCGCGACTTGACGAGTCTTTGTATCAAAGTCTCCAGCTCCGATCTTGGGACGGTACTTCATCTCCTTGATCTGAGTAGACGTCGACTTCTTTCTCGACTCCTTCGCTCGCTGAGCAGCGTCAAATTTGAACTTCCCATAGTCCATGATTCGAGCCACCGGAGGATTCGCCATTGGCGCCACCTCCACGAGGTCAAGTTCCATGCGTTTCGCCAATTCGAGGGCTTCGGCTACAGGCTTGATTCCAAGCTGATTACCGTCAGCGTCAACAAGACGCACTTCCCTCACGCGAATTCGCTCGTTGATACGCGGCTCCGTTACCGTTGGTGCGGATATCTAGCATCACTCCTTCCAAAATTTAGCGACCCAAAAAGTCGCAAAGATCAAGCGTAGCCAGCGTCCGCACACCTTGACCCGGGCTACCTATGCGTTGACGGTACCAGGGTGGGAGTTAAAACTCCGCTTTTCTCTATCGATCAATCGAATAGTCTAGCACTCTGTGAGTACACTATGGACACCAGACGGAGAACATACCCCTAGGCCTTCGACAGAGAGCGATGCTGCCCGAACACAGAAGGAAGAACGAGCCGAGCCGACCGACGCAGAACTAGAGGAGCTACGGCGAACCTTAGCCCAGACCGAACCCAGCGAGATCATCGCTAACCACTGCTTCGGACTCTTCGAGCTCGCCGCCATTCATCTGTCGCAGACTCCACCGCAGCTTGCTCAGGCCACACTGGCTATCGATGCCCTCTCGGCAATCGTAGAGCGTTGTCAAGGACGCCTTGGACTACACGAGAACGAGCTCAAGGACGCACTTCACCAGCTGCAGCTCGCCTTCGTGCAAGTCAGCGTCCTCGAGCCAAGTAGTGCATCATCGAACGATCGATCGGACAAGTAGCCGACCCCGACACGAGGAGGCACTGACCGGAGCACTCATGCGCTCTTCAGTAGTGACCTCTTGGTACTTAGCCAGCGCACCAAGTACTAAGAGGTCATAGAACTCGACCAGAGGGGCCCAAAGCAGAGAGCTCGACCCACCAGTAGAGGAGCTACATCGCTCCAAGGTGTGCGGTCGAATCTCGTGCGATTATCGACAACCAAGGCGACGCTCACCTTAACTGAATGAGACCTGCAGTCTACGGAACAATCTTTGAGAGCGGAATCTCCAAGATATCTGAAGCACCAAGATCACGCAACGATGGAATGAGGGTATTGATTCGAGC
>JBMFXG010000099.1:0-9680 GCA_049964535.1 Acidimicrobiales bacterium | reverse complement strand
GCCTCACAACCAAACCCCTGCCCCTGTGTCGCATCAAAAGTCACCTCTCATCGATGGACGCTCTTTATGACCTCGGTCGACGTCCTCTTGCCCAGAAGCAAGCGCCGACACACAGCTCACCCCGGACCCTCAAGCCACCTGCACACGGTCAACCGCACCAAGCTTGCTTACCGAGACCGGAGACTCTCCGAACGATTCCGAGCCAAGCTCGCCGAAACGAAATCCTTGACTACCCTCTCATCCACCGCCGTTTTGGACCAAAGCCGATCCCTCTTGTGCACAGCCCTCGTGGTCTATCAACACAGGCTGGATCACCGCACCTCACGAGCCCACCGAAACGAAGATGCACTCAGGATTGGCCATACCGTTCTCGGTGAATGACTTCAGAGCTTGGACGCCGCACTCGGCGCGCTGCGGAACCGACCTTGGCGCTCGAGCCTGGATATCCAATGGCTACTGCCCCAAGAAATCTCAATCTCTCCGGAATATCAAACGCTTCTCGAAGCTGATCTTCTCCACGATCGATGGCAAAAAATAGGGCGCCAAGTCCGAGATCGACGACCTGAGCGAGCAGGAGCATCGTCGAAAACGAACAATCCACGAGCCAATAGGGCGCCGGCCACTTCGATGCGTCGGACCAGGCAGAGGACTGCTTGTCAGCGTCCCCATACCGCTCGACATATCTCGATTCGTCGTAGAGTGGCAGGATCACGACTGGAGCGTTGTCGAGCCCTCGATGCGTCTTCGACGATTCGAGCCAACCCGGAGTTGTCACCGCCTCGAAAAATCTACGGCGCTGAGCGGCCGTGGCGAGCACTAAGAGTTCGACGCCTTGGCTAAATCCAGCAGACGGCGCTCGGAACGCTGCGGCAATAATCTTCTCAACGTCGTTTGCTGGGACTGGACGATCAGAGAAAGAGCGGAACATCCGCCTTCGCCGTAAAATCTCCGAGAACTCCACGCCAACAGACTAGTGATCAAGCCACCGTTCTCTCAGGTCATCCACCAGTGACTCTATTTGCTTGCTTTTAAATGTATTTCATGTTATTGTATATCTCGACATGGACGTCAAATAAGCCAAGGAGGGCACCATGATTGGCAGCCAGAGTACGCCACATCTCAGCGATCGTCGCGTAGCCTCGACCGAACCATCTAGGGAAAGACCGGGGACTACTGACTACGGCGCCGAACTTGAGTCAGAGATCACGCTCGAGAAGTGGTCCGACCCACTTCTCGAGCAGCTCGGCTATCCAGTGGATTCAGAGTATGTCGAATACTTTTGGCTGCCAATCCTCGGTCCGTCGTCCATCTGGCTACTCCGCCGGACGTCCAACCTCCTACGTCACACCGGACAGCGCTCGGTGGTAGTCGCTAGCGATGAATTCGGTCGCTCTCTCGGCCTCGGAAGTGTCATCGGCGGGCGATCGCTGCTTGCCAAGACGATCACACGATGCATTCACTTCGATGTCGCTCGACCCGGTGGTTCAACGAGCCTCGAGGTCCGTAGTCACCTCGGTCCACTGACACAACGACAGCTAGACCGGCTACCAGCTTCGCTCCAAGCAACACACCGGACGCAGTGTCACTCGAAGATCGAACAAGCGCTACTGAGTCAACGAAAGCGAGCTCGTCAAATGGGGCTCTCGCTCTTTAACTTGGGTGAGGACCTCTCAAACATAGCGACGCGCCTAAGGTCTTGGCACTTCACGGACGAGCTCATCGACGATGTCACGACCTGGCTAGATCGCCGCAATACAACAACGTAACCGATCCCCCCATCGATCACGCACTCTTTGATGTGCGTGATCGATGGGGGTCACGTTCTTACTAACTCCTCGTTGCCAGCCAGGTGGCAAGCGTTCGCACCCCAAAACCGGTAGCACCTGGTCCGGAGTAACCATCAACAGAGTCTGTAAGCTCGCTGCCGGCCACATCAAGATGCGCCCAACTTGCGGCCCCGACGAACTCGCGAAGAAGCAGACCTGCTGCGATCGCGCCGGCCTCACCGGCCTTACCAACATTCTTCATATCTGCAATATCAGAAGCAATATGTTTCTTGTACCGGTCTGGTAGCGGGAGTGGCCAGAACTCTTCACCGGTCTCATCACCGATCTGACGAAGCTCTCTCATAAGTTCGTCGCTCGTGCCCATAATCGCCCCGATCTCGCTCCCGAGCGCCACGACCTTCGCCCCTGTCAACGTTGCGATATCGACGATCTGGTCACAACCGTCTTCAACGGCGAGCGAAAGTGCATCAGCTAAGACGAGTCGCCCTTCAGCATCTGTATTCAAGACCTCGATCGTCTTCCCGTTACGAGCGGTGAGCACATCCCCAGGCTTCTGCGCAGAACCAGAGGGAAGATTCTCCGTCAGGGCCATGTACCCATAGACCTCAGCACGTACCCCCAGCTTGCTCAGCGCCGCCATAGTACCGAGAACAATCGCGGCACCTGCCATATCACCCTTCATAGCCATCATGCCCGTACCCGACTTCAAGGAGAGGCCACCGGAGTCAAAAGTGATACCCTTGCCCACCAGTCCAATCTTCGGACCTTGGCCTCCATCTCTCGGAACGTAGTGCAGACGAAGCATTCTGGGGGGCTCGTTGGATCCTCTCGCCACCCCCAAAAGGCCACCAAGCCCCTCTCTTGCGGCATCGTTCTCATCCCAGACTCGAACCTCGAGCTGCTGGGAGCTTGCTATCTCCTCCGCCATCTCAACAAAGCGTCGAGGAGTCATCACCGAAGGCGGTTCATTCACGAGATCACGAACGACCATAACCGAGTCGCAGAGAGTCACCGCTCGGTCTATGCCAGCTTGCAATGCTTCCCGGTCTTGTGGCGAGCCAACCAGAGCAACGGTAACCCTCGCCCTCGCCGAGGACTGTGGCAGGCTCGAAGAGGTTCGATAACGATCGAATCGATATCCTCCAAGAAGCAGACCCTCAGTCAGTGCTTGCGCAAGCTTCTCGACTCCGTACCCAGTGATCGAACTCACGTCAAGCCGAACACTACCACTCACGTCACTTCTTCGTATCAGCCCAGAACCAATTCGGCGAAGCTTCTCGTTCGTCAAAGCGGATAGCTCGCCAGCTCCTATATCCCAGACGATCGCTCCGTCTTCAATGCGAGCCCTTGAAACCCCAATCTCACGGTCCTCACCAGGTCCACTCACAAGAACAAAGGACGGCGCCTCATCCTCTGCAGCGACGATCACCTCTACTCGAGTACCCACTCTTCAATACCCCTTTCGCTCAGCGTCTCTCACTTTGAGATGCGTTGTCTCTTGCCAACGAGCCATAATCCACAAGAGATCGGATAGCCGGTTAAGGTACGCTCCAACGAGCGAATCATGGACCTCGTCAACGAAATCGACCGCTATCCGCTCAGCTCGTCGAACCGTAGTTCTTGCGACGTCGAGCCTCGCAGAGGTCATAGTCTCACCCGGAACGACGAACTCGGTCGGCATCTCCACCAGGTCGCTGAGATGATCGATCTCATGCTCTAAAAACTCGATCATCTCACTGCTCACCATCGAAGAACCGGGCACAAGCTTTGTCCGATTCGATGGCAGCGTGGCAACCTCGGCCATTACGATCCAGAGATCGCTCTCGAGGTGCACACAGAGCGGACCGAGTTCGGAATCGTCCGATCCAGCCCGAACGACACCGATCGCCGACTGTGCCTCATCGATCGCACCATTCAACTCAATGGCCACGGATCGCTTTGACACCCGCCCCCCATACAGTAAGCCGGTGGTACCGTCATCACCTTTTCTCGTATAGATCTTCACGCTTCAAGGAGGCTAGTGGTAAACGCTCGACAGCAGATCAACTAGCCTCAGAGGGGTGACACAATACCTCGACCTTGTCGGGCGAGAACTCGTAATCTTCGACGGAGCTATGGGATCGAACCTACAGCTCCTCGACCTCAACGAAGACGACTTCGGCGGACCCTCTCTCGAAGGATGCAACGAGGCCCTGGTGTTCTCCCGTCCTGACGCAATTGCGGGAGTTCACGCTTCCTTCTTAGAGGTCGGAGTGGATGTCGTTGAGACCGATACCTTCGGTGCCTTCTCCGTCGTGCTCAACGAGTATGGCCTCGCCGCGCAGAGCTACGAGATCAACCGACGTGCAGCCGCGATCGCACGAGAGGTAGCGACGAGCTATACAACGAAGAGCCATCCCCGTTTCGTCGCCGGAAGCGTGGGACCTGGAACCAAGTTCCCTTCGCTCGGACAGATTCGCTTCGCCGATCTCCGCGATTCGTACGAGGTCCAGTGCCGAGGTCTCCTTGATGGAGGGGTTGACCTCATCATCATTGAAACGATGTTCGACCTCCTTACCGCCAAGGCCGCAGTCATCGCTGCACGACGAGCAATGACCGCAAGTGGCCGCTCGGTTCCACTTCAGGTGCAAGTAACTATCGAACTCACCGGAAGAATGCTGCCAGGAACCGAGATCGGTGCTGCTCTCACCTCGCTCGCCGCGCTGAAGGTCGATGTGCTCGGAATCAACTGCGCCACCGGTCCAAAGGAAATGAGTGAACACCTCCGGTTCCTCTCCCAACACACTGCCATACCAATCTCGTGCCTGCCGAACGCCGGTCTGCCTTCGGTCGTTGACGGGGCGATGCACTACGACCTCACACCGACCGAATTAGCTCAATACCATCGGCGATTCGTCTCAGAATTCGGAGTCTCTGTCATTGGAGGGTGCTGCGGAACCACGCCAGCTCATTTAGAGGCCGTCGTGGCGGCAACGCGAGATTTAGAGATCCAGCGCTCATCTATCGAGATGGAGCCCTCAGTCTCGTCCCTCTATAGTTCTGTCGAGATTCACCAGGACTTGAGCTATCTCGCAGTTGGAGAGCGTACCAACGCAAATGGCTCACGTCGCTTTCGCGAGGCAATGCTCGACGAAGACTGGGATACCTGTCTCGAGATCGCGCAGGAGCAGACGCGAGATGGAGCTCACCTCATCGACCTCTGCGTTGACTACACCGGATCGGACGGTGTGGCAATTATGGACATCCTCGCTTCACGCCTGGCCACACAGTCGACGCTCCCGATCATGATCGACTCGACAGAGTCCGATGTCGTCGAGACGGCTTTACAGTGGCTCGGAGGGCGACCGATCATCAACTCCGTTAATCTTGAAGACGGTGCGGGACCTGGCACTCGACTCGACGCCTTCCTCACCCTCGCTGCCACCTACGGTGCGGCCGTGGTCTGCACGTGTATTGATGAAGTCGGACAGGCACGCGACGCTGCGTGGAAGCTTCGGGCTGCCAAGGCAATCTATGAGTTAGCCACGACTCGCTACGGACTACGCCCAGAAGATCTGATCTTTGATCCGCTCGTTCTCCCGATATCAACAGGTATGGAGGAATCAAGGCGAGACGGCCTGGAAACGATCGCAGGAATCAAAGAGATTAAAGAAAATCTTCCTGGAAGCTTTACGATTATTGGACTCTCCAATATCTCCTTCGGCCTCCGCCCTGCCGCCCGGGAAGTTCTCAACTCCGTCTTTCTCGACGAATGCCGACGCAACGGACTCGATGCAGCGATAGCCCATCCCTCAAAGATCATTCCACTTGGCAAGATCTCCGAGGAACAGCGCCAGACCTGCCTAGATCTCATCTACGACCGTAGAACCCCCGACTACGATCCTCTCTCTCGTCTCATCGAAATCTTCGAAGGCCAAGACGGATCTCAATCCGAGCAAGTAGATATCGCCGTACTCCCTCTTCGAGAGCGACTCTATCGACGGATTGTTGACGGTAATAAGAGAGGTCTCGAAGATGACCTCGAGCAGGCCCTCAACGAAGGACTTCTCCCCTTAGAGATCATCAACGAGATTCTACTCGAAGCCATGAAAGAGGTCGGAGAGCTCTTTGGTGCCGGCACCATGCAGCTGCCTTTCGTACTCTCTTCGGCCGAAACGATGAAGCTAGCAGTAGCGTTCCTTGAGCCGTATATGGAGAAGAACGAAGGTCAGAGACGAGGACGAATCGTTCTTGCGACCGTCAAGGGGGACGTCCACGACATCGGCAAGAATCTCGTGGATATTATCTTGACCAACAACGGCTACGAAGTCTTCAACCTCGGGATCAAGGTCTCAATTGGCGAAATGATTCGAACCGCTCTTGAGGTCGACGCCCACGCGATTGGGATG
The DNA here is from genome assembly GCA_049964535.1 of Acidimicrobiales bacterium. Lineage (GTDB taxonomy): Bacteria > Actinomycetota > Acidimicrobiia > Acidimicrobiales > Acidimicrobiaceae > JAJYZP01. The sequence goes on along the minus strand of JBMFXG010000099.1, from coordinate 3,505 downwards.
AGCGGGCTCCTTGTGAAGTCTACGCTCATCATGCGAGACAACCTTGAGGAGCTCAACGAGCAGTCGCTCGAGCGATTCCCCGTCATCTTGGGCGGTGCGGCGCTCACTCGGACCTATGTAGAGCGAGACTTGCGATCGATCTATAAGGGTCGGCTCTTCTATGGCAAGGACGCATTTGAGGGTCTCGCTGTCATGAATCGTCTCTTGGAGATCGAACAAAGCGGGGAGGATGATTCGTTCGGTCGAGTGCCGAGCACGAGCAAAGTTCAGCGCCGCATCAGATCGTTGGAACCGTCTTTCGCTACCTCTACCGAACGTTCACCGGAGATCGACACCACGAACAAGATCTTTCCACCGCCATTTCTCGGCACTCAGATCGTCAAGGGCCTTGCGATAGAAGAGATCGCTACGTACATCAACGAAACTGCGCTTTTCCGACACCAGTGGGGCTACCGGCCCCAAGGCGGCGAGTCTGACGCTGAATTTAAAGAACGACTACGCTCCGTCTTGCGAGTAGAGCTAGAAAAAGCCACTGCCCAGCAGGTCCTAACACCCATGGTCGCCTATGGATACTTTGTCGCTGGACGCGAAGGAAATGACTTAGTCATTTTCGAAGACGAGAGCAGAAAAGAAGAGATCGCTCGCTTCACCTTCCCCCGGCAAAATCGCGAACCGTTCTACTGTATCGCAGACTTCTACAGATCAATCGACTCCGAAGAGCGCGACTACGCCGCATTTCACGTCGTCACGCAGGGACCTGAGGTCTCCCGACGAACCCAAGAGCTCTTCAGCGCCAACGCCTATCAAGACTATCTGCATCTTCATGGGCTCGGAGTTGAGATGGCCGAGGCTCTCGCCGAATACTGGCATTTTCGAATACGACAAGAGTGGGGCTTTAGCGATGAAGACGGTCCAACTCTCTCCGGCCTCTTCAAGCAGCAGTATCGCGGAGGGCGATACTCCTGGGGCTATCCCGCATGCCCTAACCTCGAAGACAATGAGACCGTCGTGCAGCTCCTTCAAGCAGATCGCATTGGGGTCTCGGTCAGTGAAGGCTTCCAGCTCCATCCCGAACAGAGCACCACGGCGATCATCGTTCACCACCCCCAGGCGAAGTACTTCATCGCCTAGGGTAGGCCATCGAAAGGGACGTCTCTTAGCGGTTGTGCTGACGTACCTTGACGATCAGTCGACAATCAGTCAACGACCGTCAAGGTACGCGGTGAAGTGTTCAGCGAGATAACCCCATCTTCGGTGGCAACGGCAATATCTTCGATTCTCGCCCCGAGACGCCCGGATAGATAGATACCAGGTTCAATTGAGAAGGCGTCTCCAACCTCGAGAGTACCCCTTACGCCTGGAGCTAGATAGGGTTCCTCGTGCTCCTCCAGGCCGATGCCGTGACCGAGTCGATGGATAAAATAGTCCCCAAATCCACCCTCATCGATCACGCTACGAGCGAGTTGATCGGCCGCCTCCAAAGTCATACCCGGTCTGAGATCTCTTCGAACAGTTTCCTGGGAGCGATAGAGCACCTCGAATAACTCCCGACTCTCGGCTAGCGGCTCCCCGATAGAAAAGGTGCGCGTCGTATCCGAGCAGTACCCCGGCTCGTCGTTGACGCAGAACGCTCCACCAAAGTCACAGACGACAAAGTCTCCACTCGCCATCGTCCGATCAGAGGCCTCATGGTGAGGAGATGCAGAGTTAGGGCCTGAACCAACAATTGCAAAATTGATGTGCCGATGTCCAAAGGCTACGAGTCGGCGACCAATCTCGTCCGAAAGGTCACGCTCCGTTCGTCCCCGAAAGCGTATCTCACCACCTTGCAAGAGGAGCGCAACCTCATCCGCCGCTGCTGCAGCCGCAGCGAGAGTCAACATCTCTACGTCGTCTTTTTTGCGACGAATCGGAGTAGACAGTAGTGACGCTCGTTGAAATCGCGTCGATGGATCTAACCGCTCCATCAGGGTAAGAGTCCATGCACTCCAACCGCGATCCGATACGACTACCTCTCGAGCCCCTTGGAGTCGACGTTCGAGCAATTCAAAGGGATCGGCGCCTTCTCGCCAGGGCAAGAGTTCAAACAGATCACCACGAATACGGACCCGAGGAGCTTCAATCTCAGGGACAAGAAGGACGGGTGCCTCGTTATGGCGAAGGACGAGAGCCGTGACTCGTTCGAGGGGCATCGGCTCGTATCCTATGAGCCACGGCACCTCAGCCCCAAAGGTCAGCACCGCAGCGTCAACATTTGTTGCAGTCATCTGAGCCATGAAACTCTGGAGACGTTTCTCGTACGTCGCAATGTAGTCACGTTCAGTTACCTTGCCAAGCTCTTTAAGAACCAAATCGAGAGAGCCCACTACCGACGCATCAATCATGTTCTCAAGGCTAGCAAGAGATTCTTCCGCTGCTTCCCACGAAAGCTAAACAGACTTCGACCAGAGCAGTAGCGCCTCTTCATCGTGAACGACACAAACTATAAGACCTGTTCATACGCTAGCTCTCGAATCCTTCGCAGTCTCGTACCGGTCCAGCAACCAACGTTAAAGTTCGCAAGATTGAGAACTGCTCACCCGGACCGTGTCACAATACTTGAGCAAGCGTTGAGATCAGCTCAGCGAAACGAGGACACCTTCCACAGACTCCGAACCCTGTCTCGCGTGATAGGACGACCTCGCCATCGGACCTGCTTCCACATGCCGGAAGCCAAGGGACGACCCGAAATCCTTGATCCGTTCAAACTCCTCAGGTTGGTAGTATCTCATCACTGGAGCGTGCCGCGAGGTAGGACGAAGGTACTGGCCGACGGTAAGGATCTCGACTCCTACCGCTCGTAAGTCGGCCATGGTTTCAAAGACCTCATCTATCTCCTCACCCAAGCCAACGATGATTCCTGACTTCGTTACCAACCCAGCCCCTTTTGCACGAGCGAGCACCGAGAGCGATCTAGCATAGCTAGCTGAGGGACGAACCGCTTTTTGCAGTCGAAGTGGAGTCTCGATGTTGTGATTCAAGACATCTGGACGTGCGGAGAAAATCGACTCTAAAGCATCAACGTCGCCTTTACAGTCTGGTATCAAAACTTCAATGCCAACCGATGGGTCGAGCGAACGAATTGCTTCCATTGTTCGCACGAATCCAGAGGCTCCACCGTCGAGAAGGTCATCGCGCGCCACGGCAGTGATCACGGCAAAGCGTAGACCCATCTCCGTAACTGCTTCAGCGACTCTTCGAGCCTCGTCTTGGTCTATGGGAAGAGGTTTCGAAGTGTCAACGAGACAGAACCCGCACGCTCTGGTACAGCGCTCTCCATTGATCATGAAGGTGGCAGTCCCATCGGCCCAACATTCGAAGATGTTAGGACAGCCAGCCTCCTCACAGACCGTTGTGAGAGAGAATCGACGCAGCAGACCTTTGAGGCTCCGATACTCCTCGCCCATTGCGACCTTACGCTTCATCCACTCAGGCTTTCGGTCTCGAATCCGAAGACCACTACTGG
>JBMFXG010000098.1:0-9754 GCA_049964535.1 Acidimicrobiales bacterium | reverse complement strand
GGTCTACCCCGTTCAAGTGTTCCTGAGGAAGATAGACCGGGAGAACGTGCCCGGTGATGGCTTTGAGAGCTGCATAGGTCTGTGCCGCTGCGTTGATGGGCAGTAGGAGGTGTAGCGCAGCGTCGTCGGTCGAGCCGCCGTTGATCAAAGTGATGCCATCGCGAGCAAAGGTGCGAACCCCATGAGGAGCGAGTCGGGCCAACGAGAGTGGGACAATAGCTGAGATGTCGTTGGTAACTAATGCCTGCTCAACCGCCGGTGATCGTAGGTCGGCCGCAGTCGGCAGCACAGCTAAATAGACGTAGGGGAGCTGTACGGATGCGGAAGCGACGTTGAGACCTCGTGCTCCGACGAGATCTGCAGCGAGGTTACTCGCAACGAGCAGCATGAGAGCACTAACTGCGATCCGACTGAGTACGCGTGACGGTCTCAGAGGTAGGTCGGGAGGGGTTGGGACTGGGGTCGCGTTCTCAATAGCGTTGTGGATATATCGTTCTGGCTCAGGGTCAAAGAGTGAAAGAGCGTTGGTCGTCAGAGTCTCTCGACGTTCCACTGCTTGATGAATAGCAGCAAGGAGGTCGCTGTGATGGCGAGCATAAAGCGTGACTCCGCTGAGCTGCATGCGCTTGGTGTTGTCACGGCCGTGGCCCGCAATTGGTTTGTACGAGACGACCGGGGTACCTGTAGCGAAGGCTTCGAGTGCGGTGAGTCCACCGGCGTTCTGTACGACGACATCGGCAGCGGTCAGGTAGTCGACCATTCTGTCGGTCCACCCTATTGCGCGTCCCCCTGGCACCTTGTGAATCCGCTGATAGAGGACTTCATTGCGCCCACAGATGAGTATCGGATAGATGCCTGGCTCTTGAGTGAGTGCGCGATACGTAGATTCGATATCACCAACGCCCCAAGAACCAGCGGAGAGAATGACGACCGTCTCCTCCGTCGGGAGGGAGAGCTCTTCTCGGAGGGCGGCCTTCTTGCGTATGGTAAAGAACTCTTCATTGACGAAGGGACCGGAAACGGAGATCCTTGGAGATTGCAGTAGGTGACGCACACCTGAAGCCGCGCTGGGCGATACGCACACATGCTCGTCGATTCCTTCGTGGACCCAGAGAGGATGAACCGCAAAGTCAGTGAGGAAGGTGATCGCCGGTACCCGCAGAGGGTTGATCCGTTTGCGTCGAGCCCTTCCCAATACGACCGACGCGAATGGATAGGTTGAAACGATAGCGTCGGCTTGGTATTCGGTCGCCCATTGACGCAGGCGTCGTTCGAAGAGGAGTCCGAAGATGAGAGTCGTCACTCGTGTGAGCACGTTGAACTTGGACCAGGCCCAGTACATGGCCGAGTAGGTCCAAGGAGAACGCTCCATTTGGAAGTGATAGGTGTCGTACAGGATCTTCCCGGCGATAGGAGAAGCGTCAAGGAAGTCAACGATCTTGGTCTCGTATCCGTAGGCGTCGAGCTTCTTACAGATCTCCCGTGCTGCGCCATCGTGCCCTGCGCCCATTCGCGCCGACACCACCAAGATCCTTTTTGCCATCGTTCACAGCTTATACTCAAATTACGTGGTTGTTAGCCTCGCTTTGATATCTGCAATCGGTTTCGCTTGTGCGTCCGTAGGGCAATATCGGGCGAGTCGCGCTCAAGCTGAACATCTCAATATGTCGATCGGCCTTCTGACGGGACTTTTTCGCTCCGTCGACTTCCTCTGGAGTATTGGCTTCGATGTTGTAGGGATAGCAGGTCAGTTCGTTGCTCTGATCTTTGGCCCGATCTCTGTCGTCCAACCTGTTCTCTCTCTTGGATTAGTTCTTGCAATCGTGATCGAGCGTCGGCTTGCACGTCGATCACTCTCAGTCGTTGAACTCCTTGCAACCCTCGCAGTCGCACTACTGCTAACCGCATTCGTTGTACTGCGCGGTACGAGTACGACCGAGGCTGTCTCGTCGAGTCTCACAGTCCTGGTCTCTCTTATCGTTTTCGGAGGCTGTGCGATTCTCTATCTGGTGGCAAAGAGGACGAAGGAACGCCTCCCAACGCTGTTGGTAGCGGGCTTTGGAGCCCTCTCTCTCGGCTGTGCCTCAGTCTTGGAACGAGAGGTCGGCCTCCAAATCGATGTCGGCGTAGTGCATGCTCTCACGGGCTATCAGCTTTGGATACTATTGGCCTCTGCACCACTGTCGTTGTTGTTGACACAGAGCGCCTTTCAATTCGGTGAACTCAAGCTCGTTCTTCCGATCTTGACCGTGGGTGAACCTCTGGTAGCCATGGTCCTCGGACGCTTCATGGTCGGTGAGCCACTTTTCCCGTCGCAGAATCTTCTCTGGGGCTTGGCTGCGTTGATAGGGCTTGCCTGTTCGCTCATAGTTTTAGCACGTAGCGAGTCCATCTTTCGCTCGGCAGTCAGTGACTCCACCTCGGCCTCGAGCGAGGGCGATGGCTCGTGAGATCTCAGAGTGCAAGACGAGCGTACGCTTCAAGCAGTAGAGTTCATTCGATAGCGGCGCACTGTCGGACGAGAGGTTGTACCTCGGAAGAACGACATCGAAGGTTCGTAGGGAGCCATGTGTAGGGAAGAGGTCCGACCTTCGGCATTGGTACTTTGGGTTACCTCAGAGCGAGGTATCGAAGCGTCGCTGTAGTAGCTACGGAACGTGTCGCTGCGTATGGGTCGTGCAGGCTGGCTACTGCGTTGGCGCAGAGCCCGAGGGCTCGGAGGAGCAGCTTTGATCATCGCTCGCTGGTGCTTCTTGTGTCCCTGCGAGGGGTTCCCAGTAGCTGATCTTTTGTTCAGTAAGCTGTGCGAGCACGCGAGGTGGAGGTTCTCGAATCGCATTTGTGCTCTTTGAGCAGGATCTTCTTTCTTGATTTTTTGGCATTCACTATCGGTCTCTGCGTACGTCAACGTTTACATGCCGATCTCATTTTGCGATGGAAGAAATCGCTGAGAAATATTGTTAAATAAACATGACTAAATCGTAGGATGGCTAGTGTAAACAATACGTGAACTTGTATTGAACTTGACTTAGTTGGTCGGTATTTGAGGTCGTTCCGAGATTGGATATGACCGATACCCTTTGGCGAGTTCGCGTGTGGCGGTAGTGATGATAGTGAGAGACACAGTGGGATGTGGGTGTGTCTTTCGGAAGAAGCGTTCCTTGACGAGGGGGTTGTCAAGGTTAATGGGCCCTCTATAAGCCCGTTTGGAGGAGACCTCTCGATGGACTCGTCAAAGTTGGCGACTTGGAACTACGAGGATTGGCGTGCCGAGGCCCGTTGTGCGAGCGAAGACCTCGATCTCTTTTTTCCCGTTGGTGTGACCGGAGATGCCGAGATCCAGATCGCCGCTGCCAAGGCGGTCTGTCTCCGGTGTGCAGTTGTCGATCAGTGTCTTGAGTTCGCCCTGCGTACGAATCAAGAGTACGGCATATGGGGCGGTAAGGACGAGGAGGAGCGGCGAGTCATTCGTCGCATACGGCGTCAGCGGCGAAAGTTAGCTCAGGCATCGTAAAGAGCTCCTACCTCTAGCTCGTCCACTCTGCATGGCACCGTGAGAAACTCCCACGGCCCTCACCGAGACGTTCGCAACGGTCTGTAGGTTGTGGCGAGTTTCGCCTGAATCTCTTCGAACTCTGCGTCCTCGTTGGAATCTGCCACAATTCCGACACCGGAGCGAAGGAAGACGTGGGAGTCTCGGCGCTCGAGTCCGCGAATTGCTAGGTAGAACTCTCCGTCGCCGTTCGGTTCTACCACTCCGACGAGTCCGCCATACGTCCCCCGAACGGATCCTTCGAGGCCTCGAATCGCTTCGATGGCACGGCGGGTTGGGGTGCCCGCAATGGCCGGGGTGGGAGCGATCGCTGCGATGAAATCAAAGATAGTGTGACTCATGTCTGGTGCTGTCGCGTCGATGCGTGACCGGATATGGACGAGGTCTCCGAGATCGATTAAATCGGGGTCCATTAAGTCGACGCTACAGTTGAGTTCGAGGAGCTTCTCAATAATGTGCTCTACGACAAAACCGTGTTCTGCGCGATCCTTCGAGGAGTGCATGAGCTCTTCAAGCTCGTCCTTGCGGCGGGTCCCGGCGAGGGGCGTCGAGCGAATACTCCGTCCGCGTTTCGACACAATGAGCTCCGGTGATGCACCGAGCTGGTTGGCGAAAAAGTAGAGGTGGGCGTTGGGATGTGAACGTTGGAGTCTCTGTAGTGCTCGGACGCTCGTGAAGTCTGGAGTAATCGGAGCCGAGATCTCTTGTGAAAGTACGATTTTTTGAAGGAAATTCTCATTGAGTAGTTCCTTCGCGCCGTGAAACAGTTCGGACCAGGCTTTTCGCAGGTTATCGTCCTGCACTGCCTCTCCAAGCAGTGGGCCTAGGTCAGTCGGCTCACTCTCGAGCTGCGATGCGCAGGTAGAGAGCGTCGTCCAGAGATCGACGGCCGCGCGATCTTTAGCTGGGATGCTCACTTGACCGTACTGGATAGGTCCGTAGAGTTCAGGTGCTCGCAGGAGTATGACTGGTTCTACCACGGTCGTGAGTTCGAGAGGGTCAAAGGGAACGGTAACGAATCGAACGCTTCGGCCCTCCGTGTCCTTCGTGGCTGTGTCGGCACTGCGTTGCAGCTCTGCTAGCTCCCGGATTGAGACTGTGTTCTGAGTCTTGATGCCGAGCCCTACCACCAGCTCGTCTGCGAGCTGGAGTAGGAAGGTTGGGACGCCGCTGTGCTCCGCAGCGCGCAGGAGATCGAGGAGCAGCACGGCCTGGTGTTCTGTTCTTTGGTCGAGTGGGGTGTTCACGGCACGAGACCGAGTCGAGTTGAGGTCAGTAGTTGGGATGCACCGAAACCAAGTGTGGTAACTCGAGGCGGAGCGAAAGCGTTCGAAGTGAAGAGCTCGAGAAATTGATCTGACGTTGGGAGATAGGTGACCGATTGAGGAAGATAGTGGTACGCATCCTTCGAGTGCGAGAGGAGTCCACCGATCAAGGGTACGAGTCCGTTGAAGTACCGATCGTGTAGCCACTGAACGATGGAGCTCGATGGTATTGCTACTTCCAATATGGCGATGGAACCGCCCGGGCGCAGTACCCGCGCAAATTCGGCAAAGACACTGTCGAGATCGGTGAAGTTTCGAATTGCAAAGCCGCACGTTAAAGCATCAAAGGTCGCAGTACCGAAAGGGAGATGCACTGCAGATCCCTGAACGACCGGAGCTACGGTCGTTCTCCGGCGAAGCATACCGTGCGAAAAATCGATGCCGACAGAGCGTTGCGTCCTGGTTTGAGCGAGCGTAAGGAAATCTCCGGTGCCACACGCTACGTCAAGCATTGTCGTTGTGGCACCAACACCGAGGTCGCGTAGTGCTCGCTGTCGCCAGTGTTGATCGAGCCCGAAGGTCATGACTCTATTGACCAGGTCGTACGTAGGTGCAATGGTGTCGAACATGTTTTGGACAAATGGTGACTTTACGTCGGAGGGTGGCAAAGCATTGGATTTTGAACTCTTCATCGGAGCACTCCCTTGGCTGGCCAGGTGCGCGTATCGCTCTTGTCATATGGTCGGCTCGGCCTCCAGACATGGGTAGTGTCAGCTCCCTGTGCGATCATCGCTCTCGATCGACCGGGCCGTTGTTGACGAGAATCTTTGGAGATATCGGTCGCAAGGATGAAGGAAGAGAACTCATCGGTCGTAGGCGAAGAAGTTGTGTTGTGTCGATCCTCGGGAGCTCTCCCGATAGCTGCACGCATGATTCGTGACCCTTCGACACGAACGACCAGTGATTGCATAGAGTCGACGCTCTCACGATCATCTCTGTCGGCTACGGCTGGGCCGAATCGATGGTCAAGCACTCTCGTAGAAGAGTAGGTCATATTGTGACCTCGACGGAGACCATAGCTTTGAGTCGAAGCGATCGACGTGAGGTTCCAAGGCGAGTGAGGTCCATATCTTCCATTCTACGACCACTTCAAAATCCAGTGGTAGCTGCGGAGGCTGCTCTAAAGGGGTGAGTCACAGTGACGACAGCGTGGGTACGCCCTTGCAGTAGGCCTCTGGCACGTGGGGCAGATTAACGGATGAACGTGACCGTGTATGAGGTTACGGACTGTGCTGACGAGGGTGCCACCGATTGCGATGACGAAGAGAAGCTCGAGGCTATCTCGCAAGGCGTTATGGACAATAATTGCTCCGGTCACGGTCGTAACCCTCTCGGTCGTAGGAAGGAGCTCTCCGGAGAGCGCCTGATGGCGTAGTGCGAGCTTAGCTGCACCGTCTCGCTTAGAGGCTGTCGCGAAAATCTACCCAGCGCGATCACGAGGTGGTCGGTTCAGTCAAGCGCCTGAGCAGCATCCTTGCATGGGCTGCCCATATGAAGCCTTCGCTGATCCGTGGATCTCTTTCGTAGTCGATCTGTAGACGTCGGTTGTTCATTAGCCATGACCACGTTCGCTCCACAACCCAACGTTTGGGGAGCACTTCGAAGTGATGGGCGTGGATTCTACGTACGACCTCAGTGGAGATGTGATGTCTTCGGCATTCGTCGATGAAGGTCTTCTTGAAACCTGAGTCGCAGAAGATCTTTGAAAGACGTTCTGATCGCTCTTTAGCTTGGTGGGTGACCAAGATGCCCCCTGCGTTGTCCGATACAGATGCAGCGACAACCACAACGCCAAGGAGTAACCCCATTGTGTCCACTATCCCGAACGTCTTCCTCCCTGAGACTTTCTTGCCAGCGTCATATCCCCTGGTGGAGCTCGTTACCGTGCAGGCTCCTCTAACACTTCGAGCATCGATGACTGATCCAGAGGGATCAGGGTCTCGTCCATCGTGCTCTCGTACGATCTTTGTGAGTCGCTCGACAACACGCTTCCAGGTTCCATCTTTGGACCACCTCAGATGGTAGCGATGGACGGTATTCCAGTTGGGGTAGTTTGAGGGCAGTGCTCTCCACTGACATCCTGTTGCAGCCACATAGAGAATGGCATTGATCACATCACGTTTGGCTACCGTTTGAGGACGTCCTATCTCGCCGTTACCGGTGTAGCTTGGAAAGAGATCACAGATGAGGAGCCACTCTTCATCTGTCAGGTCGCCGTGTGTTGATCTCCAGGTTTTCGAGGCTGGTTTTGATCGAGTTGACATCACACAAGTCTACCGAATCAACACAGGTGGAATCTTGGAATCTAAGGTTGTAGAGGAATTATTTTACGAACAGCTTCTTATATCGGCCTTCACTTGAAGAGTAAAAAAGAGGATCACTTCGCGCGCTGAGGTTTAGTCTCAGAATCGATTCGTGGATTCGATACGAGAGGGAGGACTTTTCTTGGTGGAGATCTCTGGTGTTGAACTATCGTCCAAGGGAATGGAACGTGCTCTCAACGAGTAGTTGGCGGTAGATATCATCGGTCAACCTAGCAAGGGAAAGCAGAAACTTCTCTCGGGGTTTCGGCGGCGTGGAGCGATAAGAAGTGAGCCGCTCCGAGCAGTGCGGACGACTAGTCGACTTGAGCGCAGGCCGCTATGGATGCGTAATGGTCTGAAACGATACTTCTCGAGTTCGTGATGAGTTTCATGACTTCCGGATTGGTAACTTCATAGAAGACAAATCGACCTTCCCGACGAGCAGTCGCTAATCCACAAGAGACAAGGCAGGCGAGGTGAGCGGAGACCCTTCCTTGGGATAGTCCAACGTGCGAGACACACTCAGTGCCGGTGCGTTGTTTCTCGGCGCAGAACTCTAAGAGGGCGAGTCGGGTAGGGTCTCCTAGTGCGCGATAAAAACGTGCAAGCAACTCGCGCCCAGCGAGCTCAGGGGGCTCGCTGCTTGCTCGATGAGTTGTTGGCGAAGGCGCCGGTGCGGACTTTTCGGAACTTTCGGAAAGTATCATGCTGCGCAACATGATAGCTTAGCGATATCGGTTTTGAACGACTGAGCAGCAAGCTTGAGCCCTTCGGCCATAGTTAAGTACGGTGTCCAGGTAGTAGCTAGTTGGTCTACGGTCATGCCGGCTTGAAGAGCATAGGTCGCCGCGAGGATAATATCTCCTGCGTTCGCAGCAGCGATGTGTACTCCGAGGACTCGCCCGGTTGACTCTTCGGCGACGATCTTGACGACCCCTCGATCATCCCGGTTGACGACCGCTCGCGGTACATAAGCGAGCGGTAGTACGCGACAGACGCAGTTCAGCTCGGCGGCCTCAGCTTGGGCATCGGTGAGGCCGACTGCTGCGAGGTTTGGCGTTGTAAAGGTCACTCGGGGTAGATTTTGGTAGTCGACACTGCGGCCGGCGGCATCGAAGGCGTTTTCGACGACCATCGTTCCGTGAGCCGCTGCGACATACACGAACTGCGCAGCACCAGTGACGTCGCCAGCTGCCCAGATTCGTGGGTTGGTCGTCTGAAGCCCGCCGTTCACGATGACCTCTCCGAGAGGGCCGAGAGCAACGCCGACCGCTTCAAGGTTTAGCTCAGCCGTGACCGGTCTTCTTCCTGTGGCCATCAAGATAGCGTCTGCGTGCAGCAGGTCGCCGTTCGCAAGCCGTGCAAGTACTCTGTCGTCTCTCTTGGAGACCTCGATCAGTGTCGTAGAGGTCAGTACGGTGACTCCCTCGTCCTTCAGAACACCGGTTATCACTTCCGATAGCTCTGGCTCTTCGTTCGGGGCGAGACGGTCCAGCGACTCGATGAGGGTCACCGAGCTACCGAGGTGCGCAAAGGTCTGACTGATCTCTAATCCGACGTAGTTGCCTCCGACAACGATGAGAGAGTCCGGTAGTTTGTCGAGGGATAGTGCGGTGGTTGAAGTAAGGTATCCTGCCTCCTCAAGACCAGGAATTCGGGGAATCCATGGAGTAGCGCCCGTGGCAATGAGGTACTGCTCTGCTTCGACCAGCTCTTTATTTACTATGAGTGCAGGACCCTCTACAAATCGTGCCTCGCCGTGGAGGAGATCCCATCCGTAGGTCTCGGCAAGATTCTCATACTTCTCGTGCCGAAGCATCTCTACGATCTCGGACTTCCCGCCGACGAGTGCGGACATATCTGTTGGTCCCCCGGATGTAACAATTCCGGGGAAACGACCCTCGATGCTGGCTTGGCGTGCCTCCGCTGCAACCAGTAACGCTTTAGAGGGTATGCACCCAACGTTTACGCAGGTCCCTCCGATAGTGGACCGCTCCACCATTACCACTCGGAGACCTCGTGTGGTTGCAGCTATCGCCGCTGCGAATCCTGCTCCTCCAGAACCAATGATCGCCAAGTCGTACATCACAGAGCCTCCTAAACATTTGAATATCCGAATCTTAGTATAGGAGAGGAGCAGAGTCAAGTGTTGACACGGGTTTTATAGGGATGACGGCTTACACCGCAGAGCTTCTCCGGGTGCATTTGAACGCGGAGATTCGTAGCCTCCTCCTCACGTGTTACCAACTCACTGAGAGCCCGTACCGTTCATAGGAGAGATCGGCGTGGATAAAAGTCGAGAGCGTCTCACGAGCGTTCCTCGTCGAGAGAGGTGTGCTCAGAGATTGAAACGTAGGAGTTATGGTGTCATTCTGTATTGGAAGAGCCGTGATAGGTCTGTCGGTTCTGATGGATGAGAACGAGTATGCTGATTCACCTAAGGGTCTCGCTCGACTCGTCCGGCGAGTTCCTCTAGGCGGCTTTGTGGGATATGCATAGTTCGAAAAGTACTTAAAGTAGGGGGATGTAGCTCAGCTGGTAGAGCACCTGCTTTGCAAGCAGGGGGTCGTGGG
>JBMFXG010000097.1:0-9792 GCA_049964535.1 Acidimicrobiales bacterium | reverse complement strand
CAATGGATCTGACGATGCCTCGAACGTCGGTGCACTCGAACTCTTCCTTTCTAGGGCTACGAAGGTGCTGCTCTGGTTCATAACGTTGCTATTGGTCATAACGCTTTGGGACGTCCTCTTCGGAAAATCTCCGCTTCTTGGCTCCTTTGCGCCATTTCCTTCGCTCGGAACGCTGTTCAGGAGCTATTTCGACGGTGCGGGTGGATCCTTGCTTCCTGGACGCTCGGTTGCTCCTCCACTCGATCTCATCCTTGGTCTCTTTGGGGTCGTTACGTTAGGCTTTACTGGAGCGCTGCAACACCTGTTGCTTGCGGCAGCGATCATCGGCGGCGCAGCTGGGATGTATCGAGTTGCTCGAAGGCGATCATCATCCACTGCCGCACGACTGACAACGGCCGTATTTCTGTTACTTCCCCTCATGAGCGACCTCTTTGTGAGAGGTAGTTACCTGATGTTGCTCGCAAGTACGGGGCTCTTGCCGTGGCTCGTGCTGAGTTTTCATCGATCCCTCGATGCACAGCGCTCCTCTCGGCGTTCGAAGCGACGAGCCTATCTGGGAACTGGGCTATTTGGGGCCTTGACCCTCGCAGTCTCACCCTCGGTTCTGCTCACGTTCTTGCTCTATGGGATGGCATACGCGGTTATGGCCTTGGTTCGCGGGTCTCGAGATTCGAGTCGTCGTGCGGCTCTTGCGCTTGGTGTGGTCGTTGTTAGCTCGGTAGCGCTCGATCTTCCGTGGTCACTCTCGCTCCTCAACCCATCGGTCGGTATGGCGCGGCTCTTCGGCGCCACACCCCCTCATGGGTTGAGCGTCTTGAAACTCTTGGAGTTCTCCACTGGTCAGGGGACCGGGGGCTCGCTGATAGTACTTGGATTCTTGGTTTTTGTACTCCTTGCCATGAGCTTTGTGCGAGGGATTCGAGTTACAATCTTGGGCTCACTCGTTATTGGCTACAGTTTTTTTCTGCTCTTTGCGGCCGTTGACACTTCGGGAATTTTCGGCGGTTCGCCGCTCCCCCTGGCGGCTCCAATGGCAATGATGGCGATACTGCTCTCACAGGCCGTCGGCGTCGGCGTTGATGCTCTGACGCAGGACCTTCCGCGCCATCGCTTGTCCTTTCGCCATGTACTTGGAGTGGTCGGAGCACTGACGTTGTTGGTAGGCACAGTGGGGACCCTTCGACCTTTGACGACGGCGCGTCTGGGGTTGCCGACTGCGGGATTCGCTCGTTCCATGAGTTTTGTCGGCTCGTTGCCTAAGAATAACTCGGTGCTGTGGCTCGGTGATCAGAGTGTACTTCCAGTGAGCGGATGGAAGCTGACCAATGGGCTTTCTGTTGCACTGGTCTCGCAAGCGATCCCCGATGTTCGGTCCTTGTATGCACCAGCGAGCTATGGTGACGCAGCGCCGCTCGTACGAGCTCTGCGGTCGGCTATTGCCGGGAACGACGTGCAGCTCGGTTCGATCTTTGCGCGCTACGGAGTCCGGTACGTCGTAGTACCTCAGCCCAGCACGAATCCAGGATTCTTTGTCGGCACAGATCTGGATCTGATCTTCGAACGCCAGGTCGACTTGCGACAGCTTCTCGTTGATCCATCGGTCGCAGCGTTCGAAGTCACAGAGCCGGTTCGCGGGTACGTGGGTTCGACCACGCTCAGCTCTACCATGCTGCGATATTTTGGCCTCGCAGTTCAGTTGGCTTCACTCCTACTCGTCATGGCAGCCTTCTTTCGGCGACGCGCCTGGCTCATCCGAGTTGATCTACCTCAGATCCGGGTTTCGCGGAGAACGAGTAGTAGCTCGTCCGCTCAGTCTCGTGGTAGTAGCAGTACGAGTAGGAGCTCAAGGTCGTTCGATGAAGACTCTTCTCTAGGGGCAGAGGTAACGGTCGTGGATCCCCAAACTGAGCCATCGACCGACGAGAGCGACGGTACGTGCGCAGAGCCTGGCTCTGGCGTTGACGGAGAGGTAGTTGAGGCATCTCGGGTAGAGCGAGGTCGTAGCGGCCAGAGTTCAAGTTCGAGACAAGGTTACAACGAGGTCTCAGATGAGTGAAGGAATCTCACCTCGAAAAAGAGCGAGACGTACACTACGTCGTGGCGTGTCGCAAGAAGCTCGCTCGCGTACCTGGTCGTACTTGGTAGCGATAGCGTTACTACTTCTTGGTTCGTTTGCTGTCGTTGGCGGCTTCAGTCATAGCGTGCCGAATCGATTTCAGTTCTCACTATCTGGCGCGCCATTAGGTGCGGCCGGCCTGGCTGTTCCAAGTGTGGCGTCAACGGTTGGACAGGAGTCTTCCTGGTACTGCACGTGGTCGCTGCCGAGCGAGGTATCGTTGGCCTCTTCATCGGTCGACGTTTTCAATGCGTCGCCACGCCAAGCGACCGTTTCGGCCTCGAGTTCGTTGAGTCAGAAGAAACCCGAGGTCGTAAAGGTAGCACCGTGGTCTTCTCTCTCCCTCACTCTCAAGCAGTTCTCTCGGAGATCTACCGGGGGAGTCACGCTGGTCACGGTCGGTGGAAGAACGGTAGCTTCGTTGCAGTACTCCTATGGGGGCCACGTGGAGCAGGAGCCATGTCAAGTTACACCGGGCTTCTTCTGGATGTCGACAGGGCTCTTTACCTTGCACGGGGATACGTCCACTGTGGCCATCTACAATCCCTTTGCGTCCACCGCCGTTGTTGACGTGGTCGCCCTCTCTGACCAAGGGATCTCGGCCCCGAGTTCCTTGCAGGGCATAGTTGTTCTTCCGGGGGAGACAGTCCGGGTCTTGGCATCCTCGATGCTCGCTCCCACGCAGGCTGGTGGTGTTGAAGTTCGAGCCCGGTCGGGACGAGTCGTGGTGGGGGCGACGGTACTGCGGGCGGATCAGTTTGCTTCAGGTCTCTCCTTCCCTCCCACGACCACTCGTCCCTCGCCGTCGTGGGAGTTCCCTTTTGTTGCGTCGACGCCAGGGAGCGAGTCAACGGTGGTTCTTGCGAATCCTTCGGATCGAAGCGCATCGCTGGTCCTGTCGGTTACGCCGTTTTCGTCGAAAGCGCCCTCCTCGAGCGCTAGCGGAGTGGTTGCCGCCCCGACGATTACTCGGGTGACACTCGCGCCGGCCTCACTCTTGTCGGTCCCTCTCTCGGCGAGCTCGGGCGTACCTGCGAACGGTGCCTTCGTGCTCTCCGTCACAGACAAGAGCGCCGTAGGAATCGGCGCTGCCGTCGCATCTAATCTCGCGGTCGCGACCTCTACCTCCGTCTTCGTAGAACCTGATGAGACGCCGTTGACCGCGAAGGATTGGATATTAGAGGAGTCTGCCGGAGCAACGAGCGATACCTCTGTCTTTGGTCGACTGGCCGTCGAGCTACCGGTCGGAGGTGGAGACCTTATGACGATCTCCGATCGATCGATTACGGCGCAAGGCGGAACATCTTCTGTGGCCGTTAATCCCATCGTGAGAGAGAATCACGGTCAAGAGCTCTTCAATATGCAAGCTTCAGGGGTCCTGGCACTACCTCCCCCTGGAGGGTCGTCGGTCTACTTTGTTCGGGGAGCGAGAGCATTGGCTCTGGCGCCCACGTACTCAACGCTCTCTACCGAGAGCTTTCTTGCGCTACCATTGCGAGGCTAGCTCGTCGTCTCCGATGACTTCGGAGTCGACCTCTCTTGGCTTTGGTGTTGAGCGAGTGTTCCGGTTAAGGGGTAGGCTCAGGACATGTCGACCTATGCCATGACGATTCCGCTCGCCTCAAAACCCTTCCACGAACAGAGGGAGATCTATGAATCACTGCGGTCGTGGGGGTACGAGGAGCTCTGGAGCTCCGAGGTCGATGGTAGCGATGCCTTTACCCCTCTGGTAGTAGCTTCCCAGTGTGTCCCAGAGCTGAAGCTCGGGACCGCAATCGTGTCGTCGTTCAGTCGTGGACCGGCGACTCTGGCGATGCAGGCTGCGTCGTTAGCCGCTCTGGCTCCAGGTCGATTCTCACTTGGGATCGGGAGCTCTTCGAACGTCATCGTTGAGAATTGGAATGCAATAGAGTTTGCCCGTCCTTATCAACGGACCCGAGATGTTGTCCGGTTTCTGCGAGCCGCCTGGAGTGGTGAGAGGATCGTGGCGGAGTACGAGAGCTTTACGATCAGCGGTTTTCGGTTAGCAGTGGTGCCAGAGAGGCCCCCAGAGATTCTCGTCGCCGCCTTGCGTGAAGGAATGCTAAAACTGGCGGGACGCGAGGCCGATGGCGCGATTTTGAACTGGCTCTCCCCAGCTGATGCGGCGAAGATAGTACCGGTCGTAGGGTCTGGCAAGAAGATCGTTGCGCGCATCTTCGTCTGTCCGTCATCCGACGCTAGCTTGGTCCGAAAGCTGGCCCGTCGGTCCATTGCTGCGTATCTCAACGTGCCTGTCTATGCGGAGTTTCATCGGTGGCTCGGTCGGACGAAGCAGCTCAGTGGCATGTGGGAAGCGTGGGCTCAAGGCGATCGTCAGGCTGCTCTGAGCGAAATTAGCGACGAGGTCGTTGATGACTTGATCGTACATGGCACACCTGATCAGTGTCGGGAGCGTATCAATGAGTATTTCCAGGCCGGGGTCGATGTGGCGGCGATCGCAATTCTTCCCTACGGCATCGATGAGATTGAGGCAGCTCGACTTGTTGCGCCCGCTATGTCGGCGAAGCGCTAGTCCTTTGCCCCTTTGCGGCGCGCGAGGAGCGCAGAGCGCGTTGGTGCTTGGTAACGGATGAGAGCCGTGTGACGAGGGCGGTGGACACGAGAGAATTTAGCGGAGAGCAGAGAATGCTTCGTTCCAGAGGTGATCGTACCCAACGACGTGGAGCTGCTCGTTGAGTTTTTGGACGGCGGTCTTGAGGGCATCGAGCTCGAGATGTTCTGGAATCTCGCCACGAGTATGAGCTGTGGCCACTCTCGTGGCGAGGTTTTGGCCCATGTGTTCGACGAGCGGATAGCTCAGGCCAAACGTTGGAGATTCGAGTATTTGAAAAAGTAGGCTGCGATCGTTTTCAGATTCGAGATTGACTGGTCTATTGTGTGCGGTGATGAAGCGTGCATAGACCGTTCCTATGTCGCAGAGCGAGAGAGTGCGTCGAAAGGTGAGCGAGGAAGAGGCTCGTTCATCTCCGAGAGCGAAACCGCCAACTAGGTCACAGAATCCGCGGAGAGACCACCCTTGCGGAGCATCGAGTCGCTCGTAGAGATCGGTAGCGGTTAGCATTCCGTTGAGGACGATGCCGTCGTCGAGATTGGAAGGGATCGGTTCGAGATATGACTCGAGCTCGGTCTGAACTTCTTGGAGACGTTTGTGCATCTCCTCGTGGCTTAGTGGTCGTCGGCGTCGAATCAATGTCTTCTCCTGTGTTGAACTACCAGTGTTTAAATTGAGGTGTCTGCGAGTGGGCCTGCCGGGATATCACCGAGCGTTATCGATCTCTCTGATGCTCGCCTTGGATCTCGGTCCTCAATGGTGAGGCGAGTGAAAGTGTGTGTCGTTGACTCGAGTCTGGCTTGGAGCGCTAGGTGGATCGGCCCGGAGTCAAGGTCGTTGAGAAGCACGGCGCTACTTCGTCCTGCAAAGAGATGCGACTGCGATAGGCAGATCTCTTCGACGAGGCCCGCGTTGATGAGTGTCGTGAGGAGACCCGGCCCTCCCTCACAGAGGATAGGTGAAGGAGCATTATTGAGCAAGTGGGAGACGAGTGGAACCGGTGTTTGAAGGTCAAAGTCGCGAGCGTCGTTGATGAGACCCTCGCCGAGGTTTCTTGTGGAGCTCATGCCATAGAGGGCGATGTGGGTTGGATTTGACGGGTCCCGGAGTCGTTCGAGCCAGCTGAGGTCTTGCTCTCGGTACGTTCCGATGATCACGAGCGGTGGCGAAGGCGCAACTCCTTCGATCTTGGCTCGGTGGAGCGCAAACGGGGTCGCTATCGCTACTGGACCATAGCGCTCAGCCTTAGCTGTGCCTGCCCCAACCACGATTGCAGTTGCAGTGGAACGCAGAAAGCGAAAGATCACCTTATCAAGCCTCCCTGAGAGCGCTTGCGATCGACCATCGAGTGCGATCACGCCATCGAGCGAGCACGCCATGTTCACTCGAACGCCTCGAAGCAGTGGCTGCGATGGATAGTGTTCTTCGAGGGTCGTCAGGTCGAGCTCTTCATCGTCGAGATCTCGCAGACGATTCACTGTTTCCAGTCTCCGTAATTGGGTGTCGAAGGTGTTGGCCACTGCGGCGGTGGAAGGCGCTGAATCGGTCCGTTGCTGGTTTGCTTGGGGATCACTACTGTGACGCTACCGTGAACAGTGATGATAGCGGACCGCCTTCCTCCCCTCTCTGAGCGGACACCGACCCAATCCGCTGAGGAGATGGTCGCCGCAATGACTCCTCCCTCTCGGTGGCTCAATCAAAACTTTGAGAACTTCCATCCACTTGCGGAGTTTCCCTCTCAACTCGAAGTAGTTGACCGACTCCAACACCTGGCGCGACAGATTGAGAGTTCGATACCCCCTGCTCATCGGAGTAAAGCAGGCCTACTTCGACGGGGACGGAAGGTCCAGGCAGTTGAGGAGTTGGGTTCGGTCTACCTCGACGGTGGGTTTGGCGTCGGGAAGACCCATCTTTTGGTCGCTCTCTTCAACGCAGTTGAGGTACCGAAGGCGTATCTCTCCTTCTCTGATCTCACGGCTTTTGTGGGAGTTGTGGGCTTTGACGTCGCAAGGAGGTTCCTGAGTGCCCGTCGTCTCGTGGCAATCGACGAATTTGAACTCGATGATCCCGGCGATACGGTCCTTGTCGCAAATCTCTGTCGGTCTCTGATCGACGGTGGGGTGCACATAGCGACAACCTCGAACACACTTCCGGATCGTCTCGGTGTCGGCCGCTTCGCAGCCGAGGACTTTCAGCGAGAGATCGGACAACTTCGGTCGAGCTTTGAGGTCCTTCACCTTGAGGGTTCCGACTTTCGTCAGCGGAACTTTGACGTTGGCCTGTCGTCACCGTTCGATGCGGCTACCGTTCGAGAACTTGCGCAGAGAGCCGGGGGCGAGTGCATTGAGTTCTCAGAGCTCAATGCACTCTTGGCCCGAGTGCACCCAGCGCTCTACCGTGCGCTGCTCGAGGGTGTTCGGTTTCTGGGTATCACGCATCTGCGGACCTTCAACGATCAGTATCAGGCCTTGAGGTTTGTCAGTTTTGTTGATCGGCTCTACGATTGCGGAGTCTCTACCCTCTTGGAGGGTTGCACTCTTGGGGAACTCTATCCCCCGAGCTTCCTCGGTGGGGGATTTCGCATGAAGTATGGTAGGTCACTTTCCAGGCTCGTCGCGATCACTACGGAAGGCCGTGAGTTAGTGGACACCGAGTGAGCCTAGGATCGAGTTCGGTATTGGCCTGTGTCGGGTAGCGGGAGGAGTTTGTGGTGAGAGTCAATATTGAGATGGAAGAGGTTGACCTCGAAGCGTTTGTGCCAGATATCTCCCAAGCTGGTGCAATGGTCAAAGTCGATCTTCGCTATCGCGTGGATCCTCTCCTTGGAACATCGACTCGCATCATCTCGGGGTCGAAGTTAAACCCATCGGAGCGAGCAGACCTCACCCCTCTAACTGAGCGTGGGGGATTCTGTCCGTTCTGTCGTGAGAACGTTGAGAGTGCTACGGCGGCCTTCCCTCGAGAGATCGTCCCCGAAGGGAAGATCAGAGTCGGCAAAGCCGTGGTCGTGCCCAATATTTTGGCTTACTCTACGAGTTCTGCAGTTGGTATCTACGACACAGAGCGTCACTTCATCTCCCTCGGCGAGTTCAATCGTTCGACGCTGACGGACGCCTTTGAGGGTATGCTGCTCCACTGTCGAGCCGTTCGTAGGAGCGACCAACGACTGTTTTACTCTTCGATCAGTGCCAACTACCTGCCCTCTTCTGGCTCGTCGCTCGTTCATCCTCACTTGCAATCCTCTCACGACGTCGTTCCACTGACTAGCCAGCGTCAGCGGTTAGTGGCTTCGGAGCGATTCCTAGCAGAGCATGGAGTGCCATACCTCTCCGCACTGGTTGAACAAGAGCGTGACGGTGATCGCTTCGTCGGTACGACCGGCTCGGTCACGTGGTTGACGCCGTTTGCACCGACCGGGTTTCATGAGGTCTGGGGTGTCGTAGCGGGACGGGGAGATCTCACTCAGGTCGATCACACAGTCGTGGAGGACCTGGCAGTTGGGCTCGAGGAGGTACTTCACGCCTACGATGCCGCAAATCTCAGCGCCTTCAACTTCACCCTGCAAGGCGGGGGTCCCGATGCAACCGATCGGGGATTTGAGCTCTGTTTCAAGATCGTTTCGAGGGCTCCGGTCGAGCCGTACTATCGAAGCGATGTGACCTACTTCGAGAAGTTAGCGTCGGAGACCATGATCGATACCTCACCTGAAATCTGGGCGACCTCGCTTCGACCTCGCTTCGACGAACTGAAGACCCCCTAGTAGGACCCAACGACAGAGGGTGGTTCTGGAGCTGCGCTCAACGAATTGAACTCTGCTTCAGCACGTCACTGCTGATGATCCAGATTGTACGAGATCTCCTAGACGGCACGGAGAACGTTACTGCCGTGTTCGTTTCCCATACCACATCGCTGAGAGAGACGAGTAGCAGCGTCATAGACTCTTGGGCGGGTTGCTCTCTTACGGCGTACCTAAGCTCGTCGACGTTGCGTCAGTGTAGAAACTCG
Organism: Acidimicrobiales bacterium; assembly: GCA_049964535.1. GTDB lineage: Bacteria > Actinomycetota > Acidimicrobiia > Acidimicrobiales > Acidimicrobiaceae > JAJYZP01. The sequence goes on along the minus strand of JBMFXG010000097.1, from coordinate 1,078 downwards.
TCTTGAGACGATGGACTCATCGACATGGTCGCTTCACAAGACACTCAACTCTCTACCTAGTCGGTCGATAGAAGGAGCAAGGTAAAGGAGGACCGATGAAGCTTGCCCGGAAGGCGACAGTAGCATTTCTGGTTATTGGACTGGTAGTAGTTTTGGGGTCATTGGTATTGTTCTCGGTCTCGTCGAGTTCGAAGAGTCAAGTTCACCGTTACTCCACGGTGTATCGCCCTGCGTCGATGATGGCGAACGACTTGGTCACTCAGTTCTACACCTACGACGACCAGATGAACATGTACGTGCTGGTTGCGATAGCGTCTCCTAAATCGCACGCCTTGATCACTACGACCTACGGTCAGGCCATGGCCGCAGAGACGCAGCTCGAGCGGGAGCTACACAGTTTAAGGGGTTTTGAGGCGCAGATTCCTGCGCTTAAAGGACTCGTGGGACGGGTGCAGCGCGACGTCACTTCATATACGGGCTTTGCTCTCCAGGTTCATCAGAACGTTCTCGCAGGCAATCTTGCCAAGGCTTCGTACATTCAAACCGTTGGCAATATTGTGCCTTCGAACGACATTATGCCAGCTATCGCACAGCTCCAAAAGGTGACGACGCAGGCCTCAAGTGCGCAGTTGAGTGCAGTAATCTCCAATCAAGGTACGGTTCAGCTCATGAGCACGTTAATCGCTATGCTCATGGTGGCGCTCCTGGTCGGCCTCGCGCTGGCCTTCCGCCAGAGCGTTCTTCGTCCCCTTGACAAACTTGGTTCACTGCTTGAAGACCTCGCCTCGGGGCGGGCCGACTTCACCTCTGAGCTACCGGTCACCTCAAAAGATGAGTTTGGGGCTTTGGCGACCTCCTTCAATGGTTTCCGTTCTCGAATGTTAGGGGCCGTTGGGGCGATCGCTGGTAGCGTGGAGTCACTCAATGGCCGTTCTTTGGAGCTGGGAGGGCTGGCAGATGGTCTCGCTTCCCTTGCGACAGAGACCTCCGAGAGGGCGGAACTTGTTGCTGCCTCTACCGATCAGCTCGTTGGTAACGCTGGAGCGGTATCGGATGCAACGGATGAGATGCGAAGTGC
>JBMFXG010000096.1:0-9800 GCA_049964535.1 Acidimicrobiales bacterium | reverse complement strand
GATCCGGTCGGTGATGGCCACTTTGTTCATACGCTGCAAGCTGCTATGGATGAGGCTGCAATGGATAATTCGGCAGTCTGGGATGAGGCCCACTTCGTTGTGACGACGCACACGATGGATATTGAAGATATTGGCCTGAACTCCTTGTTGGTCCTGCAAGGGGAGTTGCTCGGTCATCTCTTGGAGGAGTGCGAGCCTGAGGCGACCTCACTGCGCAACGAGCTGAGGGCGAGGACCGATCACTTGAGGAGTCTCGTGACGCAGGAGCTTTGGGACCCAGAGCGAGAGATCTTCGCGGCACGACATTGGGATGGACGGTTCGTTGCGAGCCTTGCGCCGACGAGCTTCTATCCGCTGTTGGCGAACTGCGCCGATGCTCAACAGATCCAGGGCCTGCTCAGTCATCTCGGCAATGAGCAGAGCTTTGGTGGAGGGCCGCTCGTCCCAGGTAGTAATCGGCTAAGTCCAGCATCGAGTGATAACACCTACTGGCGCGGACGAATCTGGACGCCCTTTAACTACCTGGTGTATCTTGGCCTTCGGCGTGCTCGGGCCTCTCGATGGGCGACCGATGTGGCGATATCGTCGTTTCGGCAGATAGCTCAAGCGCAGTCACAGGGACTCTGTCCGGAAAATTTTTCGCAGAGCTCCTGGGAGATCGATGTCGAACACGACTGCGAGCCGCAGTACACGTGGGGAGCCATGATGAGCTACCTGGCCTCACTGGAGGTCGCAATGGTTACCCCCTGGCACGGTATTGAGCTCGGTCTCGACGAGAAGTCCTACCGACGATGGTGCGAAGTCGTGCAGTCGGATCATCGAACACTGGTCGGTCAGGTGTGCCACCATGGTCGTCGATACGGGGTTACCGTTAGCGAAGAGACGATGGTCGTTACCTGTGACAACGTGGTTGTGCTTGAATCTGATCGTCCCGTTCGTCTCTGGAACCTCCAGGTTCATGAGGGTATGGTGACTGGAATCATCGAGTCCTCGATAGAGACACTGCTGCGCAGTGGAGCTCGTATCTGCCGAGTCGGAGGAGCGGGAGTGTCGGAGTCCTTCGTGCTGTAGGGGTAGAGGCCGATGACGAACTGCTGGGCGTGCGCAAGGAGTTGAGTGACGCCCCAGAAATGACCTACGAAGGGTGTGAGGCGGTTACTTCGAGTCGAACGTAGTCAACGACCGGGCGCACGAGATGGCGACGAATCTCTGAGATGAACGCATCGAGATCCGTTGGATTCATCTCGGAGGTGTAGGGACCAAGAACTACGGTCTGGAGGTAATCTCGGAAGGTCGCTTCGTCCATGGGCGGGGTTGGACTCTCTCGGAGGTGGGCTTCGACGTGTTGGAATCCGCATCGACGAAGCAGTTCTCGTTCATCGGCAGGCTGTGGGAAGTTCCAATGTGCTTCGCTGTACTCCGTGCCGAGGACGGACCTGAGGGCGGCGCGAACGTGAGCGATATTTCCGGCCCCTCCACACTCGAACAGGAAGCGTCCACCTGGCTTGAGAACTCGGGCGACCTCTCTCGCGAGGGGACGGTGATCTCGAAGCCAGTGCAGCGTAGCAACGCTGAATACTAAGTCGCAGGACTGGTCGGGGATGGGGAGCGGTTCGTTGAGATCGGACTCTCTGAGGCTGACCTTCGACGCGAGCTCTTTCGGTAGCTTCCCTCTCAACCGGGATAGCATTGTGGTGGAGCGGTCGAGAGCGGTAACGTGACCGGTCGTCAGTGATCGTGCGATCGAGAGCGTGTCTCGTCCGGTTCCTGCTCCGAGCTCTACAACGGATTCGTCTCCCTGTAGTGCAGCTCGATCCAGCAGATCTCTACCCCAACTCTCGTGGGGCAAGGGAAGCTGATCGTATGATGATGCGTTCCAAGAGAAGGTCACAGCTGCACGTTAGCGGTTCCTCGTGCATGGACACGATGATCTCGAGTCTTCGGCCCTTGTGATGAGCGACGACTTCCGAACGATACCTCGAGGACCCATTTAAGGCCAACGTTGGTTTCGTAAGCGTAATCGCGCTTACTGGAGGTCCTGGCGAGTGGCGTATGCCTCGCGTAGGGTTGGAAGATACCCTTGCGCACCAAAACCTTGAGTCGATAGTGAAGCGGCGGTCGTTGCGAGCTGGAATGCCTCATAGCGATCTATTCCGAGCGCCAGGCAGGCCCCGAGCGTAGCGGTGAAGCAGTCTCCTGCACCGATGCTGTCCGCAACAGGAACTGCGAGTGCATCGAAGTGCTGAGCGAGCACGTGCTGATGGTAGATATCGACGCCTCTCTCGCCCAGGGTGACAACTACGTAGCCACCAAGTAACTGCTGGCGGTCGAGCAGCTCACTGTGGTTGCGTTGCAGTATCTCGTACTCTAGCTCGTTGGGAAGCAAGATCGAGGCTTGTTCGAGGACCGGTGCGAAGGCATCGACCTGGTTGAGTGGTGAGGGATCAACGATGAGGGTGATTCGGTGACGAAGTGCGAAGTTGGCGGTCGCGAGTGCGGCCTCGGGTCCGATCTCGAAGTTGGTCACGATGACCGATGGTGCCGGTAAGGTCTCCTCCATGTTGGCTTCGACGAAGCCTGGGGTGAGTAGCTGATTTGCGCCGAGATCAACTGCTATGAGGTTCTGCCCTCTGTGATCGGAGATAATCCCTGCTCTTCCTGTTGTGGTATCAGCGTGTTCTTCGAGAGTCAGGGTGATCCCGGCGCGCTGCAGCTCAGAGCGGCAGAATGATGCGAGGTGATCGTCGCCAATCGCTCCGATGAGCTCGACGATGGGTCCCTGTAGCCCAGCTGCGTAGATGGCTGCATTAGCTCCCTTCCCGCCGAGACCTTGCCTGCTCGTAGCCGACCACGTGTAGCCAGGGGAGATGGGTGAGCTCACCTGTGCTTCAATATCTAACGTCCAGGTCAGGTCTACATTGATCGAACCAACCACGGTGAGCTTCCCGTGTTCGTGCTCGTGCAGTTGCGGTTCCATCTCTTGTACGGTAGTGGGGTCTGAGCGCCACGAGCGTCTTCTCGAAGCCTTCGAGAAGACGCTCGAGTCTACGGTCGTGCAGTGGTCTGAGAGGGGAGCACTCTTTCGGAGGTGGCCCGTGATATGCGGACTACGCCTTGGTGGCTCGGTTCAACTGGGTCTTACGCTGTGATGTGATTGGAGAGGTGACAGTAGGGATGCTTAGCGTGTGAGAGTGGCCGGACCTCGGTTGATGTGGCGCCGATCGGTCACTACGGTAAAAGAGGAGTAAAGATCAAACTTTCGCACGGAGATGACGTGAATCCCGGTGATGAGGTGGCCCATGTGCAGTGAGAGGATGGCTGATGAGTCAGTTGGAGTCGGGTGAGACACGAGAGCGCTCCGTCGAACCGATTCGGAGGCTGGTCTTCTTCGGGACTCCTGAGCTCTCTGCTCGATACCTTCGGGCGCTCAGAGACGACGACTACGAGGTCGTTCTAGCCGTCACTCGTCAGCCCAAACGACGTGGGAGAGGTGGTCTGTTGACGCCATCACCAGTAGAGGCAGCGGCACGAGAGCTTGGAGTTCCCGTCTCCTATGACATGGATGATGTTGTGGGGATGAGTGCGGATCTCGGCCTGGTCGTAGCGTACGGGAGAATTATCCCGACCACGGTTCTCGAGCACTGTCGCCTCGTGAACGTGCACTACTCGCTCTTACCGCGCTATCGGGGCGCAGCACCAATGGAGCGAGCGATTTTGAACGGTGACGAGGTGAGTGGCGTCTCTCTGATGGAGGTATCGTCGGGTCTTGACGAAGGTGAGGTCTACGACTCGGTGGAGGTACTCATTAGAGACCTCTCTCTTTCTCAGGTCGAAGATCTTCTTACACAGGCCGGGATTGCGATGGTTCGGCGTGCACTGCAAGGTGGTCGGGCCTGGCTCTCAGCTGGCGTCGCTCAGAGCGGAGAAGTGACGTATGCCGGAAAATTGAAGCCAGAGGAGTATCGGATCGATTGGACTCGTTCCGCAGAAGAGCTCGTTCGCGTGGTGCGCCTCGAGCGCGCCTACTGTTTCTTTGATGAACGGAGGCTCAGGGTAGAAGCGGCAGCGACCTCTCTGGGCTGCGACGAAGGTGGCAGCCGTACTCCCGGAGAGATCTATCGCGCTCCAGATGGTCGGTGGCTCGTCGCATGTGGTGACGGAAGCGCGCTGGAGGTAGTCAGTGTACGCCCAGAAGGTCGTCGTTCCCAGAGATTTCGTGAGTTTGTTGGGGGTCTTCGAACTGAGATTCCTCTGCTTCGGTAGCGTAGAGTCAAGGACCGTCATCGTGATCTGTACACACGAGAGAGACTATGGAGAGTAGATGAGGGCGAAGGTAGTCACGGTATCGGACGGAGTCATAGCTGGCAGCCGTAATGACCTCTCGGGGAGGGTCCTGCAAGACCTGCTTGAAGAGCGAGGCTTTGAGGTCGTTGAACGTCTTGCGATAGCAGACGGTAGGGAGCTGGTGGCGGAGACCCTTCGACGTATCTGCAGAGACTTTCATGGTCTCGTTGTCACGACGGGAGGAACAGGATTTTCAGAGCGAGACCAGACACCCGAGGGGACGAGAGATGTCCTGGAGCGGCTGGCTCCCGGATTCTCTGAATTGATCCGAGCGAGCAGCCCGCTCGGGGCTCTCTCGCGAGGCGTTGCCGGTACGGTTGGGCGATCCCTTGTCATCAACGTTCCAGGGTCGCCGAAGGCCGCCAGGGAGTCAATCGAGGCCGTCTTCGACCTGGTTGGTCACGCTCTTGCCTTGATGATCGACGGTCGTGCGGCTCATCCAGATTCGAGCGGTGGAGCGTCCCCGACCGGGTGATAGGGGGTGTAACAGCCTTCGTTTGACAGGGCTCTGCTCAAGAGATCTTCGATCTTCGAGCGATAGTGGAAGCGCCGTGTAAAGCCGTAGCCCTTATTTTGCTCAGGTGGTAACGTAGGCCGCGATGCTTGAAAGAGCAGAGCACGGCTGTAATGACGCTCTCAGCATGTCGTGAACGCTCGAGGTGGGGTGTGATATCTCTGTCGCGGTTGGTATCTTCTCCGCAGTGGCGTGACGCGTTCGTTTGTTGTGAGCCCAAGGTAGTGTTCATGGGCCTGAGAGTGCGTGAGGGAGCATCAGTGGAAGTGCGCAGAATCACTCCGCACACCCCCGACCTATACTGCTCCTGTGGGTATCGTCAGCTTGTCGGTGGACGTATCAATACGCCCTGGAGGGGAGCCCTCCGGCATCCCTACAAGAGCGCACTAGCGGAGGATACCCTCAGTGATACAGCAAAAGCGAGTGAAGGCCACCGTCGAGGTGATTCTGCTATGGTGAGCGTCGTAGCCGAATCTCTGAGCGACACTCGTCGTTGCTATCTGCATTGGTCTCAAGCGATTCGGAATCCTTGGGATCGGTCTTTCGAGTCGTGGACTGTGCGGGGCGCACCGTGACAGTGCGGTCCGTGTTAGATGAACGCTGGATGGATCGTGCACTTCGGTTGAGTCAGCGTGCTCGTCGAGTGGCGCCACCCAATCCTTGGGTCGGAGCAGTCGTGGTGAAAGACGATGTCATAGTGGGTGAAGGATGGACCCAAAAACCCGGTTCCCACCACGCTGAGAAGGTCGCGCTTGCAATGGCTGGCCCCTCTGCGCGTGGTGCTACTCTCTACGTCACGCTCGAACCCTGTGCTCATGAGGGTCGCACACCACCCTGTACCGTGGCACTGCGGGAGGCGGGAATCGAGCGATGCGTTGTCGGCATCATCGATCCAGACCCCCTCGTTCGGGGCCGGGGGGTGGTCGAGCTTCGGGAGGCAGGACTTGATGTCGAGATAGGGTTCCTCGATGAGGCCATCCTCGACTCTCTGCGCACGTACGTTGCGCAGAGAGTGAGGGAACGACCTTGGACGATCTTAAAGGTAGCGATGACCCTCGATGGCAAGATTGCTGCTGCAGATGGATCTTCGCGTTGGATTACGTCACCGCCTTCTCGGGAGGAGGTTCATCGGCTGCGATCGGAGGTCGATGCCATCGTCGTCGGTGCTGGAACGGTGAGAGTCGATGATCCGCAGCTCACTGCCAGGCGGGCCGATGGCACGCTCTACGAACGTCAGCCTACGAGAATAGTACTTGGAGCCATTCCAGAGGGTGCGAAGGTCCTCCCGGCCCTGTCGTATATCGGTGCTGTGGACGAGCTCTTAGACCGATTAGGCAAACAAGGGGTGCTGTCTGTTTTGGTGGAAGGTGGACCGAAGGTAGCAGGCCAGCTACACGATCAGGATCTCATTGATGAGTATCGTTGGTACGTTGCCCCGGCGTTGATGGGCTCGAGCTCCTATGATGTTTTGCCGAGTCGCCCGAGCGTAACTATGGACGAGCTCTGGCGGGGGAGCTTTCATGAGGTGCGGCGGTGTGGAGACGACATCCAGGTCACGATGTATGCGCGTCGAGCTCTTGGGCTCTTAGAGGCTCACCTTGAACTATCGAGGAGTTTTCGTTCTACGCGTGGTGCATGAGGTCGTGCTGGAGCTTGCTGCTGCGACTTTTCGAGAAGGGTAGGAATCGTGTTTACAGGCATTGTTGGTGCGTTGGGTGAGGTCGTCGAGAGCGATGGGCATCGTCTTGTACTGGGCTGGGTCGATACGCTCGGCGCCATTGAGATCGGAGATTCGGTGGCGGTCAACGGTGTCTGTCTTACTATCACGGCGATAGTGCAAGGATGCATTACGCTCGATGTGGTCGATGAAACGCTGCGTCGGTCGAATCTGGGCAGCCTTCGACCGGGTGATAGGGTGAATCTTGAGAGACCGATGGCCCTTGGTGGACGGCTCGACGGACACCTGGTTCAAGGTCACGTGGATGCTACGGGAGTGGTCCAGAGAGAGGCTCCAGAACTCGAAGTGACGATGGAGGACCCCAGTCTCTTGCGCTACGTCGTGGAGAAGGGTTCTATCACGGTAGATGGAGTCTCATTGACGGTGAGCGGCCTGACAGACGGAGGCTTTACCGTTGCCATCATTCCACATACCGCAGAGGTAACTACACTGGGTATCCGACGAGTCGGCGACCGAGTGAATTTGGAGGTCGACGTACTGGCAAAGTACGTCGAGCGTTTGATCTCCAGTCGTATCTGAGCGTCCGGTCAACAAGAAGGGAGTTCGCCGTGGCGATGTCGTCGATTGAAGAGGCACTATCAGCGTTAGCACGAGGTGGCATGATCGTGGTCGTCGATGATGAGGACCGCGAGAACGAGGGAGATCTCATCATGGCCGCCCAGTTCGTTGATCAGGCGGCGATAGCGTTCTTTCTGGAACATACCTCCGGGGTTATCTGCGTTCCCATGCTCGGCGAGAGGCTTGACCAGCTGGACCTTCCTTTGATGGTCTCGGCGAACACGGAGTCACAGCGGACTGCCTTCACGGTGAGCGTCGACGTGATCGGTCCCACGACGACCGGCATCTCTGCTTTTGATCGGGCCGCTACGATTCGTGCTCTTATCGATCCGTCGACACTGCGAGATCAACTGGCTCGACCCGGTCATATCTTTCCTCTGCGCTATCGTGAGGGAGGCGTGCTGAAGCGAGCGGGTCACACCGAAGCTGCGGTCGATCTTGCTCGACTAGCCGATCTCTATCCTGCTGGAGTACTCTGCGAGATCGTGACCGAAGACAAGAGCTCCATGGCTCGGACCGAGTATCTCGAGAAGTTTGCACAAGAACACAACCTGCCCTTCATATCGATTGCGGATCTCATTCGATTTCGGCGTCGCCACGAGCACCTGGTGGAGCGGATCGACGGAGCCTCAGCGCGTATACCCACAGCGTATGGGGACTTTCTCTGCGTTGGATACCGCTCTATCTTGACCGGGGAAGAACACGTTGCCATGGTCAAAGGAGATATCTCTCGTGATGAGCCAGTCTTGGTTCGGGTTCACTCCGAGTGTTTGACCGGTGATATTTTTGGATCGCTACGTTGCGACTGTGGTCCGCAGCTCGACTCAGCCTTGCAGATGATCGCCGAGGCAGGTTCGGGCGTCGTCGTCTACTTGCGAGGTCAAGAAGGACGAGGCATAGGGTTGGGTCACAAGTTGAGGGCTTACTCGCTACAAGAGCATGGGCTCGACACAGTTGACGCAAATCTCGAGCTTGGACTGCCCGTCGACTCACGTGAATACGGTATTGGAGCACAGATTCTGGAGGATCTTGGCGTAGGGGTTATGAAACTTCTCACCAACAATCCTGCAAAATACGGTGGGCTGAAGGGTTTCGGTCTCGACATCGTCGAGCGGGTTCCACTCGCTTCAAAGGTCAACCCTGAAAACCTGACGTATCTACGAACGAAGCGAGATCGCCTAGGACATCTTCTCGATGGACTGGAAGATGGAGAGAGCTCGTCAGGGATTAGTAATAGGCAGTCCTCGTGATGATACCGAGCGCCAAGTGGTGTTCGTGAGGAAGGGATAGAGAGGTCGTTATGTCGGAAGTGGTGGGGGACTATAGCGCTGTAGGACGTCGCTTTGCGTTCGTGGTCGCCAGGTTTAACTCCTTAGTGACCGAGCCGCTTCTTCGGGGTGCGCAGGACTGTTTGGTTCGCCATGGTGCGGCCCTTGACGATTTGAAGACGGTTTGGGTACCAGGAGCACTGGAGATACCCCTTGCGTGCAAACTCTTGGCCCAGGCCGGCGGCCTCGATGGCATACTTGCGCTCGGAGCGGTGATTCGTGGTGAGACTGCCCATTTTGATGTCGTGGTTGGACAGAGTGCCGCTGGGATTGCTCGAGTATCGTACGACTTTTCGCTTCCGGTAGTCAACGCCGTGCTGACGACGGAAGATACCGATCAGGCCTTTGCGCGAGCGGGCACGAAGGCGGGAAACAAGGGTTTTGATGCGGCACTTGCGCTCATGGAAATGGCAGAGGTCGCAGCGAAGCTGCGGGCGTGAGTCAGTGCTCGGGCACATATATCGGCCCGAGGTCTGTTGATTGGTGTAGAAGAATCTCTGTGATCGTGGGGCTGTGATGATATGTTGAAGCTGGTCTTACCCAAGGGCTCTCTTGAGCGCGCTACTCTCGAGCTCTTTCGAGACGCAGATCTTGGCGTAGAGCGAAGCTCTGATGTTGACTATCGTGCTACGGTCGATGACCCTCGCATTGGCGACGTTCGGATCCTTCGACCGCAAGAGATTGCGCGCTACGTCTCTGAGGGCCTCTTTGATATCGGCATTACTGGCCGTGACTGGATCGAGGAGAGCTCGGCTCATGTGGTCTCGCTTGGGAGGCTTGAGTACTCAAAGCAGACCAGTCGGCCGATCAACGTCGTGCTCGCAATCCCGTCAGATTCGCCGATACGGTCCGCCAAGGAGATGGGTAATGGAGTTCGGATCTCTACAGAGTATCCGAACCTCACGAGGCGATACTTCGAGGCTCAGGGCATCGACGTGGAGATCGTCTTCTCCTATGGCGCCACTGAGGCAAAAGTTCCCGAGATCGCAGACGCAGTCGTGGAGATCACCGAAACTGGACGTGCCTTGAGGGCGGCTGGTCTGAGGATTCTCGATACCTTGCTCGTGTCGTACACCGAGTTCATTGCCAACCCCCAATCATACGAAGATCTTACGAAACGTCACGCCATGGAACAGGTGCTGTCCCTGTTGCACGGCACCCTCTCCGCGCGTTCGAGAGTTCTCGTCAAGTTGAATGTAGGGGAGTCGGACCTGCGTGCGGTGATCGAGGCACTGCCATCGATGAAGTCGCCTACGATCTCACAGCTCTACGGTGGCTCTGGATTTGCCGTGGAAGCCGTCGTGCCGAGAGCTCGAAT
>JBMFXG010000095.1:0-9917 GCA_049964535.1 Acidimicrobiales bacterium | reverse complement strand
CTGCCTTCGATACTACAGGACCGAGCTGGACAACATGGCTCAAAACTCCGACCCCTACCGAAGCGAGAAGCGCCTTCGCAAGACATCCAGCAACGACACGCGCAGCAGTCTCTCGAGCCGATGCTCGCTCTAGTACGTCCCGTGCATCGTCGAACTCATACTTCAGCATTCCCGCTAAGTCGGCGTGACCCGGCCTCGGTTGGGTCAAGATCTTTGACGGCGATCCTGGAGCCGTCGACATCTCCTCGGTCCATTTTCGCTCCCATTCGGAATTACCGATCTCCACAGCCACGGGAGAGCCAAGGGTACGGCCGTGGCGAACTCCGGACAGGATCGTCACCTCATCTGCTTCGAAACGCATCCTAGGTCCACGTCCAAAACCAAGACGCCTGCGAGCTAGCTCACCTTGAACCTCTTCAATCACTATCGGGAGACCTGCAGGAAGACCTTCCACGATCACGACCAGGGCCTTACCATGAGACTCACCTGCGGTTAGGAATCGGATCATCTCATCAGCATACCGAGTTGCTCACCACGGCACTCATGTAGAGACAGGGCTCCGGGAGCACCTCGAGCCGAAATACCCCACTCTCCTTGCCAGTAGTTCGTGAAACCGAATATCTCGCTGCGGTTAGCGTATTCCGTGAGCCCTCAGAGCCCATCGTACCTGTAACACGCAGCGCAAGGCCGTCTCCTTAACCAGGAAGGCTGTTGGAGGATCCGGAAGATGCTAGTGGGGTAAAGGGGTTCTTGGTCGCTACTAGTTGCGCCGGACTCAGTGTTGTGGTCGTTACCGATCCCGCAGTACCGCTCGAAGTCGTCGTCGGGACTATCGCGCCAACGTTCCCAGTCACGGTAGTCGTTACAGAGTCCCCTACGACAGGCGGCACCCTCTTCAGAATCGGCAGATTCTTCGGCAACTGATTGGCTGCTACCGCAGTTGAGTTCTGACGCTGAAAGTAGAGCACTCCCGCTCCGCCGAGCAGGATAGCGACCGCACCTACACTGATTACGGCGAGTCGAACTCGCTGCCTACGAGACGACTGAGACCCAAGTTGTGAATCGGGATCTTGATCCTCACGCTCTGCCTTGCTATCACCATCAGGGATTGTCGCTTCGGGAACGCCCGTACGCGCAAACTTCAGAGACCTTTTCATCACGCGCCTTTCTTACTCTCAAACGCTGACCCTTTAATTGTGGCAGTCAGTATTTCGCCGTCTGACTGCGGGTAACCCGCTACCGAAGGACCCACCGCAGAGAGCGAGACGGAGGTGATCACTACCAGCCGAGGGAGGTGATCCATAGCATCGAGCAGCTTCTCAATTTGGTAGTATCCCCCTTCCGTCTGCACAGAGAATCCAACCGATGGTCCAGCCTGCGCCTGGGTCGTGGAACCAGCGCCACCACTCACCGTCGATGAAGTCACACCAGTGCCGACAGTTGCCGGCTGCGTTGGGGTGATGTTGATCAACGACAGACCGACACGCGACGCAGCAACATCGATCGCCTGTAAAAATCCAACGAGATCGGGGCTCGAGGGTAGGGCTACTCGTAGTTTCGCAACCTCCGATTGAACTCGTTTGATACCGAGCTTCTCGTGCTCTAGCGTGGCGAGCTGTGTCGTTGCCTGGGCGACCGATGCGTTAGCCGAAGCCAAATTTGAGGTAAGTTGGATGACTCTATTGTGGGTTGGACTCCAAAGAGCAAAGTACCAACCAACGACGATTGCCAGTCCAACAACGCCGGCGAGCACCCTTCGTATCGTACGAGTGTTCATCGAGAGTGAACCGCCTCGGTCACGTAGTTCAAAGCCTGATCCGTTGTGAAGTTCGACGCGACCGTTGCAGAACCAGAAAAGGTAGTAACGCCAAATTGAGGTCCGTATGGACCAGCAGCAGTGTAATTACGACACCCAACGCCGGTCACGGACTGGGGTGAAAGCGTTGAGTTCGAAACCCATGGATTAGTGAGATAGGGAAGCGTGGAGAGCGCTGAGAGCCAGTGCTTGGGGGCGACCTGCGAACAGCCTGACAGAGAGAATGTCAGTGTTGCAGCCGCACCAGGAGTAGCGGAGGTCCCAGTGAACTGCGTTATCCATGAGTCGGACGGGGTCTTTTGGGCAATCTTTGCTAGGAGTTGAGCCCAAGAGAAGGTGCCAGCTGTATCGCTTACAACCTGAGACGAGAGAGCCTGCGACGTTGCTTCGAGGGCTCCAACATAGCTCAGTTTGTGCAACTGACCCTGCAGAGTGGTCAGCTGTGCGTTTGCGGTCACGACCTCACCAGAGAGAGTCGGGACTTCCGACTGTTTCTGGTAATACAGTGAGCCCAATCCGGCCGCTATGACCGCTAAGCCAAGCGCCAAGACCGCTGATTCTCGACGAACCGCACTCTTCTCTCTTGCCTTCCTCGGAAGAAGATTGATCGACGGTTTAGCGTGACGATCCTTCGCAGTACCAGTGAGAGCAAGCCCGTACGCAACGAGAGCGCTGCTACTTAGGAGTCGGCTCTCCTGCTCGCCGATATCTTTGACCTCGAGCTGATTGAATACTGTATCGAGATCGACCGACTGGACCTTGACCCCTAAACGCTCTTCCAACGAAGAACGAAGTCCGAGCAGCAGTGCCCCTCCTCCGGTAAGCCAGAGGGATTCGAGACTCGGGTCAGAAGCCTGCAGCAGATAGTACTCGAGGGAGCTCGCAACCTCCGACACCAGCTCAGCGACGGCGGCGGATACGATCTCAACCGTCGGGCCATTGAGATCAGCCGTGTCGTCGTCATCGACGCCTGACCGTTTCAACCATTCAGCACGGGATGAGTCGACGCCTAAGGTACGGACGATCTGCTCCGTAACGGCATCCCCACCGATCGGTAGGGTTCGAACAAAAGAGACCGTCCCCGATCGCAGCACAGTCAGTGTGGTAAGCCCCGCACCCACATCTACAAGCGCTATCGATCCACTCCCCTCCAGCACCTGGTCAGAACGCTCAGACAAGTGCGCGTTCAAACCTCGCGCTGCGGCGAGCGAAGCCGTGTCGACCGCCACAAGATCAAGGCCTGCTCGCTGCACAGCACTCACGACTGAATTAATCACACTCTCATGAGCGCCGGCCATCAAGACTTCAATGGTCTCGAGTTTCTCTCTATTCTCGCCATGGTTTAGCCGATAGTAGTCACTGACAAGTTCGGATTCTGGGATCGGAAGATTCTCTACGACCTGAAACGCTAACGCGTCTCGAAGTTCAGAGTCTTTCAGTGCAGGAAACTCTGCAGATCGAACAACGACCTGGGTGCCGCTCACGGAAACAACACATTTCTTAGTCCGGATTGCGGCAGTTGACAAGAGAGCTCGGATAGCCTTCGACACCTCATCGATCGAACGAATCTCACCGGCTACAACAGCAAGTGGCGGGAGCGTTCGCTGGCCGAGACGAGTCACCACTGCGCCACTAGGACGCAGTTCGATCTCCACCGCTTTGATCGAAAACGTACCAACATCGATACCGACTAGTCGTTCAGCCACGGCGCCCTCCTTGGGGAAAGCTTGCTAATGTTGCTGCACATGACATCGGCCTCCACTCATTCATGTCGTAGAACTCTTCGGACTCTTGATCAAAAACTTGAATACTCATAGCTAGATCACCAGGGCAACGAGCACGAAGCCAACCGCAAGAAATGGACCGAACGGCATAGTCTCCTTGCGACCCTTACGCCCAGAGAGCAGTAAGCCAACACCAACACCACCTCCAAGTACGAAGGCCACCATGAGGAAGTCCAAAACTGCGGCCAAGCCAAAGGAGATCAAGGCCATCGCAGCGACTGCTGCGAGTTTGGCATCGCCGAGACCAAATCCACCATGAGTTACTCGGTTGACGCAATAGAACGCCGCAAACACAGCGACGCCTACAACTACGGTGTCGATCAAGACGTGAACGCCACTACGAAAACTTTGAACAACGGCGAGTAGTAGTAGTAGCACCGAGGCTGGATAGGTCAATCGATTGGGAATCTTCTTCCACTCAAGATCAATCACTGCGCTCGTAAGAGCAACGAACAAGGTGACCCACAGTTCGAGGGTTACCAAAGTAAGTCCGTGCCGCAGGGTTATCATCGCGTAGACCACTGCGAAGCTGATCTCAGTGATCACATAGCGAATCGAGATCTTGGTATGACAGTGTCCACATCGACCACGAAGAAGAAGATACGAGACAACGGGTACGTTCTCAATCGCCCGCAGCTGCGTACCACAGTGTGGACAGATCGAACGATCCCAGACAACTGCGAGCGAACGTGGTAGGCGATACGACAGGGCCGTCGAAGTTGATCCCAGAAGTGCTCCACCTACCATGCCGACGAGCACATGCGTCAAGGCAAGCGAACTCACGGTCGATCTCGCTCTCCAAGGGCCTGCTGCGTCGTAGAGTTCAAAATCCGGCCGCCGATGCACTCGTTGACCAACCACCACTGCTCGACATGCTGAGCGATGGGCTCGACGTACAGCTCGCAGGTATCGACGGACTCCCCGAGAGGTTGCTGTAGAAGTAGGTTCCCTCACCGGAGCCCGACGAGACCGATTCAATACCGAAGACATCACCACTTGACGAAAATTCAAAGGCACAGACCGCTTGGTTGGGGTTACCGTTTGCCGAGCCAGTTTCAACGTAGATACCGTTCACAGTGGCCGGTGCGGTCGGCACCGTCGAAGTGAATCTCGAAGCTAGAGCCGGTTCTGCGGCGCTTAAAGCAGTTCGATCCGCTCCCGAGGCAGAGCTGACGTAGACCCCATGAGCACTAAAGTAACTCAACTCTGTGGTCAGCACCACGTGAAGATCGGACTGCGCAGCTCGATTCTCTGACGTATTTTGAGCACCGAGATACGTTGGAATGGCGATCGCCATCAAAATACCGATAATCAAGACGACGACCATCAGCTCAATAAGGGTAAAGCCGTCCTCGTCGAACCTTCTACTGCGAAAACCCAGGTTGTTCTCGCCTGCCTCACCAATCTCCATGTTTCCACCACTTCTCGACAGATAAAAAATCGACTAAAACGGAGGAGGAGTGCGAGCGCCGTGATGTTCGCTCGCACTCCCCTTCGCCTCTGCCCACTTGGGCATGGACTTGAGCCAGTAGATACCGTCTCCGAGAGAGCGAGTTGAAACTCGCTCTCTGTGGATCGGCTCTTACCAGCCGACCGCCGAGGCCGTATTCGACCAGCCAGTTCCATTGGTCACGCTCGACGTGGTGATCGCTGTCGTGAAGGTAGAACAAGGATCAGATGTCCCCTGGTAATAAAAGGTCCCATTTGCTTGAGTCGCTTCGATGGCCCACCAGGTTCCGCTGTTCGACTTCTCGCTCAAACATGCTGCATCTCCTGCCGTATCGACCGTTGCCGTGATGGACGGGGTCGTTCCTGTTAACGCATTTGCGTACGTTGGATCTTGCTTCGCAAGCTGCGCCGCAGTGGCAAAGGTCTGTCCCTGGGTGTAGAACGAAACCTCCGACGTTACCAAGTTCCGCAGGTCGCTCTGAGCAGCCCTATCTTGAGCGGAACGTTGGGCACCAAGGTAGGTTGGAATTGCGATCGCCATCAGAATACCGATAATCAAGACGACGACCATCAGCTCAATAAGGGTAAAGCCGTCTTCACCCTCGCGCTGCGCACGCTTCTTCTCTATTATTTCTCGCATAGTTTTGCACACTCTCCTACGAAGACTCAACCGTTTACCGAAACAGCCATGCAATCCACCACGGTGAATCTCCGGCTCCTACCAACTTCGTAACGAGTGGCGAGAAACTTAAGCACTAAGAGTGAAAAATATCACCACTTGTGAGATTAGCCGACGAAGTCACGAGAAAAATCTTCTAAGAAAGGCAACGGTTACCTCCTCGTCACTTCGAACCCATAACGTGCAAATGTGCAGCGTGCTACTCAAACCATCCCGGCAGCGTTCTCGAAGCAACACGTACCCCTTGAGGGCGCCTTTAACTTTCGAGATCTAGGAGGGTATCTAACGCAATCTGGCCGACGGGTTCGGACGGGACAACTATATCGAGCCGATGACCTCTTTCGCCTCTCTCGCTCCGACCTTATCGAGCTAGAGCTTCGCCAGCTTCGACTCGTAATAGACTTACGAACCAACGAAGAAGCTGCTCGACGAGGCAGTTTTGCACAGCACGACCACGTCGCGCAATACCTACGCATTCCTCTCATGGACATCTCGGTGCGGAACGAAGCTTCGGACCTTCCTGAGTCCTATCTAGAGGACCGATATCGCGAGATTCTGCTCGATGCCGGGCCTCAGTTCGCACACATTATCACTCGAATCTTGCAAGAGGACGCTCTACCTGCGGTCTTCCACTGTGCTGTGGGCAAAGACCGGACCGGACTGTTAGCCATGCTCGTCCTCGGACTCTTAGGCGTTAACGATACAGATATCGTTGCTGACTATTCACTCACAACCGTTGCTACAGCCACCATGCTATCGTGGCTAAAAGCCAACCACCCTGAACTAGCAGCCTCTGTCGAAGCAATTCCACAGGTCCTCATCAGCTCAGAGCCGCAGACGATGCAAGCTACCTTGCAATGGCTACGGCAGACCTTCGGAAGTTTTGAGAGCTACGCCGGATTTATCGGCATCACACAACAAGAGATCAGCGAACTACGCCGCCGACTCCTTGAATAGCACTCCGACTCGAGTCACGCTGGCGCCACCGTTCCTCGATGACTCAGAAACCAACGACGAACTCTCTAGCTCTCGCCTCAGGCGGAAGCTCGACCTACAGTTCTTCCTGCACCGTACCCGTGAGAGCGTTCACACGACCTGACTTCTATCAAGAGCGATCCGACTTCAGAGACAGAAAACCACGTCATGACAGATCCAGACTGAACGTGAATCAGCTATCGCAAGGTAGCGCGATCTCGCCATCAGCAAGCTGAAAAATGACTCAGGTGCGATGTCATACCCCTGCAGAACGACCCGCTATCATCGTTCGAATCAAGAGAACCGCTAAGACTCTGAACTCCAGTCGACCGAGCGGATACAACTGCTAACGAGAGGGGAGCGGGAACGATGTCGGATGAGCAACCCGACCCTTCGCAGACGAACAAGCATCGGAGCAGATCTGGATCTAAGCCAATGCATCGACGCCAGAGATCTTCCATCACGACACCCCTGCGCATAGCGATCGTGATCGGAGTGCTCCTTGTCGGTACTGGGGCATTATTCGCTAACAAGCTCGTCTCCAGCAAGACACGATCCGCTGCAAATAAACCAACGACTACAACCCAGACCCGCCCTTCGTCGCCGAGCACGACGCAACCGACGGCCCTAGCACTCGCCAACGAGGTCCCAAAGCATCGGCTCTCCCCCGGCCCTCTTTACTCTGCGGCGATAGAAGCCCAAAATAAGCTTCCGGGGACCTCAGCCTGGCGCATCACCGGGCCTCAATCAGGCACTTCAATCATGGGCTACGCGTCCGCAACAAGTGTCGTCATGGGAAAGAGCTTCCAGCTCTTCGTCTCAGATAACTCCCCTACCTTTGTAGTTCAGGCGTATCGCATGGGTTACTACCAGGGTCTCTATGGCCATTTAGTCTGGACGTCACCGACGATTACCGGTGTAGTTCAGCCAGCATGCCCCCCATCGCAAACGTCTCACACCGTAAGTTGCAACTGGCAACCGTCGCTACAGATCACAACGAACTCATCATGGTTTCCCGGGGACTACATCTTGAAGCTCGTTAGCAACACCGGTCAAGAGAGTTACGTTCCGATAACGGTTATCGATCTCCACTCCAATTCAGCCGTACTCCTGATCAATGCCGTCACCACCTGGCAAGCTTACAATTTGTGGGGTGGCTGGGACCTCTACTTCGGTCCGTACCAAGGCGCACGATCAACGATCGTAAGCTTCGATCGTCCGTACTCTTACGCCTTTGGACAAGGCGCAGCAGACTTCATAGGCAACGAGCTCCCCATGGTGGCCCTTACCGAAGAGATGGGTCTGAACGTTTCCTACTTGACCTCCATTGATATCAATGAGTATCCGCAACTCCTCAAAAACCACTCCGAGATCGTCTCGCTCGGTCACGATGAGTATTGGTCACCAAAGATGCGGGCCGCCATCACGAACGCCCGAAATATCGGGGTAAACCTTGCGTTCCTAGGCGCAAACGCTATCTTCCGCAGAGTTCGCTTCGCCTCGTCACCACTGGGTCGAGACAGACTTGAAATTAACTATCGCATAGCCTCACTCGATCCCGAGTACGGGAAGAACAATGCGCTGGTCACCACGAACTGGCCAAGCCCCCCGGACCCCCAGCCCGAGGGAGATCTCATAGGCGTTCAGTATCAGTGCAACCCTGTTCGATATCCCATGATTATCACCGACCCCACAGCGTGGGTGTTCCATGGAACCGGACTCACCATGGGCTCGGAGATACCGAACCTCGTTGGTTCAGAGTTTGATGGATACGGATCAAACTATTCGCCACCGGCATCACTTCAGCTCCTCGCTAACTCCCCAGTTCTGTGCAGGAACGTACCGTACTTCGCTGACATGTCGTACTACACCGCCGCCTCAGGAGCCGGCGTCTTTGCGACCGGAACGAACCTATGGGTGGCCGCCAACGGTACACAGTGTCCGCCACCACTGTCGGGCTGTCCTATCTCTCCGGTCGTCACTATTACGAAAAATGTCCTGATTGCATTCGGTACCGGGCCTGCTGGACCCACTCATCCTGCACATCCAAACGCCGCCGAGGTAGCGGCTCACGCACCCTACGGACCACTCATTCCAACCACACCTACGACGACGGCACCCGTGTCAACAACGACGACCTCAAGCACCACCTCGACCACGACGACGGCACCCGTGTCAACAACGACGACGAGTGCTCCGGCTGGCTAAATCTCTTCTAAGAGATATCGGCAGGGTCGGACCTATCGATCTTCGAACTGGCCCTTGAGCTCAATGAGGGCGTCCATCAAAGCTTCCTGTTGTCCTTGGTTGAGTCGCCCAACAAATCGACTACGTACCGCAGCGACATGCATCGGAGCAATTCGCCTCAAGAGATCCCAGCCATCGGGAGTCAAAGTCGCAAAGGTCCCACGACGATCTTCCAAACAAACCTCCTTCATGACCAATCCATCTCTGACCATACGATCAACGCGCCGCGTCAGACCACTGCGAGAGATCAGCATTGCATCTGCTAGCTGCGACATCCGACTCCTGCCATCGGTCGCCTCCGAGAGATGTACGAGGACCTCATACTCTGCGAGGCTCAATCCAGCATTCTCCGAGAGATCGAGATCTAGCTGACCCACTATCTCTCGATAGCACTCAAGGTAGAGGCGCCATAGGTGAAGCTCTAAGTCGGTGAGCCATAACAAATCGGAATCCATAGCAATATCTTAGATTCGGGAATCTTAGATCAGAAAAATAGTTAGTTTAAACTTGAACAATTCAAACCGCTCTCGAAGCAAAGGAGCAACTATGGCGGCAACAACAGCTACAGAGCTAGGAATTACTCCTGGCAAATGGGTCGTAGATCCAAGCCACTCAAACGTTGAGTTCGTGGTTAGACACATGATGGTATCCAAGGTACGTGGCCGGTTCAATACCTTCTCGGGAGAGGTAGAGATCGCGGAAAATATCGCTGACTCTACCGTTACCGCCACGATCGAAACCGGTTCAGTCGACACCCGAGACGAGAATCGCGACGGTCACCTCAAGTCCGCAGACTTCTTTGACGCAGAGACCTTCCCGACCATGAAGTTCATCTCCACCTCCCTCGCCCCCAAAGGTAATGACTACACCTTGACCGGGAATCTCACCGTCAAAGACGTGACCAAACCAGTGAGCTTCGATCTCGAGTTCAACGGTACCGGCCCAGACCCTTACGGTGGCGTCCGTG
>JBMFXG010000094.1:0-10092 GCA_049964535.1 Acidimicrobiales bacterium | reverse complement strand
CGATCGTGCCCTCTGGCGAGATCACAAAGGTGGATCGGAGTAGCCCCGTAATCTCCTTGCCGTAGAGCTTCTTCGTACCGTAGGCTCCGTAAGCTTTCACGGTTTTGAGATCCGGATCGCTCAGCATCGTAAAGTCGAGTCCGTACTTTGATCGAAAGACACGCAGAACCTCTGGGGGGTCAGGGGAGAGACCCATCACGACGATGTCATGTGCGTCAAAGCGTGGGAGTTCGTGTTGAAAATCCGTTGCCTCAAGCGTGCAGCCAGGTGTGTCTGCTTTCGGGAAAATGTACAGGACGATGGCTTGACCCCGGAAGTCTTGTAACGAGGTCGCAATGGAGTCGTGATTGAGTACCGTGAAGTCAGGAGCGGGATCTCCGATGGCGAGTCTCATGGCTCCACGTTAGCTCAACCTCTCACTTCGTAACGTCATCGGGGATTGCTGGTAATTCTCGGTTGGGGTGAGGTCAGCTAAGCTGTGAAGTCTTGTTCTGCGGACCTTTTTCTTTCTGTCCTCTTGAGCCCGATGGCGAGTGGAACGATGTGTTGAAATGAGGGTAACGAGAAGAGTTCTGTGTCGGCAAATTTGCCAGTGTCTGAGTCTTTGGCAGCCCTTGGATCGATCGTTGTACCAACTGAGGTACGCACTTTGGAACAAGACGGTCTTCGATCGGTTAAATAACTCGTAGACGAGAGTCATGAAGCGAGTGCGCTGTGATGAGGCGAAGGGATGTTCGGTTGTGGAGTATTCGACCCTCGAGGTAGTCGACAAGGTCCTGGTTGTAACGGCCCATCCAGATGACGTTGATTTTGGAGTCGCTGGGAGTATTGCGAAGTGGGTCCAGCAGGGTTCGGAGGTGTCGTACCTTGTTGTGACCGATGGTGATGCCGGAGGGTTTGACCAGTCTGTGGATCGATCGAAGATTCCTGCAATTCGTCGAGAAGAGCAGCGCAGAGCGGCCGAGATCGTCGGTGTTCACGATGTCCAGTTCCTCGGCCACCCCGACGGGTCGGTCGTCGCGTCTCTTGAGCTTCGAAAGGAGATATCTCGAGCCATACGCCGGACTCATCCCGATCGAGTCGTCTGCCAATCACCAGAGCGTAGTTACCAGCGCCTGCCCGCCTCACACCCGGATCATCGTGCCACGGGAGATGCTGCCCTGAATGCGGTCTATCCGGATGCTCGCAACCCTTTCGCGTTTCCAGAGCTGCTAGCTGAGGGTCTCTCGGACTTTGTCGTACATGAGGTTCTGCTCATGGCTCACCCGGAGATCAACGCTTTTGAAGATGTCAGTGCCACGATCGATCTCAAGATCAGTGCGATCCTAGCGCACGAGAGCCAACTGCCCCAGCCCGAGGAGGTTGGACCGCGAGTGCGGGGCTGGCTTTCAGCAACGGCGGAGATGCTTGGGCTGCCCGAAGGGAGCTACGCCGAAGGCTTCTTTCGTCTCACTCTCCCGTGACCGGAGAAGCGTCCTCATCAGTGGATTCGGAAGAGAACTGGGTCTCGTAGAGGTTTCTGTAGAGTCCATTCAACTCAAGGAGCTCCTCATGGGTACCCTCCTCTCTGATCTCCCCGTGGTCTACCACCACGATCTTGTCTGCTCGAAGAATCGTTGAAAGTCGGTGGGCGATCACGATGGAGGTTCGGTGAAACAACACTTGATCGATGGCAGCTTGGATGAGGGCTTCGTTTGCTGAGTCAAGGGCGGAGGTGGCCTCGTCCAAGATGACGATCGATGGCTTTTTGAGGAAGACACGGGCGATCGAGAGGCGCTGCTTTTCTCCTCCCGAGAGTCGGTATCCGCGCTCTCCGACGATGGTGTCGTACTTGTCGGGGAGCGACTCAATCAAGGAGTGGATCTGCGCAGCCTGAGCAGCTTGCACGATCTCTGGGTAGGTCGCATTCTCTGAGGCGTACTGCAGGTTGCGTAGGATCGTGTCGTGAAAGAGATGAGGATCTTGGCTCACCACCCCGATAGCAGCATGGAGCTGCTCGAGACTCATCGCACGCAGGTCGACGCCATCGATGGTGATGAAACCCTCGCTTGGGTCGTAGAGGCGGTTAATGAGGTTAGTAATCGTTGTCTTCCCTGCTCCGGAAGGACCGACCAGGGCAACGAGCATCCCTGGTTCGATACGAAGTGACAGGTTTCTCAGTGCTTCGGTGGACCGCTCTCGTGCGGACTTTACTGCTTCACTGTCTTGAACAAGATTCGTCAACGGACGAGCCAGTGATTCGACGAGTATGCGGTCAGGGTATCGGAACGATACATCGTGAAAGACGATCTCTCCGCGGATCGTTCCTAACTCTGCAGGAGTGTGAGGGTCTTCGATCTCGATTGGTGCATCTAGCACCTCAAAGACTCGTTCGAACGATACGAGCGCTTGGAGTAAGTTGACTCTAGCGGAGGCGAGATCGGTGAGCGGGGTGTAGAGCCTCGAGACGTACTGAGCGAGGGCCACGAGCGCCCCTAAGGAGAGGGTGTGGAGGATCACGTCTCGGCCACCGATGAAGTAGACGGCCACCGTTCCAAATCCCGCTATGAGCGAGAGAGCAGTGAAGTAGACGCGTCCGGCGAGTGCAAGTCGGACGCCTGAGTCTCTCACCGATGCTGCGTAGGTATCGAACTCCTTGAGTTCGGATCGATGTGAACCGAAGAGTTTGACCAATAGGGCGCCTGAGACATTGAACCGCTCCTCTTCCATGGTTGACATCTGGGCGTTCGCTTGCATCTGTCGGCGGGCGAAGCCCGAAAGTCGGCCACCGACCCTCCGGTCGAGGAGGGTGATCGCCGGTACCAGGGTGAGAGAGACCAAGGTGACCTCAAAGGAGAGCTGAATCATGAAGAAGAGTGTGAAGGCTAGCGTTGCGACGTCGGAGACCACTGATGCGAAGGTGCTGACGGTCTGCTGCGATCCGAGAACGTCGTTGTTGAGGCGTGAGAGAAGTGATCCAGTTTGGCTTTGGGAGAAGAAGGAGATGGAGAGCTGCTGGATATGGTCGAAGAGTGCGACTCGCAACCGATAGATCAGACCCTCTCCAATAAGGGAACTGAGATATCGGTTGAGCACACCGAGCCCCGACTGACCGACAGTGAGTAGGAGTACGAGGAGTGCGTCGACGGTCAGGTCTCTGAATGAGCGTTTCGGTATGGCGCTGTCGATGATGGATTTGAAGACGATCGGAGGGAGAGCTCCAAGTAAGGCGGCGCCGATGATCGTGCCGAGGTAGGCGACAAGGTGCGCACGGTACGGTCGAGCAAACCCCCACGCTCGCAAGAGCGTCGCTCGTTCGATCTTGCGTCGTGGGTCTACGTTTTCAAAGCGTGCAGCGCGCATGTATTTCATAGACAGTTGGCTAGCCTTTGTTCGTTTACGGTGCAGAAGTCTGGCAGGTTCGTGAAGATGGAGAGAGTGAATCCGCTCGCACAGGCAGTCTACTCAGTGGTACTAACTCGTCGCGATGTGCGAAGTCAGTTCACGGGCGAGCCAATCGATCCGCAGATACTTGGACGGATCCTTCAAGGTGCTCACAGTGCACCGAGCGTAGGGATGTCTCAACCTTGGGACTTCATCCTCGTCGATGACGTTGGTCAGCGCGAGACGTTTCGGGATCACGTTCTCTCTGAGCGTCAGATCTTTTTAGAGTCGCTCGATCCGGCCCGACGAGAGACGTTTCTTGGCATCAGAATCGAGGGCATCTTGGAGTCGTCGCTCGGGATCGTCGTTACCTATGACCCTTCACGAGGATCGCCCGCTGTGCTTGGTCGTCATGCGATCGCCGACGCCGGTCTCTACTCTGTCTGTCTTGCGATTGAAAATCTGTGGCTCTGTGCCCAGGCGGAATCGATAGGGGTCGGTTGGGTCTCGTTCTATAGGGAGGAGTTTCTCGCAGAGCTTGTGGGTCTTCCTGCGGGAGTACGCCCGGTGGCGTGGCTCTGTATCGGACCGGTCTCACATTTTGAAGCTACTCCAGATCTCGAGCGGCTTAACTGGCAATCGCGGCGGCCGATCTTGCCACACGTAGCCCGTGGGCGCTACGGAGAACACAACGGCCTGTTCGATATCGTAACGCTGCCCCAATAGCGCTCGAAGAGTGGTCCCTTGATCTCTTCAGGCCGCTCAGGGCTGCATGGCTCTCGATTTTCCGTATGCACTTTGGTCACATCCGTTCATCTTTGTCTACTCCCCCTTGCCTACGCCAAAGACGCTCTGCTTTGAGAAGGAGCCATTTGGTCTTTTAGGCAACTCAGAGGGATCACTGGGCTATCGTCGAAGGGGTGAGACCAGCTCAGAGCCGAAGAGTATTGCGCACGGCAGGTGGAGTCGCTATCCCTCTCTGGCCCGGTCTCACGAGCGGAGCGTGTCGATGAGTACGACTCATCTTCCCCAATGCATCGAAATCTCAACGGCGAGACTAGATGCTGCAGTGGAGTTGGCACTCTCGGCTCAAGAGCGAGACCGGAGTAACGATACAAGGTGATGGCCGCAAGATCGCAGGAGTAGACGAGGGGCGAGGCTGCACGGTTGTTGCGCGTCTTTGGGTACGTGGAGGCGCCCCACCGGATGTGACGACCTTGGTCGATGCACTTGATGTTGGGCATTAAGAAGAGGAGGGTATGGCAATGGAGCCAGTACCACAGAGCGGCGACGAGCTGAGAGCTCGCATAGCGGAGACCGTCGAGGCGACCAATGAGGAACGCAGGCTCATGGTTGAGCTGATGGCCCTCGAGCAGGATCGACTCGGCGTGCTTGAGATGCAGACTCTGTCGGACCGACAGATCGGAAGGGCGGTACGAGCATTTGCTCGAGCGATCTCTGCGATCGGTCTTGACGGCGGTGGCAGTATCTCTGTTGTGAGTCCAGGTCAGGCGGACGTATCAGGTTCGATCCCCTCCGATCTCCAAAGCACCTATGTGTCGCTTGTGACTCCAGATATGGCGTATCTCGTCGATACCGTGACCGACGCAATCGTTGATCAAGCCCGCTTTACGATTCATCCTCTTGTGAGTGCGGTGCGTCTTCGCTCTCTTGGCGTAGAGTTACCCTCTGACGTAGAGATGTACTCTCTGTTCTATGCAGAGCTGGATCGCTCACTCGACTCCGACTCGGTTGCGAGACTCCAACACGAGCTAGAGGAGTCCTTCGCCGGACTCAGCGCAGTTCACGATGCCTCCGAGGAGATGATGTCCTCATTGACCTCTTGGGCTCGGAGGGTTAGTGGGGTGGATGTGGTTGACGCTCCGGTGGTGTTAGGCTCACTCGGTCTCCGCAACTTCCGACCACTTGCCACCGTGAGCGTTCACCAAGACACAACTCGCTGCATAGGAGCGATCGAGAAGATGGATCCTGGAGAGGTACTGAGCTCTCTTGGTGACGAGGTTGAGCTGTATCAGGCCACCGATATTCGACTCACTGGAGGTATATCGTCGGTGACCTCGAAGGTCGTGATGCGCCGGAAACTTCGATACCTGCGGTTTAGTTCAAGTGATTCGGCCGATTCTGAGATATTTTTCGGCGTCTTTCTACCGGCTCAGCTGGGACGTGCCATAGAGGAGGTTCCCAACGTCCGTCGGAACGTGGGAGCGGTCCTCCATGAACTGGGGCATCCAAGCTCGAGCTACGCCCACCGATCCACTATGAGCTTTCTAGAGGCATTGAACGCCGATGAGATCCTGTTCCTGCCGGTCTCAGAACTCGTTCAACTCGTCTCGATGGCGCTCGCCGTTGAGGAGATACCTCAGCTCCGTCTCTATCTCAGACCATGGAGCTCTCAGGACCCTACTGGACCGAAACGAGCTTTTTTAATGCTGCCAGCGTCTCGCTACTCAGAGGGTCGAGTTGAGACCCTCACTCGGCACCTTGTTGAGCGGCTCGGCGGCACCTCCTTTGAACTTGATGCCGCTACGGTGACCCAGCGACGTGCGGTCGTTGGCTTGATCTTCGATACGGAACAGGCCGCGTGCGAGCTCGACACTATTCTTCTGCTCGAGCGTGAGCTCGATGAGCTGAGTCTTCCCTGGGATGAGATTCTTCGAACGCTGCTCTGTGATCGGCTCGGTCGTCGACAAGGACAAACGCTCTTCCAGCGCTATCGTCGCTCCTTTGAGATCTCCTATACCGACGACTTCAAACCGGAACAGGGTTTTGCTGACATTTTGGCATTTGAAGAGCTGCTCGCAACCGATCGTGCACTGTCCGTCTCACTGCTATCACCTGCCGACGGTCGGGATCTCTATGGTGGACTTCGTCTCCATCTTCTCAAACGCGGCTCGTGGATGATGCTTTCGGAGATACTGCCGGTACTTGAGCACTTCGGATTTGCGGTCGTAGATGAGTTGCCCTACTCTTTTGATCTCGACGGAGAAGAAGCATGGATCTTCAATCTTGGGCTGCGATGGTCCGGCGCTAAGAGCGATGAGGTCGTCGAGCTCACTCCTGACACAGTAGAGCGGGTCCGTGCGGCAATGAGCGAGATCTGGGAGCACGGTGGTGAAGACGATGCTCTGAACTCTCTCGTGCTCTCGTCGAGCTTGAGCTTTGACGACGTGATGGTCCTTCGGACCTATTCGTCGTATCTGCGATTTACTACGTTGGGGTTTTCTGAGGCCTATGTGCAGAGTGCGCTGCGTGATAATCCTCAAGTTGCTGAACTAATCGTGAAGTTTGCCAAGACGCGCCTAGATCCGGCGGAGGCCGACGTTGCCAGTCGCGAGAGTGAGCTCGCAGTCCTTGCTCAACTCGACGAAGCACTCGTGCAGGTCTCTTCTCTCGATCACGACAAAATCTTTAAAGCGTTAGCCTCCGTAGTGCTCGCTACGGTACGGACCAATGCGTTCTCGCGTCCACGAGGTCGTGGGGTTGGTATCAAGCTGGTGCCCTCTGATGCAATCGGACTACCCAAGCCGCTCCCGCATTTTGAGATCTACTACCGCTCGCAGGGCGTTGAGGCCGTCCACTTACGAGGTGGGTCGGTAGCTCGAGGTGGGATTCGATGGTCGGATAGGCCCGAGGATTTTCGAACGGAGATTCTTGGCTTGATGAAGGCGCAGACCGTGAAAAACTCGGTGATCGTCCCAGTGGGATCGAAGGGCGGATTTGTCTTACGGCAAATGCCTCGTGACCGAGGCGAGCTCTCGCTGCGGGTTCGGGAGGGATACCGCGAGTTCATGGAGGCGCTCTTGTCCTTGACCGACAATATCGTTGGAGGCTCGGTTCGTCACCCCCAAGATATGGTGATTCTTGACGACGATGATCCCTACCTCGTCGTTGCTGCGGATAAGGGGACCGCAACATTTTCCGACTTAGCTAATGAGATCTCCGACGAACACGGGTTCTGGCTCGGTGATGCCTTTGCGTCTGGCGGATCGCGGGGGTATGACCATAAGAAGATGGGCATCACTGCAAAGGGAGCCTGGAAATCTGTTGAGCATCACTTTGGGCATCGAGGCGTCATCCCAACGCAGGATCCGATCACGGTGGTAGGGATCGGTGACATGTCTGGAGACGTGTTCGGAAATGCGATGCTGCTCTCTCGATCGATCCGATTGGTTGCAGCCTTTGATCATCGAGATATTTTTCTCGATCCGGACCCCGACCCAGAGCTCTCTGCGTTGGAGCGAGAGCGTCTTTTTGCTCTCGAGGGTTCGAGTTGGCGAGATTACGACCTCGCAAAAATCTCCAGAGGAGGAGGAGTCTTCTCAAGGTCGCAGAAGTCGATTGAGATCTCTGACGAGGTGGCGAGAGCCCTGTCGATGCAGAGTGGTACGTACGAACCCGCAGTAGTAGTCCGATCGATCTTGAGCGCGGATGTCGATCTCCTCTGGAATGGCGGCGTTGGGACCTTCGTCAAGGCCACGAGTGAGAGCAACGCAGACGTGATGGACAAGGCGAACGATGCCATTCGCATTAGCGCGACAGAGCTTCGAGCTTCAGTGCTCGGGGAGGGCGGAAATCTCGGCCTGACACAGCTTGCTAGGGTTGAATATGCTCGTGGGGGTGGATCGTGCAATACCGATGCGATCGATAACTCAGCCGGAGTGGATACCTCGGACCACGAAGTCAATCTGAAGATACTCTTTAGCGCTCTGATTGCGCAGGGACGTGCGGACCTAGCGTTGAGAGATGAGATCTTAGCGAGGGCTGAGCCCGAGATCGAGGCACAGGTTCTCTCCGACAACGTCTTGCAAAACTGGGTCCTATCGCTCGCTGAGCACTCGTTCCCATTCTCTTCGACGGCGTTTGTCCGGATGACGGAGCGTCTCGTTCGCGAGGCAGACCTGGACTGCGCCGTTGAGTTCCTGCCAACTCCAACCGGAATGCGCCTGCGGTTTCGGGAGGGTCAACCTCTTTTTCGCCCGGAACTGTCGGTGTTGCTGGCTTACGCGAAGATCCACATCTATCGCTCCCTTCTCGACTCCGATGTCGTGCGCGACCCTCGAGCGATTGCGTGCTATCGGGAGTACTTCCCGACGGAGATCCAGCCTCGTCTCGACGAACTCGAAACCGATCATCGACTACAACGTGAGATCACCGCAACGGTGTTGTCCAATCTCATTGTCAATACGGTCGGAATTACTGCGGTCTACGAACTGTCAGACCTGGCTTCCATCTCGCTCGATCGAGCTGCAACCGCGATCTTCTGCGCTATCGAGCTACTCTCGGCCCGGAGTAGGTTATGGACCTTGATCGTCTCGGAGTCATCGCCTCTCCAAGGTCGGGTGGAGTTGATGGGACGACAGGGAGCTGCGATTGTGCGAGTTGCGCGCTGGATCGTGACCTCCCTTCCCCGCCATCTCGGAGTGCAGGAGATCTGCGAGCGATACGAGCTGCTCATTTCGCTCTTGCTGGCCGATCTCCCAACCGTGCTCGACGAGGCGGGCCGAGCGCGTCTCGAGGCCGAGACGGATGGTCTCTTACAGGTAGGACTCTCACCTGCCTCTGCGGAGTATTTTGCTGCGGTTGATATTCTCGCGAATACCCCGGCCGTGCTCGAGCTTGGCCTGCAGTCGGCCCCAGTCGACGTTCATCAGGCAACGAGGCTCTACTTCTGGCTTGGTGCCAAGGTTGGCCTCCCGAGTGTCCGTGCAAAACTGAGCTCGCTCGCGCCGAATGGATACTGGGAGGAGTCATCTCGAGAGCTTCTCTTCGTGAGCGTTGCCGACACTCAGCTTGCGCTCTGTCGGAGTTTAATTCAGGCGATTCGGGAACGTTGCACAACTCGACCAACAGACGAAGAGCTCGATGCATCCGTTGAGACCTGGGTCAGTGCTCACGCAATGGTTCTCTCGCAGCTCGAGCAGATTACGAGTGGCCTCTCGGTGTTGACGAGCGTACCTCTTGCACAGCTTCACGTCGTCGTGGGCGAGATCGCACTGCTCGTTCGCGAGCTCGACGCAACGGAGCGCTAACGCTGAGGTAGTACGTCTGGATACGGGAATCACGGTGCACTTGAGATACCTGTCATCGTCAGATCGATGGCGAGGCGAAAAGGGAGATGCTGTCGCATACTGCTGAGTCCATTGTGAGGTGTGGAGCTGCGTGGCTCAGTGGAGAGTCGGTACTTGTGGCGCAAAGTGTCGTGCTCTTGGGTTGCGGTATCGGTACGAAAAGGTGCCGATACCGGCCCGACAGTCGTGAAGGACGTTAATGAGTGCGGAGTGCATGGCGGTTTTAGGAGGGTCTGTATTCTGCGAGATCTCCGAAGAAAAGGCCTCTTGCGGAGAAGAATCGCTGCGAGCACGGTAGCAGCTCTAGCCCTCTCGTGTACGGAAGAGGTCGAAGTACCCTCCCTCGTGAGCAATCGTGTAGGTGGGTTGCGAGACATCCGTCACCTTGTTGAGTGAGTTTTTTGGCAGAGGTAATTATGGTAGCCATCAGATTTGGGGAAAGGTTATTCGACCGATGGTCCTGCTTCCAGATTGCTCATCCACGATGATCGTGAGAGCGCCGTGAGGCGAGTCTGCGCCTGCAGCGCTGTTGAGGTTCACTGATTCTTGGAATTGATTGGCATTCGTAATCCTATCTGATAGGTTCTATTTCGTAGAAGCGCTACGGAGCGCGAGCTTCGTAGTCTGGTGTTTTGAAGAG
>JBMFXG010000093.1:0-10217 GCA_049964535.1 Acidimicrobiales bacterium | reverse complement strand
GTGGACTGGATAGCCAGCAAACTTGCTGAGGTGTATCCAGAACAGACCATTGCGGTGTATGCCGGGGCAGCGAAGAGCGGGCTATATCGCGACGGGCAGTTCGTGACGGTCCCTCGAGAAGACATCAAGAGACTCGTCAAGTCTCGAGAGGTCACGTTGGCAGTCGCAACCGATGCGGCGTGCGAGGGGCTCAACTTACAAACGCTCGGGACGCTCATCAACGTGGATCTTCCGTGGAACCCATCTCGGCTTGAACAGCGCCTTGGGCGGATCAAGCGCTTTGGCCAGGCTCGTAAACAGGTAGATATGTTGAATCTCGTGTACCAAGACACCCGAGACGAGAAGGTTTACGAGAAGCTCTCGGAGCGAATGAAAGACCGCTACAACCTTTTTGGTAGCATCCCCGATTGTATCGACGACGAGTGGATAGACGATATCGAGGCGTTCGAGGAGAAAGCCAAGACGCACTTACACTTTCGGGATCAGTCAGCCAATATCTTCGAGAAGGCGTCAAAGGAGAGTCTCTTGGAGGTTGAGGGGTGGGAGGAGTGCTCCAAGGTGCTCTCGCGACGAGATGTTGAGGCTGTAATGGAGCGGGGGTGGCGGCAAGAATTGCCGCGACAGTGAGTTTGATCTTGGTCCGCTTAAGCTCTGAGTTTCGGACTCCGAGATGCCCTTAGAGTTGAAGCTTGCCGAACTCTAGGTCCAACGTTTAAGAATGTTTCCTCGCCGTCTCAGCGAGAATCGTGATTGTCGGCTCTTTGGCGCAGTTGATGAAATCTTTGTGAATGATCTTGACATCTGTGTTTCGGGGGTGTAGACCTAATTTGTCCTGACAATTGTTTTGACTGTGTCGAGGAGATGAGGCAAGTGAACGTTATCGTCATTGAGACGCCGGAACTTGGTGATCGTTCGTACATCGCCTACGACGAAACTGTAGCGATCGTGATCGATCCTCAGCGAGACGTTGATCGGGTTGAATCTCATCTCGAGTCATTAGGTGTCGAGCTCGCAATGGTGTGCGAGACGCACCTTCATAATGATTATGTCACGGGTGGCCTCGAGCTTGCGCAGCGCTATGGTGCTCCGTACCTCGTCGGCGGAGGGCACGAAGCACTCTTCGCATGTCACGAGCCACATGATGGTGAGACCTTTCAGGTGGGTGGTATGACCGTAACGGCGATCCTCTCTCCTGGACATACCGAAGGCCACGTCTCCTATTTGATCGGCCCTGAAGGATCTCCGCCTTCGATCTTCACTGGCGGATCGATGCTCTTTGGCACCGTCGGTCGTACCGACCTCGTGAGCCACGAGGCTACGGATCGACTGACCCGTGCTCAGTATGGTTCGGTTCGGCGTATGGCGTTTGAGTTAGAAGCAGATATTCAGGTGCAGCCAACGCATGGTTTCGGTAGCTTCTGCTCTTCGGCATCGACGAGCGGGGTCTCTGAGAGTACGATCGGCCAGGAGAAGACGACCAATATTGCGTGCGTGACTCCAGACGAAGAGACCTTCGTCAGGACTCTCCTCTCTGGTCTTACTGCATACCCGAGGTACTACTCCCACATGGGACCACTGAATCGGTCGGGCACTTCCTACCCATTCCTCCTGCAGCCTCCGCCAATGGTGGATGCGGAGGAGCTCAAGCGACGGCTCAATCGTGGGGAGTGGGTCATTGACCTACGGAGTAGACGAGAGTTTGCCAAGGAGCACATCAGGGGGACCATCGGGGTTGAGCACAATAACTCCTTTACGACCTATCTGGGTTGGGTTCTTCCGTGGGGGATGCCGCTGACCGTTTTAGGGGAGTCAACAGAGCAGGTTCTACGTGCACAACGAGACCTGAGTCGTATCGGTGTCGACCGATTCTCCGGCATGGCCATTGCGTCGGAGGCGCTGGGGTGGGGTCTTGAAGTTGAGAGCTATCAGGCACTCTCTTTTACTGAGCTCGCAGAGCGTCGAGGAGCGGACGCCGATGTCGTGGTGCTCGATGTACGACGAATCGATGAGTGGGAAGCTGGACACCTTGAGGGTGCACAGCACGTACCTCTGCAGGATCTCGTGGCGCGTATCGATGAGATCACAGCAGATGGGGAGATATGGGTGCACTGCGCGGCCGGATTCCGGGCTTCAATCGGTGCCAGCTTGGTCAGTCGGTCGGAGAGACAGGTGATCCTTATCGACGATGCCTGGGAGAACGCATCGAAGACGGATCTTTCGTTTGTCAAGTAGGAAAGCTAGAGCCATGACGAGCGCTTAAGGGGGGCTGATGGCAATGTTGGGGGAAAATACAAGAGCTAAAATAGTAATTATTGGGGGTGGAACCGCAGGCATATCCGTAGCTGCACGGCTCGTACACAAAGGTGAACACGAGATCATACTGCTTGAACCCTCCGAGATTCACTACTACCAGCCTTTGTGGACTCTGGTTGGTGCTGGCTGTGCAACGATCCGAGAGACGGTTCGTCCGGAAGTCAAGCTCATTCCCAACGGTGTTCGCTGGATCAAAGATGCGGCGAACGCTATTGATCCGGGA
This sequence comes from Acidimicrobiales bacterium, assembly GCA_049964535.1. Classification (GTDB taxonomy): domain Bacteria; phylum Actinomycetota; class Acidimicrobiia; order Acidimicrobiales; family Acidimicrobiaceae; genus JAJYZP01. The sequence goes on along the minus strand of JBMFXG010000093.1, from coordinate 7,681 downwards.
GCCCAGGTGGTGACCACGGCTTCAGGAGCGGAGATTCGCTACGACTATCTGGTGGTCTGCCCAGGTATCCAGCTGGACTGGCACAAGATCTCTGGACTGTCGGACACCTTGGGTAAAGATGGAGTATCGAGTAACTATCTGGCGGATCTTGCGCCAAAGACGTGGGATTTCATCAAACCAATGCGCTCTGGAACGGCAATCTTCACGATGCCAGCCGGTCCTATCAAGTGCGCTGGTGCCCCGCAGAAGATCGCCTACCTAGCGTCGCACTATTGGCAACAACAAGGGGTGCTCGATAATATTCGAGTGATCTTGGTGCTCCCAACTCCGGGGATGTTTGGCGTTCCCGAGTTTGCCAAAGTGCTGGTCGAGGTCGCACAGCGTTACAACATCGAGGTGAGGTTCCAAAGTGAACTCACCGATGTCCATGCTGATGCAAGAGAGGTGGTCATCGTTGATCGCAGCGGAGGCGCCGAGAAGAAGGAGACGATAAGTTACGACCTCCTCCACGTTGTCCCGCCCCAGAGTGCACCGGACTGGATCAAAGACAGCCCGCTTGCTGATCGATCAACTCCAGCAGGGTACGTGCAGATCGACAAAAACACGATGGCACACGTCAACTACCAGAATGTCTTTGCGCTCGGAGATGCTGGAAGTTCGCCTAACTCGAAGACGGGAGCGGCAATTCGCAAGCAAGCTCCAGTGGTGGTTGAGAACCTCCTCGCCACGATGGCGAATCGCCCGCTTCCTCAAAGCTATGACGGCTATGCGTCGTGTCCGTTGGCGACTGCGCGGAATCGGATGCTGTTGGCCGAGTTCGACTACACCATGAAGCCGCACCCGACGATCCCACTGATTAACACCCAAAAGGAGCGATACGACATGTGGCTCCTGAAACGTCATGGACTTCCCTTTATGTACAGGAACTTGATGCTGAAGGGACGTGCGTGAGATAGCAGGTCAGCGTGTTAGTGATCCTAGAGATCGAGATAGAGCCGTGAGTTGTGTTGTTGATCCGAGCCGGTAGCGAGTGATCATGAAGATGAAGAAGGGCAGGAAGAGGTTTGAGCGACACCGTCACGAGCGACGCCGCTACGCGTGTACCGGTCGAGTCGACAACGAGAGCGGGTGGTGTTCGGTGGGCTAAGGTGCTCGACCAGAGCCTCTGTATCGGTTGTCACGCATGCACCACTGCGTGTAAGTCTGAAAACGAGGTTCCACTCGGTGTCAGTCGTACGTACGTGAAGTCCGTTGATGTAGGGCTATGGCCCACATCTCGACGTGCCTTTCAGGTCACGCGTTGTAACCAGTGTGAGCAGCCTCCATGCGTTAGTGCATGCCCGACGGGGGCAATGTACAAGCGAGATGATGGGATCGTTGACTTCGACAAGTCCATCTGTATAGGGTGTAAGGCGTGCATGGCTGCGTGTCCGTACGATGCAATCTTTATTAATCCTGATGATCACTCAGCAGAGAAGTGTAACTTCTGCGCTCATCGCCTAGAGGTTGGGCTTGAACCTGCGTGTGTGACCGTCTGTCCGACCCAGGCGATCTTTGTGGGGGATCTCAACGATCCGCACTCCAAAGTCTCTAACGTCATCAACCGTACACCGGTGCAGGTTCGACGTCCCGAGAAAGAGACGAGACCAAAGCTCTACTACAGGGGAGCTCACGCCACGACGCTCGATCCTCTTGCAGCCCAATCTCCGAGAGGTTCTACCTACGCATGGAGTCAGATCCCAAAGGTCAAACAGAGCATCAACGCTGGTGTCGGGGAGGGGCCACATAACTCCTCGGCAGCGGCGGTGATCTCCTATGATGTTGCCCATTCCGTTCCTTGGGGATGGCGGGTATCGCTCTATACGTGGACGAAGAGCCTCTCGGCTGGGGCTCTGCTCGTTCCGATCGTGTTGTACCTGACGGGAATTTACTCCATTCGATCGAATGTGCTTACGGTCTACGGTCCGGTAACGGCCCTGATCTTTCTTGGTCTGACCGGTGGACTGTTGATCTGGGATCTGAAACATCCATTTCGGTTCTACCTACTCTTTACTCATCCTCAGTGGAAGAGTTGGCTTGTGCGCGGCGGATTCATCATCGGTGGTTATGGACTGATTGGAGTGCTGCTCGTGTTGGGTGGTGCCCTCGGGTCGACGGGCTTTGAGCGTGTAGTGGCGTACGTTGGTATTCCATTCGCCGCGATGACTGCGGCTTACACGGCGTTTCTCTTCGCGCAGGCGAAGGCGAGAGACATGTGGCAGAGTCCGCTTCTTGCACCGCATCTGCTTGTACAGTGCGTCTTTGGTGGGTCATCGGTACTCTATGTGATCTTGGACATCTCCAACCAGCCGTTGTCTCCGTGGATCGGACGCACGGTTACGATCGTTGCTCTTGTGCATCTGGTTTTGATTGCTGGGGAGATCACCGCCGCGCATCCAACTCGCCATGCCCATCTTGCGGTAGCGGCGATGGTCCGAGGTCGCTATCGGTGGTACTTCTGGGTCGGCGTCATTGGAGTCGTCGTCGGCGCATTGACGCCAGTACTCGGGGTCGCTGGCGCTGTTGTTGGACTCGTCAGTCTCTTGACGTATGAGCACAGCTTTGTGCAGGCCGCTCAGAGCGTCCCCTTGGCTTAGCGTACCGCAGCACTACTAGTAACGCTTGGTAGGAAGACGCGTGGAAAAAGTATCGATGGTCGACGAGTCTGAAGGAGTCAAGGAGTGAACGAAGATCTTGCAGGGATTAATGAACGCGTGCTCGCGACGCGTCTCGAGGTGGAGGCGCGAGGTGAGACGTTCTACCCCGGAGCCTCCGCAAGTCAACTCGGTGCTTTCCCTCCGAGGGAGCGATGGGATAACTGGGTTGAGTTGGACTCCAAAGCATGGCCGAAGCGTGTCGAGCGGCGGTATCGTCTGATACCCACTACGTGTTTTAACTGTGAGTCGGCATGTGGTCTCTTAGCGTACGTCGACCCCGATACGCATCAGGTACGAAAGTTTGAGGGAAATCCTGAACACCCAGGCTCTCGCGGCAGAAACTGTGCGAAGGGTCCGGCCACACTCAATCAGATCACCGATCCCGATCGAGTGCTCTATCCCTTGCGTCGCTCTGGGAAGCGGGGAGAGGGTAAGTGGGAGCGGGTGAGCTGGGACGATGCGTTGGACGATATTGCTCAGCGTCTCCGCAGGGCCATTGTTGAAGAGCGTAAGGATGAGATCGTCTGCCATCTCGGTCGTCCGGGAGAGGATGGCTTTACGGAGCGGGTCTTGGCTTCGTGGGGAGTTGACGGACACAACTCTCATACCAATATCTGCTCGTCGGGAGGTCGAGCAGGCTGGCACTACTGGACGGGAATAGACCGACCGAGTGCTGACTTTGCGAACGCCAAGGTGATCTACTTGATCAGCGCTCACCTGGAGACCGGACACTACTTCAATCCCCATGCGCAACGGATCACCGAGGCGCGTGAGCGAGGCGCAAAGCTCATCGTCTTGGATACCAGACTCTCCAATACCGCAACACACGCCGATCACTGGCTCTCACCACAGCCCGGGAGCGAGGCGGCAATCAATCTCTCGATCGCAAACTACCTCATCTCCACCGGCTCCTACAACATCGACTTTGTTCGCCGGTGGTGGAACTGGAAGGAGTACATGGTCGCGTGTCAGAGTGAACACGAACCCACCTTTGAGAACTTCCAGACCGTTCTGCAGCAGCTTTACAGCACGTATACCTTCGAGTTTGCATCGCAGGAGTCGGGCATCTCCGTTGAGGTGCTACGAGAGGTTGCGGAGCTCGTTGCAGGCGCCGGTACGGCCCTCTCATGTCACACGTGGCGATCGGCTTCGGCCGGCAATCTCGGGGGGTGGCAGGTATCTCGTACGCTGCTCATGTTGAATGCCTTAATGGGTGCGATTGCCACCAAGGGCGGCACATTCCCCAATGCCTGGAACAAATTCGTTCCTCGACCGATCTACACTCCACCTCACCCGGAAGTCTGGAACGAGCTCTCCTGGCCTTTGGAGTACCCGCTGGCGATGAACGAGCTCTCGATGTTATTGCCTCACCTCTTAGAGGATGAGCGTGGCAAGCTTGAGGTCTACTTCACGAGGGTCTACAACCCGGTGTGGACCAATCCAGATGGTTTTAGCTGGATCAAAGCGCTGACGGACGAAGAGAAGGTGCGCTGCTACGTGTCGTTGACGCCGACGTGGAATGAGAGTGCATTCTTCGCTGACTACGTGTTGCCCATGGGTCACGCTTCAGAACGTCACGATCTTCACTCCTATGAGCAGTACGACGGACAGTGGGTTGCCTTCCGCCAACCTGTCACGCGTGTCTCTCGGACACGATCGGGAGAGGTAATCTCCGACTCTCGTCAGAGCAATCCTGGCGAGGTCTGGGAGGAGAACGAGTTTTGGATCGAGCTCTCGTGGAGAATCGATCCCGACGGCTCCTTAGGAATTCGCCAGTTTCACGAGTCGAAGCTCCATCCCGGGGAGAAGTTGACGGTCGATGAGTACTACTCCTGGATCTTTGACAACTCAGTTCCGGGCCTACCAGAGAAGGCTGCTGAAGAGGGCTTGAGCGCGATCGACTATATGCGCAAGTACGGGGCGTTCGAGATCGCTCGGGGAGCTGGAGCTCTCTATGAGAATCCCGTTCCCCAGGAAGAGCTCGATGAGATCGGGATTTCGGATCTCGGTCGAGTCTTTACTGCAACAGCGAAGCCGACCTCACCGAATATTGTCCCGCTTGGTGACCCCGCGAGCGACGGTGCAGGACGGCGGCCCGTTGGAGTGCTCGTTGATGACGTCATTCGGCGAGGATTTCCCACTCCTTCGGGCCTGTTGGAGTTCTACTCCCCAACGCTGGCACAGTGGGGCTGGCCGGAGTATGCGCTGCCGACGTACATTAAGTCTCACGTCCACCCGAGCAAGCTCGCTCCGTCGGAGATGGTACTGATCTCAACATTTCGACTCCCGACCCAGATTCACACTCGATCGGCCAACTCGAAGTGGCTTGATGAAATTGCGCACACGAACCCGCTCTGGATCCACCCCCAAGATGCGAAGCGCCTGGGCATAGAGGGACACGATCTCGTACGGGTCGAGTCGGAGATTGGGTACTTTGTCCTCAAACCGTGGATCACCGAAGGCATCAAGCCAGGAGTGGTTGCGTGCAGTCACCACATGGGTCGTTGGAAGCCTATGGAGCAGTCCAAGGGCCAGGGTCAGATGATGCGCACCGTGGCGATTGGGGAGTCGGCCCCAGGAAACTGGAACCTACGACCAAAGGCCGATGTTGGCCCCTACGAATCCTCGGATCCCGATACGGCTCGAATTTGGTGGAACGACGTCGGCGTGCACCAGAACCTTATCTTTCCCGTCCATCCGGATCCGATCTCTGGTATGCACTGTTGGCACCAAGCGGTACGGGTGAGAAGGGCCTCCCCCGGTGATGCCTATGGCGATATCTCTGTCGACATTAACAAGTCTCGCGAGGTCTACCAGCGTTGGTTAGCGATGACTCGGGGCGCTCGACAGGTTACGCCTGACGGATCGCGACGCCCCCGTTGGTTGATGCGTCCCCTGAAGCCCTCAACGAAGGCCTATGAGATCCCCGAAGTGCTCGTTGGACGCTGACATGGGAGTGGACGAGGTTGAGCCAGTCAGCGAATTACTCTCGGCCTTGGCGTATCTCTGCGATACTCCAAGGCCGGCCAGGTCCGTTACCGAGGCGTTGGGAATGGCACCGGTAGAGGCATATGAACACACGGAGCTCTTTCTTCTACAGCTCGCTCCATACGCTTCGGTCTATCTCTCATGCGATGCGATGCTGGGTGGTGAGATCGCAGGTCGGATAGCCGGTATGTGGTCAACGCTCGGCTTTGCGGTACCGAGTGAACCGGATCATCTCAGCGGTCTGCTCTCTCTGCTTGCGAAACTTGAAGAGGAGACTTCCGATGCGAGGCTCTCGGAGCGTTACCGAGAGGCGCTGCAGCGTACAAAGGGAGTCGTCTTTTGGGAGTATCTTGCTCCTTGGGTACCGATGTACGCCCGCAAGATGAGCGAGCTTGCAGAGGGTACCGGGTACCAGCGCTGGGGAGAGCTGCTCGTTGCTTGTCTCGATGAGCTCGCTCTTCGATATTGTGACGTGGGATCGGTTCCGAGTTGGGAGTTTCCCGAAGCTTCCTCTGACATGTCTGTCGATGCGGTCGAGGAGCTTCGTGTGCTTGTGATTCCAGCAATCTCAGGAACGATCGTGAGTCGCCGGGACCTGCTTCGCTGTGGGACAGAGACCGGTCTTGGTGCTCGCGTCGGAGAGCGGTGGTTTATGCTCCGGACGATGCTCGAAGCCGATCGTGAGCTTGTGCTCTCCTGGATGCTGCGCTATATCGAGGCCGAGCTCGGTGAGCTGGCCGGGCTTCAGGAGCGCTCTGGGAGTGGAATCTTCGACGTCTCGAGAGAGCGTTTGGAGCGTACGTATCACTACCTCGAGGCTCGTGCTCGATCGGCCGTGACGGCAGAGTGAGGAGTTCTGAGCTCACCGGTCGTTGCATGACGGTGCTACATTGAGGGCGCTGACCGCAGTGCTAGAGCGAAGAGTTGGCCTTGAAGATTGTCACCGGTGTACCTGTGTTTGCGAGTCGTGAACTTCCAAGACACTTCTGGAGCTGACGAGCCATCGGAGATGATCTAAGAGAGACACGAGCTCGGAATCGTCAGTGAGGTGGAAGCCTCCTGCTGTGACGAGTCCGATAGTGCTGTAGTGAAGGTGACGGTGGTGGCGAGGCTTCGTGACTTCCGAGACCGCTCTAATCCTCTATATCGTTGCAAAGGGCGATGCTGTGACGAAGGAGAGAGCGCATCGGAGGACGAGTGTTGCTGTGCTGTGCAAGGAACTGATGACGATAGTGCCTTGGACGCCGTTACTTACGTTGTATGACCAGGCGTTGAGGTCGGAGGGCTCGTCCGCTGAAACCGTAGGAACGGAGCGTTTCGTCGAGGTGAGCTCTCCGACGGGGAGCATCACGGTAGCCGGTTGCGCACGTGTGTCGAAGACTTTGGATCCGTTTCATTGGTGACTGCACTGGACCCAACGGCACGGAGTTTGGTCGACGTGGAGTGACTCGAGCTTGTGAGCTGTGAGGCATCGTTCACGACTTCAGCGTGGTGTACAATGCTCTTGAAGGACTGTTCTGAGCTCTCACCTCGGCTTCGGCCATCCTGAAAAACTGCCGGTTACTTCCGTAGTGTTCAGTGCCGCACGAGTACGCACTGTTGGGCTAAGCCGGATTCTTGTCGGAGAGAGAACCCTTGCTCAACCACCACGGGTTGGGATGTGGTGGTGGCTGAGCTTGACGGAGTCCTGCTGGGAACGGTTATGACTCCCAGGTTGGGTGTGGTGCGCGACCGTAGAGACGGAAGCTCCCTGGGGCTAACGTGCCTGCGTTGCGAGCTGCGAGTAGAGCTTCCGACATCCAAGCGAGATCATCGAGAGAGACTCTGAGCGCTTCTGCGGTTGCAGGATTCGTTGGCTGGCCGCTCTCGTCGAAGGCCTGAGCCACGTTCCCGATGACCGTTGTGTTGCGTACGGGGACCATCTCGGCCTCGATAGCGATGCTGTAGAGGTGCTCGATCGCTCGTGCACCACCGACCGGGCTGAGTGAGTAGGAGAC
>JBMFXG010000092.1:0-10292 GCA_049964535.1 Acidimicrobiales bacterium | reverse complement strand
TCAGTTCTAAGCAGCGCTCGGCTCTTGAGAGATGATGTGCGTTTGGCGTACCCGAGAAGCGACCCCTTGCAGCCCGATCGATCTTGGCAGTAGAACCGCTCGTGTTGACGTCTGTTGTAGGCGCGGCGGTCCGACGAACTCGTTCAGATGGATGGGTTGATGCTCAGACCTGCTGCTTCTCGTCCCCACGCTGTGTGAGAGGCGTTTTGTGGTCTTGGTATCACATCTAGTGATGAAGCTTGCGCTGTTTGTGTTGAAAATTTTGCTTATGAGTGGGCAGGGGTGGGTCGAAGTGGTTTATTGTGGATGGAAATGGAGCAGCGAGAGGAGGTGGGACCTTGAATTCGGTGTTGTGGCCGCTTGCTACGGAGAAACCAAAGTTTTTTGGCTCATACGAGCACGCACTCGATCCAAAGGGACGACTGACTCTTCCTGCGAAATTTAGGGCACACTTCGGCGATCGTTGTTATCTGACCCGATCACAGTTCGGTGATCCATGCGTCGTGGTCTGGACGCCTGACGATTTCGAGCGAACGACGAACGAGATCCACGCCGACTCTTGGGCCGATCCTCGCCAGCGGAGGACGCTGAGAAGTATGGCGCGTGACACCTATGAAGTAGAGATCGACCGCATGGGACGGATGCCCATTCCTTCCAATCTCCGTGTCGTAGCTAGCCTGACTCGTGAGGTGCTCATCCAAGGTGCGTACCAGACGATCGAGCTTTGGGAGCCAGCTCATTGGCGAGCCTACGACGAGGCCGATGAGCCAACGATGCCCCTGACGGATGCCGATGGTCGCAATGGCTGAGGGCTTTGGTGAAAGGTACCATACTCCGGTCTTAGTCGGGGAGGTGCTGCAGTGCTTTGCACACGTGCCGGCGGGCTGGATCGCAGACGTCACGCTCGGTGGAGGCGGACATAGCGAGGCTCTACTTGAGTCTCGGGATGATCTACGAGTGATCGGTATCGATCGAGATCCAGAGGCGGTAGCGGCCGCAAGGCGTCGTTTGGGGCGCTTCGAGGACCGGCTTCGGCTGGTGCATGCCCGCTTCTCCGAGCTTTCGAACGTCGTGAAGCGAACTCTCCCTGACACCTCGGTAGAGCCTCCTACGTTGAGCGGCGTCCTTGCAGATTTGGGGGTCTCGTCGCATCACTTCGATACGCCGGAGAGAGGCTTCTCGCTTCGTTCTCATGGTGAGCTTGACATGCGGATGGATCAGACATCTCAAGATCTCACCGCAGGTGAGATCATCAACACCTACGACGAGTCCATGCTGGTTGCAATGTTGCGAAATAGTGGCGAGGCGCGTCTGGCTCGACGCTTTGCTCGTGCGATTCTTGCGGCTCGTCCGATTCGCTATACCGATGAACTTGCAAGCATTATTGAAAGCGCTACTCCAGCTCCAGCTCGAAGAGGTCGAATACATCCTGCGACCAGGGTTTTTCAGGCACTGCGACTGGAAGCGAATCAAGAGGAAGCTGAGCTTGAAACGCTGCTGCATGCTGCAGTACAGGTGACCGGCGTCGGCGGAGTCATTGCGGTCATCTCCTACCACTCAGGCGAAGACTCCTTCGTAAAACGCTTCTTCCGTAACCTCTCGCAGGTCGAGTGTCACTGCCCGAGAGAGCTTCCCTGTGTCGGACATCCCGAGCCCATTGCGGAGCTGCTCTTTCGAGGTTCTGTTTCACCGGGCGCAGAGGAGATCGCTTCAAATGTGCGCTCTCGGAGTGCTCGAATGCGGGCGCTTCGGATTAGACGAAACGAGTCGAAGATCGAACCGAACCCGACGGCTGAAGGAGTATAAAACCATGGCTGAGCTCCGATATCTTCATGCATCCTCAGGGGGCGCCAATGAGAGTCTGCCGGTAGAGCCTTATGCGGCTCCGGAGCCGCAACGCCCCGACCTTCGGGTGCTACCGAGCCCCACTCGAGATCGGAGTCGATGGAGACGGTTGATCGCCTTTGCACTCTTCATTGTCGTTCTGTCCTCTCTTGGTGCCATCGTTGTTGCGCGAGCCGAGATGGCGGCAACTGAGAGTACCCTCCAGCGGCTCGATAGCGCTATCGTGGCCGCCCAGGCCCGTCAGGCCAGCCTTCAGGCGATCGTGGCTTCGTTAACCGCTCCAAGTCGGATCGTTAGCTACGCAGAAGGTCAGCTCCACATGGTGCCGGCGTCAGGCGCGAGATTCGTCAATGGGCCGGACCTATCTCAGTCACAAGGTGTGGCTTCCGTTCCTGCCGCACCAGGAGGTGCACCATATCCGGCGGGGTCGCAGGTGACCTCCACGTCTCAGTCTCAGAGTGCATTGACGGCTGGGAGTAGCCAAGGTGGCTAAGAAGACGACACGTCGGAGCTTCCGCCTTGCCCAAGGCGGTCGGTATCGAAGCTCGTTGCTGCTCGCAGTTGTTGGTTTTCTCGTTCTTGGGGCTCAACTTTTTCGCGACACCGTCGTGCCAAATGGACGGTATCTCTCGTATGCAACCAACGAAAGTCTGACCTCTACGGTTTTGCCCGGTCTTCGGGGCTCTATTGTGGATCGGTACGGGAAAGCGTTAGCGCTCACGGAGACGCTAAAGTCCGTGACCGCCGACCCGGTGTTGGTGACGAACCCGAACGTTGAAGCGGCCCGACTCGCCCAAATCCTTTCACTACCGGTCACGCAGATTCATGCGCAGCTGATCTCAGCCACCCAGTTCGTCTATATCGAGCGCCTGATTCCCCAAGCCCTGGCGGACCAGGTGCAGCGTCTGATTAACGCCTCGGAGCTGCCGGGAATCACGCTCATTAGCGAGCAGACCAGGGTCTATCCGCAAAGTCCGTTGGCAGAGTCTGTGATTGGGCAGACTAACTCCTTCGGACAAGGTATTTCCGGTCTGGAGTACCAGTACAACAAGATCCTCGCTGGCCACAACGGGTCTGAGAGCTACGATGTGACTCTCAGCGGAGCGAGGGTTCCAAATGGGCTCCAGAGTCTTCATCCTCCTCGGAACGGCTCGACGCTGCAGCTCTCCCTCGATTCAACCTTGCAGTACGAGGCCGAGAGGGAGCTAGCAGGCGAGATGGTCGCTAGCCGCGCAATTGGGGGCACCGTGATTGTGATGGACGTTCAAACTGGAGAGATCCTAGCGATGGCCTCTCTCTCGGCTAATCCGCTCCCAGGGACTGTCAACACGCCTCCCGGTCTTCCTGCGGGTGCCATACCCGTGGACTCGAGGCGATCCTTTCCTTCTGAGTCTTGGTCGAACATAGCCGTTTCATCGGTCTATGAGCCGGGATCGGTGGCGAAGATTGCAACCTTCACTGCTGCCCTCGAACGTCACGTCATTACGCCGAAGAGCACGTTTGTGGTTCCCGGTCAGCTTTTAATCGACGGATCTCTCTTTCACGACGCTGAACCACACCCGACTGAGACGCTAACCGTTGGACAGATTCTTGGGCAGTCGTCGAATATTGGGACGATCGAGATTGCGAAGAAGGTGGGGAAAGTTGCCCTCACCAAGTCCTTCGAGCGATACGGTTGGGGCGAGCCGACGGGACTGAACTTTCCCGGTGAATCACGTGGATATCTCCGTCCGGTCTCTCAGTGGTCGGGAACCGCAATCGGATCGGTTCCGATCGGTCAAGATGAGGCGGTGACTCCACTACAGGTCCTCAACTCCTACAATGCCATTGCCAATAACGGAGTTATGGTGACGCCGAAGCTCGTCTTGGCGATCAAGCATCCATCGGGTCGGACCACTGCGGTTGCGACGCGGCCACCGCATCGAATCGAGAGCGTCGCCATCGCGAAGGAGATGCAGTCACTGCTCCAAAATGCTGTCTCACCCCTTGGGACAGCACCTTCTGCTGCAATTCCTGGTTACGTTGTTGCTGGTAAGACGGGGACTTCGCAGAAGCCGTGGCCCGCTCAATCGGGTTACCAACCTGGAGCATTCTGGGGTACGTTCGTCGGTTTCGCACCGGCCAGCCATCCGGTGCTCTCGGCGCTAGTGATGTTGGATCAGCCAACGCCCATCTACGGTGGGTCGGTTGCGGCACCGGTCTTTGCCAATGTGATGAGCTACGCCTTGCACCGATATGGCGTAACCCCAAGTGGTGCCGTGCTTGGAGATCTGCTTCCCAAGTTGGAAGGGAGCTCCGCTTCAAAGCGTACCGACAAGAGACACTCAAAACCTCTGAGCCCAAGTAGGGTGGGATGACACTAGGTCCGGCGTTAGCCTTGAGGGCTCATGACGGTAAGGGCTCGGCAATCTTGGCGCAGTGTCGCTTTGGAGTTAGCACGTCGTTGGTTGGAAAATTGAAGATGAGTAAACGTGACGTTTTTCAGATTGCCGGGACGATACCAGGCTCGAGCGTCGTCAATGGTGATCGATCGATAGAGATTGGTCACGTCACAATGGACCATCGACAGGTTCTTCCCGGAGCCCTGTTCTGCGCACTACCGGGAGCACGTTTCGATGGTCGCGACTTCGTACAGTCGGCGACGACGAATGGAGCGGTGGCGATTCTTACCACGCAACCAGTCGATCTCGCTTGCCCTCAGATCGTGGTGCCCGTAGCAGACGTGCGCAGTGCGGTAGCATTGGCATCTGCCGAGGTCTACGACCATCCGTCGCAAGAGCTCACGCTCATTGGTGTGACCGGAACAAACGGCAAGACCACCGTTGTGCACGTAATCTCGCAGGTTCTTGATCGTTTGGGAAGATCCTGTAAGGAGCTTGGAACCTTGTGGGGTCGTCTTACGACGCCGGAAGCTCCGGATCTGCAGCGACGTCTCCGAGAGTTCGTTGATGGCGGTGCTGAGTTCTGTTCAATGGAGGTCTCGTCGATCGCCTTAGAAATGCGGCGCGTCGATCAAGTGGATTTCGATCTCGGAGTTTTTACTAACTTAAGTCCAGATCACATGGATCTTCACGGGTCGATGGATGCCTATTTTCACGCTAAAGCTCAGCTGTTTAGCGCTCAGCGTTGTCGGAGAGCGGTGATCTTTGCCGATGGTGAGTACGGAGAGAGAATGGCCGATGCAGCGGAGGTGCCGTTCACTCGGATTGGATATGACTCGGTGAGCGACGTCACGCTCAGTCGGACTGGCGTGACATTTACTATGAGGGACGTCTTCTTCCAGGTCCCGTTGCTCGGACGCCATAACTTAGCAAACATCATCTGTGCGATCACCGCTCTGGAAGACGTAGGGGTTGGGCTTCCCCAGATCGCTGAGGCACTCCTCAGTGTCGAGGAGCCGCGAGGTCGGCTCGATTTTATCGACTTCCCCGGTGTACCCTTCGATGTAGTCATCGACTACGCACACACCCCCGCGGCGCTTGAGGCGGTCTTAGTGGCTCTGCGTCAGACTGTCGTTGCGGCAAACCGACTCGTTGTTGTCTTTGGATGTGGTGGTGATCGAGATCACGAGAAGAGACCAAAGATGGGTGAGATCGCTTCCATCTACGGCGATGTCGTCGTTATCACGAATGATAACCCAAGGAGCGAAGAACCAGCAGAGATTGCCGAAGATGTTCGGCGTGGACTCCTTCCTGGGGTTGAAGCGAAGGTCATTCTCGACCGACGTGAGGCGATCGCTTGGGCGATAGCGCAGGCTCAGAGCGGAGACGTGGTCGTCGTAGCAGGTAAGGGCCATGAGCGGACTCAGAGCATCGACGGAAGTGAGATGCCCTTCGATGATCACGACGTTGCACTAGATTGTCTGACCGAGCGGTTTGGTGGTCGCGCGTGATCTCGATCCTTGTCGCTGGGGGAGTTGGCTTGCTCATAGCAGTGTTCTCAATTCCTTATCTAGTCGACCGGTCGATCGCTCGAGGTATTGGTCAGCACGTGCGAGAGGATGGTCCGAAGGAACACCTCGTGAAGACCGGTACGCCAACCATGGGCGGTATTGGGATAATTGTCGCCGTAGTTCTTGGTTATCTGGCCTCTCACCTCAAACTAGGCGTCGATTTCTCGACCGGTGGAGTAGGCATTATGGCCGTAATGGTGCTTTTTGGGGTTATTGGATTTGCGGACGATATCTTGAAGATTCGAAATCGCAGGTCGTTGGGTCTGAGCAAAGTCGGAAAGTTCACCTGTCAAGTCGCGGTCGGCCTCGCCTTTGCGGTGTTGGCGCACTATTGGATAAAGCTTCCGACCACGGTGAGCTTCGTTCGCCAAGGTGGGTTTCACATTCAACTCGGAACACCACTGTGGCTGCTGTTTGTGACGTTCGTGATTGTAGCGAGTTCGAATGCGGTCAACTTGGCCGATGGCCTTGATGGACTTGCAGCAGGCTCGTCGACTTTTAGTTTCGGATGCTTGGCGCTCATTGGGTATTGGCAGTTCCGACACCTCTCGACCTACCACGTCTTGCATGGTCTGGACTACGCGACCGTTGCCGTGGCAATGGTCGGGGCGCTTGCGGGATTTCTGTGGTGGAACGCCCCCCCTGCGAAGATATTTATGGGGGATACTGGATCGCTCTCTCTTGGAGCTGTCCTCGGTGCGCTCTGTATCGTGATGCAGCTCGACCTTCTGCTGTTGATCATCGCGGGTCTCTTCGTCCTCGAGACGCTCTCGGTGATCGCTCAAGTCTTCTCCTTCCAGGTCTTTCATCGTCGGGTGCTGCGCATGGCACCGCTCCACCATCATTTTGAGCTTCTTGGCTGGCCGGAGACGACGATTCTCATACGGTTTTGGATCTTGGCCGGCCTGTTCACCGCATTAGGTCTTGGGATCTTCTACGCCGATTTTCTCTCTCTCGGGCCGGTCGGCAAGTGAAGGACCATCCATTTGACTTCTCGAGGGTAGTTCTCGTCGGCGGCGGGAAAAGTGGCACTGCTGCGCTCGAACGACTGCAAGAGCTCGATGTTGAGATCGTCGTGGTCGAAGATGATGAGCTGCGGCGAGAAGCTCTCCGGCGTGATCTGGAAGACGTTCATGTTCGGTCGTCAGAGGAGTTCTTGGTCAGATACGGACTTGATTGGTCTACTGTCGCCGTCGTCTCGCCCGGTGTTCGGCCGAGTCATCCTCTCGTTGCGGGCTCGAGCTGTGTGATCTCGGAGGCTGAGCTTGGCTATCTCTGTACGAATGCCGAGATAGCGGCGATCACGGGGACGAACGGCAAGACCACTGTTACTCGTATGATCGCAGCGATGCTCCGCCAAGGTGGGCTCGATGCTGTGGGATGCGGCAATCTCGGCCTGCCATTGACTTCCCTGAGTCCGTCGGTCGCGATCGCCGTGGTAGAGCTCAGTAGTTTTCAGCTCCTTCACTGCGAAACGTTTCATGCCCAGGTGGCACTCTGGACGAACTTTAGCCCTGATCATCTGGACTATCACGGAGATATCGCTCACTATAAGGCTGCAAAGGAACGAATCTTTCGTCATCAGAGTCCAGAGGATCTTCGTGTTTTGAACGCTGACGATCCAGAGGTAGTGAGTTCGCAACGGAGCTCTGGAGCGCGTGAGCTCTGGTTCTCACTAAACGACACCACCTCCTATGGCCTGCGAGGGGAGGAGGTAATCGTCGGTGGTGAAGTCTTAGTAAAGACCTCTGAGATGAAGCGGACCCTTCCACATGAACTTGCCAATCTGCTCGGTGCTAGTGCGGTTGCACGAGACTTTGGTGTGAACCGATCGGTGGTTGCGGAGTATTTTCTACAGTACCAAGGCTTTGAACACCGTATCGAGCCTGTGGAAATGGTAGGTGGGATCGGTTTCTTCAATGACTCGAAGGCCACGACCCCAGCTTCAACGCTGGCCGCTGCCAACGCCTTGCCCTCCTCGATCATTGCAGTAGGTGGTCGAAACAAAGGGCTTGACCTGACGCCGCTTGTAGCACTGTGTGAACGAGCGGAAGGACTAGTGCTCTTTGGTGAAAGCGCGGCGGCGCTCGAGGAACTCTTTAGCTCTTGTGCCCCGTCCCTTCCGCGTGTCCATGCCGCCACGATGTCCGAGGTGGTGCAGCACGGCTTCGAGCTTGCAGAGCGTGTGGGAGCTCGTTCGGTGGTTCTTTCTCCGGGCGGGACGTCCTTTGACTGGTATGAGAACTACCAGATGCGCGGCGAGGCATTCAAAGGGGAGGTCCTGCGACTAGCGCAACGAGCGAGAACGGGTGGTGGGGAGTGACAGAGACCACTATGGATTCTGAGGGGCAGAGCCTACGTGCGGATCGGGGGTTGAAGGGTCCTACGAAGTCGTGCAAGGCTCAGGCGGATCAATTGCGAAGTGCCTTAGCGTGGATGGTAGCGCTGCTTGGCGGCTTCGGCCTGGTAATGATCTTTGCTGCTACCTACTTTACGGCTTCGGCGAATGGGGGTACTCCGTGGGGTCCCGCTCTACATCAGGGCCTCTGGCTTGTACTTGGAGGTCTCGCTTTCGTTGGGGCCTCGAGGATTCGCCCTTCTCAGCTACGTGCGCTGTCCCCAGTATTTGTGGTAGTCGTGCTCGCTCTTCTTGGCGCGGTCCTGCTCCCAGGCGTGGGTTCGACGGTGAATGGATCCTCCCGCTGGTTCATCTTTGGACCGATCCAGATTCAGCCTTCAGAGATTGCAAAGCTGGTGTTGATCTTGCACCTTTCGCGCTTGCTCTCGAGATCCCATCCTTTGGCTGGTTTTAGGAAGAGAACACTACCAGCGCT
The DNA here is from genome assembly GCA_049964535.1 of Acidimicrobiales bacterium. Taxonomy (GTDB): domain Bacteria; phylum Actinomycetota; class Acidimicrobiia; order Acidimicrobiales; family Acidimicrobiaceae; genus JAJYZP01. The sequence goes on along the minus strand of JBMFXG010000092.1, from coordinate 1,661 downwards.
CGTCCTGCTCGGACTGTTTGCGCTCCTGGTGCTCATCGAACCTGACATGGGTACTGCAGTTCTCCTCTGTATCTGCGGTTTTGGGCTCCTGATTGCATCGGGCACATCGGTGCGAGAGCTTATCGGGACCGGGCTGTTGGCTAGCCTCTTTGGTTACTACTTTGCGTTCTCAAAGGGCTATCGGCGTGCGAGAATGCTCTCCTTTCTTCATCCGTGGCTTCATCGGGCAACGTGGAGCTACCAGGAGGTGCAATCGTTAGCGGCCTTCGCCACCGGTCACTTCACCGGCGTTGGTCTCGGTGCGGGGCAGAGTAGCTACAGCTATCTGCCGAATGCTCAGACAGACTTCATCTTCTCCGTCGTTGGACAAGACCTCGGATTTGTGGGAGCGCTGGCGCTTTTGGGCGCACTTTTTGCCTTGGTGATCCTGGTTCTCAAAAGTGCGAGACTTTTGACTCGACCCATGGACTCGCTCTTTGCGCTCGGCGTAGCGGCTTGGGTTGGAGGTCAAGTGGTGCTCAACGTCGCTGCTGTTGAGGGCCTAGCGCCGGTAACCGGTGTTCCTCTGCCCTTGGTCTCTGCGGGTGGCTCGTCAATGGTGGTACTTCTTGTGGCGCTCGGTCTCGTTCGTGGAGCGCTCCGGGCCGTGCGTGAGGGTGACCGTCCGGCAGAGATCGAAGTGACCGATGTGAGGGCTACGACGCCATCGAAAGTAGTGGGTGGAATGCATCGCCCGCCTTGGTCGCAGGGGTCCCGAGGAGCAACGGTGCAACGAAGTCTGGTCTCGTCGGCGACGAGGTCGAGGTCGGCTAGGACTACCTCGTCGAAGATCCGGAGTTCATCTGCAAGCTCAAGTCAGAGTCTCCGCTTTAGTACGCGATCGGCTCGACGGAGTGGGGGCGGCTCGACTCGCGCCGATCACCAGACTCTAGTCACGAAGGGGCGCGTGCGATCGTGAGGATTCTTCTCGGGGCCGGTGGTACCGCTGGCCATCTGTTGGCGGCTCGATCGCTCTTCGCTGCGCTCGTGGAAGGAGGGATGAACCCTTCCGAGATCGCTTTCGTTACCGCCGATCGTGCGCTCGACTACGAGCTCATACCGGAAAGTGAGTTCGAAGTCCTGCGCTATCGAGGTCATGGACTGTCGCGCTCGCTTCGTGGCATGCCTACCGACTTGGTCGGTACCATCAAGGCCACCTCTCAACTCGCCCCTCACGTCCTGCGCTGGCATCCGGAGGTTGCAGTGGGCTTTGGCGGTTTTGTGGCTCTCGGCTCGCTTGCGCTCGCCCGCCTTGGCGGTGCTCGCATTGTTACCGTAGAACAGAATGCAGTTTTCGGGCGGGCGAATCAGATCTTGCAGCCGATCGTATCTCGTAATGCTCTGGCACTGCCGATTGAAGCAGGCCCGACGGTGAGTCGTCGATCGCGGCTGATCGGGGGCATTGTGCGACCAGAGGTCGAATCGCTGGCGCTCATGGACGACCCCAAGCGATGGTGTAGGGAGCAACTTGGCATCGATCCTCATGAGCGGTTGATTGCTGTAGTGGGTGGTTCCCTTGGGGCTCGGGTGCTCAACCAGAGTGTGCCTCGTCTCTTGGAACTGCTGGAGGCCTCTGGCTCCAACGTGCCCATTCGTGTTGCCCATTTTGGCGGTTCTGTCAA
>JBMFXG010000091.1:0-10312 GCA_049964535.1 Acidimicrobiales bacterium | reverse complement strand
ATCAGTAACGCTCCGAGGTTCGCGTAACCGATACCTAGCTCACGAAACCGTCGAGAGTTCTCTGCAATCTTCTCGGTTGGGTAGTCGGCGTTACCAACGAGAATCTCTTGCGCCATAAAGACGAGCTCAACGGAGTGAACGAAGCCCTCTACGTCAAAACTGTGGTCATCGTTCAGATATCGAAGCAGATTGAAACTTGCTAAGTTGCACGCTGAATTATCGAGATGGACGTACTCCGAACACGGATTCGATCCATTAATCCTGCCGCTATTTGGAGCGGTATGCCACTTATTGATCGTTGTGTCATACTGAACCCCAGGATCGGCGCACTCCCAAGCAGCCTGAGCAATCTGTCGCATCAGGTCACGAGCCTTCATGGTCTTGATAACACTGCCATCGGTCACCGCTCGCAAAGACCACTCTTCATCGGCCTCTACAGCTCGCATGAACTCATCTGAGACTCGAACAGAGTTATTTGCATTCTGGTACTGCAGCGAGAAAGAGTCCTTACCATCGAGATCCATGTCAAAACCTGCATCACGTAGAGCTCGCGCCTTACGCTCTTCGATGGCCTTGCACCAGATGAACTCCTCGACATCGGGGTGATCAGCGTTCAAGATGACCATCTTGGCTGCCCGCCGAGTCTTGCCACCTGACTTGATAGTTCCTGCCGAAGCATCCGCGCCACGCATAAAGGAGACCGGTCCGGAGGCCGTTCCACCACCTTTGAGGATCTCCTTGGAAGATCGGATGGATGAGAGATTGACGCCAGCTCCTGACCCTCCCTTGAAGATGACTCCTTCCTCGGCATACCAGTTCAAGATCGAGTTCATCGAGTCATCAACGGCGAGAATGAAGCACGCTGAAGCTTGCTGTGGAACTCCCGCTACACCGATATTGAACCAGACCGGAGAGTTAAACGCAGCGCGTTGATGAATCAGAAGGTACTTGAGCTCCGCTCGGAAGGTCTCGGCTTCGGCAGAGTCGGCAAAATAACCATCTTTAATTCCCCACTCGGTGATGGTGTCGACGATTCGATCTGCTACCTGACGGAGAGACCACTCTCGTTCTGTCGTGCCGAGCGTACCGCGAAAGTACTTCTGCGCCAAAATATTGGTTGCATTCAGACTCCAAAAGCTTGGAACCTCAACACCGAGCTGCTCGAAGGCGACCGCTCCATCCCGATAGTTTGTGATCCGAGCATCTCGTCGCTCCCACTCCACGGTCTCATAAGGATCTTGTCCTTCTTCGGTGAAGTGTCGTTCGATTGCGACCGACAACCTCTCTTGAGCAAGTGTCACCTTCTCAACCATTCCTTCCATCGAGCTCCCTCAGAGCTCTCACTCTCCATCTTGCTAACCTGGTTCTGCTCGCCGTACGCCGCTAAAGTGTTACCGCTTCACCTACGCCGATAGCAGTTTCGCCTGAATCTAGCACCAACTCATTACCTCAAAAGTAACGGCCCTGCTTTTCTCAAAACGATAAAGCTGACGAGCACAACCAACGATCTCGCAGCAACCACAACCCTACATCTAGTTACATTTCTCGTACGAACCACAACCTGTAGTGGTACGGTTCCCACATACTATGACGCATTCAACCTACGCGAGCGCCATTTTGAAAAGAATCTTGTTGATGTAGTTCCTACGTTGTACTTCTAACGCATCGAGCTCGTCGCTCATCGAAGTACACTGCGTCAACGAGCGAGCACACCGCCATCTCAAAACCTCACGTTAGCTCCATCCTCCTCGAGTTGAACGCAACGGATCCTCTCTTCGAGCTCATTGAAATAGCAACGTAAGCCATGACCCGACAACGCTACGCCCCCAGACGTCGATGCCCGATGACACAATCCAAGCGGGTACAGTCATGTTCGTGGTTTTGATCACGAGAAGGCTGGAGAGAGTATGAGACAGATGCCTTCGGTCGCAGAGGAGGCGCGGGCGGGAGTCAACTCTATCGACGCGCCCCTAATCGTCGACTTTCTCAGCCGCTACGAGACCGCTCTGCACGACGCACAGATCGTCATACTCATTCCCGCCTACAACGAGGCAGAGTCGTTGCGGGCCCTCGCTCAGCGACTCCCTTCAACGATCTTGGGTCTTCGAGCTATCCCGATTCTCCTCGTCGATGGAGCGACAGATGATACCGCACAGATTGGACGCTCTCTCGGTCTCCCCGTCTGCGAGGCCACTGTCAATAGAGGACAAGGTGCTGTACTCAAGCTGGGATATCAAATAGCGGCGCAAGCAGCTATCCCAACGATCACCATCGTTGATGCCGACGGCCAGTGGAGTCCAAACGATCTCGAGCGCATCGTAGAACCGCTCATCAAGGACCGAGCAGACTTCACGCAAGGCTCGCGTGTGCTCGGCGAGACCCACGTCGGCGACCCAGTACGCGATATCGGAGTCGTCGTCTTCGCCAAAATTGTCTCACTCGTCATGCGAGCAAACGTCACCGATACCTCGTCGGGAATTCGGGGATTTCGGACCACTTTACTTGAGTCGATTCGGCTCGAAGAGCCTCAGTATCAATCCTCTGAACTGCTCATAGCAGCGCTCGCTGCGGGAGCGCGTTTACTGGAGATTCCCGTCACGCTTTCAAAACGCCATGGCGGACGGTCAAAGAAGGGTAACAACTTCATCTACGGAGCGAACTATGCCCGCGTTGTTCTAAAAACTCTTCTTCGCGAGAAACTCTCCCCGCGGTCATAGAGTTGCAATCAGGTCTCGATCGTCTTCGTGCGCTCATTATCATCGTCGCAGTAGCGTCCGGCATCTTCCTCATACCGTTTGTTCTCGGCTACAGCGTCATAACAAGCGATAATTTCAATCAGAACCTTCCGCTTCGAGAGCTATCCGCGGCCATCACGCTCCATGGTCACCTTCCGCTGTGGAACTCTCTGATCTGGTCCGGCACGCCGCTGCTTGCAGGCTTCAACGCAGGGGTTCTCTCACCACTCAGCTGGCTCTTTCTCATTGCTCACCCCGATCTAGCCTTCGAGATCACCCTCGTACTGACATTTTCTATCGCCGGCGCTGGGGTCCTCTATCTCGCCGAGGCCCTTGGAGCCTCAACCACCGCTGGCTTCTTCGGCGGCATAATCTTTATTCTCTCCGGGCAGTTTGCCTCCCAGGCGGTCCACATAGACCAGATAGAAGGCATAGCATTCGTCATCTGGACGGCCTTCTGTGGATTAAAGGTGGTCCAGGCAGAGAGCCACACAGCGACTATACGCTGGGCGATAGGCATGGGGATCTCCTACGCCCTCGTCGTTACCGCAGGCGCACCCGAAGCCATGCTCGACGGTCTGATGATGATCGTTCCGTTTCTGCTTATCAATCTCATCGATGCCGACTACCGTGCCCGAAAACTCGGTTGGCTCGTCGCCGGTGCGGTGATAGCGCTCTCGCTCTCCACGCTCCAATGGTTACCGGGCCTCGCCTTTGAGGCTCTCTCCAATCGCGGTACCACTGGACCGACCTACTTCGAAGCCGGACCTTGGTCCTTACACTTCAGCTCTCTCTTCTTGATGCCTTTCTCTCAAGGAAACTACGCCATCTTGAAGGTTCCGAACTACATCGGTAGCTACAACCTCCCCGAGATATCTACGTTCCTGCCGGCATTCGTTATCTTTGGTGCGTTCGCTGCCGGGTTTTCGCGCAGATTCTCATCGTTGAAAGGCTACGGTCGCGCTGCCCTCATCGTCGTCGTGGTCTTTAGCTTTGCACTCTCTCTCGGAGCTCAAATCGGCCCTCTTGAGGCGCTCATGGCCCACGTTCCGCTCTATAACCGCCAGCGGCTCCCATCTCGAAACATGTTCGTCGTCGATCTCGGCCTCTGTCTCCTCTTTGCCGGCTCCTTCGATAAACTCAGAGCGCAAACACAACGGGGTATGCGACAGATCGGCCTAACGACCTACATCGCTCCGATGATTGCCAGCGCCTACGCTCTGACCTACACGGCTCTCTTAGCCTTTGCGCCTTCGGTCATCTACCAGTACTTCCAAGACAACGTTCAACCAAGCGGAACCAGTCATACCGCCCTACTCGTCATCACGAGCATTGAGGCGAGCTTCGTCATTGCAACGGCAGTGGTCTTTCTTCGCTGGACCCGAGCTAGAACCAAGAAAACGACCCTTCTTCTCGGTGCTCTTGTCGTCCTTCAGCTTCTGGACTACAGCTCGCAGACGATCATCTTCCAAATCAACGGATATGGGCCGTTTGCAGACGGCACAACCTTCGCACACTCCCTCTCCGCAGTTCCCTCCGGCGGGCGAGTTGCCTACTACGATCCCCGATTGAAGTACTATGAGCAGTTCCAATCTCTTGGACTTCCCGACCTCAACATCCTCTCTCGCACCGCATCGATCAACGGGTACTCTTCACTCTCCGTATCGAACTACACCACCCTCACCGAAACGAAGCCTCAGACTAGTTTCAACCCCTATCAGATCAACGGTTACGATCACTACGACCTCAATGTCGACGATGTCATCAGCGGTTGGTACTACTTCATGACCCGAGCGCCAAAGACCCAGCAAAGCTTAACCCCGGCTCTCCCTTCATTTCCTCCTCCACCTCTCGATCAGGGACACCTACCACAACCGGTAACATCTCATCGCCCTGGCTCAGTCACGAGCAGCATCTACCTCGGCGGACTTTTTCACAGTGCCACCGTGAGTCTCGCCCTACCGGCCTCCGTACCGCTCAACTGTCTCACCGCTGTGACCGCCATCGGACCACTCGGATCTGTCCAGCTCCCAACTCGGACGCTGCAACGAAGCACCCATACCGTTACCTTCGAAAGCACCGGTCCAGCTCCTCTGACCGACGAACTCAGCTTCACGAGCTGTGGTCTGCTTCCTAGAGTTAACGGCTCTCCAGACGTTCCTATTGGCTTTACGTCCCCCTACGGTGTCTACAACGTCGACGGAGTCCTCTCCCGCATCATCACACCTCAAAACTGGCGGTGGAACCCTGCACCCTACGGGCTGGATCGATTCTCGGCGCTCCATCAAGTTACATCTCTGTTGAAGGTTCGTCCAGGCGTCACGGTACGCTCGGTCGTAAGTCACCTCAACGGCACCCTCGACGCCACAATCTCGACAACGCGAGCGACACACGCCCTTCGCAGCGAGGCATTTACCCCAGGGTGGGTAGCGATCTACCGTTCACACGGACGACTCCACACAGTTCAGGCCACCAGTCACGACGCTCTCCAATCCTATGAACTGCCGGCCGGACGCTACCGGTACACCTTTGCTTACCAGCCTTCCCATCTTCGGCTCGCGCTGGTCATTGATCTCGTCGGGCTTGCCGCCACAGTTCTCGGCCTAATCTTTGCTCCCCGTCTCATCGGGTTGCCTGAACTCTACCGCCGACGATCACAAGCACGTCGCTTTCGACTTCGATAGGTTGCTCGAGATCTTGCGATCGCCAACGAGTACAGACGACGTAGTTGAGTCTCGTTGCTCGCCGCACCGCTTGCGCTTGAGCTCGAGCTCGACAACTTTAGACCGCAAAGCGAAACGGTTCGAGCAATTGAATGCTAACGATTAGTGGGATTAACCGCAACCTCGGTTACGTCCATTCAGGTCGCTGACGGAGCTAAGGGCGTTGGCAATGGGTTGACGACGACTCGAGCTCTGCCGAACTTGCTCGAAGGGCCGATGACCGGGCCGCAGCTCATTGTCCTTAAAGCTTGAGCTTCAGATCGGGCTGCTACTAACTTCCAAGACTCAAAGGCGACGAATACTACTACCGAGCAGCTGTCAGGTTAAGAGGTAACCTCACTCAACTTCTGGTCATGACCTCCGTGGCCCTTACCTGAGGCATCACCGAAGAGAAATCGATTGAGGAAGGCATACTTGGCAAACCAGAGCACTGCAAACGAAGCAAAATAGGTTCCTGAAACAAAAAGCACCCTTAGGACATGGGCACCACCGAGAAACTGAGAGTGGGAATCAGCAAAATCGACCGACCACGTAGAAAATACCAAGCCGATAACGGCCATTGCAATGTACGGGATGACTTCCCGAGAGATCGACGACCGGCTGCGCTTCTTCCATGCCCAGTGTCTATTGAGAAAATATGAGGGAACCATTCCTACAAAAGTTGCAAAGATCGAGGACCCTCGAGCGTTGAAGAGGTGCAACGGCCCGAAGCTCGCCACGAAGGCAATCTGGGAGATCACAGCCGAGATTCCAGATCCAGCTGCATATTTCAGAAACTTAACTCCCTGCTCACTTCTGATAAACGCAAGGACTCGTTGCAGCTTCCCATGATCTTCTCGACGATACACTACAACCAACTTCCTGGCCCCAAACGAGCGACACCGGAGTTTCGGCGTTTCTCGACCTCGACCATCAACACAGAGCTTCTTCTCACTTGCAGCGAACCGGATCCACGAATAAGAATCCCAATCTACGGCAGCACTACTACAGTGTAGAACTTGTCAACACTCCATTTTAGTCGACAAACCTCCTGACCACGGCCGGAGGAACCGACTAGCCGATAGTCTTATGGGGCAAGATCGAATGTTCGAGAGGAATAGTGCTGAAAAACGTTATCGTCACCGGAGGAGCTGGCTTCATTGGAGGACGGGTGGTGCAGAGCCTGCTACAACGCGGAGTTGACCCCGTCGTCATCGACCACAATCGAGCTCAACTGGAAGTAGAGAGTCATCTCGGCGGAATCGAAGACCCAAACTCTTGGGCTCCTCTTGAAGGCAGATCATTCGATGCTATCATCCACCTAGCCGCTCGAACCTCTGTGCTCAAGTCCGTTGAGGATCCCCACGATGTCTATCTGTCCAATGTCGCCGGCTCAGAGTGCGTACTCGAGTTCGCCCGACGTAACGACATTCCGTCAGTCGTATTTGCCTCAACCAACGCAGCAGTCGGCAATACTGATGACGGCATCATCACCGAGACCTCGCCACTTCGACCGTTGACCCCGTATGGATCCACGAAAGCAGCAGCAGAGATGCTTGCATCGGCGTATCACAACTCATACGGTATCGCAACGGCCATGCTCCGCCTGACCAACGTGTACGGGCCTACGATGTGGAACAAAGACTCGATCATCCCGCGTCTCTTTCGCTTCGCACGCGGCAAGGGGTCGTTCTCCATCTATGGCGACGGTGAGCAAGTGCGAGACTTCGTGTACGTTGACGACGTCGCTCGAACCTTTATCGAACTCGCCGAACGTCGAACAACTACCGTCGTCTCGTACGGCTCCGGTTCTTCACTGTCGGTCAAGGCGCTCGTAGAGCTCACATCACAGATATCGGGAGTGGAGCTCGAGCCCAATCACATCGCTCCACAAGCAGGAGAGATGTCCGGAGTAACGATATCGCTCCAGCGCTCTACCGAGCTCGGTCTCACCACCACTGTCGGTCTCCAAGAAGGGCTCGCTCGCACCTGGGAAGACTTCCTTCGCCATGAAGCCGGCTAGCGGCCTCTTCGACAGCAGTGCGGCTGTCGCTGATTCGACAGAACCGTAGGTTGAAAGGACAAGGTCGATGACTTTGACACTTGCGCTCGACGCCGGTACCTCGAGCGTCCGCGTACTCGCCTTCGATCACGACGGCATCATCGTCGGACAGGCTCAAAAGGAGATACGGTCCGCAACGGACACTTTGGGTAGAATTGTCCAAGACCCGGCAGAGATCCTGAATAGCCTCTTCCACTGCCTAGATACGGTCCTTAAGGACAACGATCAGCCGATCTCGGCGGTTGGCCTTACCAACCAACGAGAGAGCTTCGTCTGTCTCGACTCTCGCACGCTAGACCCATTGGGTCCACTCATCTCCTGGCAAGACCGGAGCACCGCTACTCGGTGCCGAACCTTGAAAGAGGAGGATGCCGAGTCATTCGTCAAAGAGCGAACGGGACTTCCGATCGATCCGTACTTCTCCTCCACAAAGCTTTGTGACGAAGTCAAGCGCCTCAACACCGATGAAGCTGGACGACGGCTTGCATTCGCCACCGTGGACACACTGATCACGCTGGCGCTCACCTCCAAGACACGCTACGTTACCGAGGCATCCAACGCCTCACGCACCCAGCTCTTCAATACCGAGACGCTCTCCTTCTCAGACGAGCTTCTCGACCTCTTTGAGCTCGATTCGAAGTTCCTCCTCTTCCCTGAGGTTGTCCCCTCGATTGGTGGAGACACTGTGCTCCACTCCGAGAGGTTCCCGATGCTCAACGGCGTTCCTCTCGGAGCGATCCTCGGTGACCAGCAGTCCTCTCTCCTCGGTCAAGGATGCCTGACGCCCGGAAGCGCAAAGAACACCTACGGAACCGGGTCCTTCTTACTGGCAAACACGGCATCGAACAGATTGACCCCGCCCAATGGTCTACTCGGCAGCGTGGGGTGGACCTTGCCCGACGGTGTCACCACGTACGTTCTCGAAGGTGCAATCTATTCGACCGGATCTACACTACGGTGGTTTCGCGACGCCCTCGGGCTTTTCGATAACTACTCAGAGCTCGACGACCTCATTGCTGCTACTCCTTCGTCCGGCGGCACGACCTTTCTTCCCCTCTTTGAGGGATTAGGTTCCCCATACATGGATCCAAACCCACGTGGTGCAATCACCGGACTGTCGCTCTCCTCCACGCTATCCGAGATCGTCGTCGGTGCAATCGAGGCGATGGCTCACCAAGGAGCAGACGTCATCGACGCGATGGAAGAGCTTCAGGGTATCCGCATTGAAGAGCTTCGCGTCGACGGTGGCGTCTCGGTCATGAACCGGCTCTGTCAACTACAGGCAGACTATGCGAACGTCCAAGTTCAGCGCTCAACGATCGCCGAATCTACGGCCTTCGGCGTTGCCGGAGCAGCGATGTACGCCGTCGGTACCCTGAACTCACTCGATGAGCTGCGCACCATCAATCCGCCGAGCGATCTATTTTCACCAACGAAGTCGCGCTCGAGTATTACGACGAAACGAGCACTCTGGCGTGACCGCCTCAACAGAGTGCGGAACACTGCCACAGGTTTTGAGCATCACGAAGCCGATTGAGCTGCCCGAATCCTGCCCTGAGCTTGACCGAGACCGTGCCTAAACACAGTACAGGTCGAACTGCTAGCCGCCTCCAGACCGAGTGCGCGTGAGGATAGCTCCACCGTCTCACTTCCGCAATGCTCACTGAGCAGGTGGCATTGTAGGTGTCATCGAGTTACTGACGCTCCGACCCCATGAAACGAGCAGTTCTCCCTCGATCGCCGGGGTGTCATGACTCCGAGCTTGTCGGGGCTACCGAGAACGGTTTCGCTTCAAGGCAGTCTGCGTGCGCACGACAGAAAGTGTGCACTTCCGGCCCGCACCGATTGGCAGTGGCACTGAGACTGTCCTCAAGTCCCCGAGTCCCAACGGGCGAGACATCTGCCCGCTATCCCTGCAAGCTCACCGATCACCTGCCGCTCCACCGCCCTGAATGGACGCGCCGAGCGACTAGTCAGGAGACAGATAGGATGCTCCCTGAGGAAGGCCCAACAGAGATCGTTTGGGCCCTGACCAATCGACTCCAGATACGATGTGCCATCGACAAATGCAAGTATCCACTCCAGACTAGGGTGATCTCTCTCCTCGGCGAGAATCTCTCCTGCCCTGAGATCCACAACAGCGAGCCAATCCGGCTCGAAGTCACGCTGCACATAGCTGACTAGCCGTGCAATAATAGCGTCACGATCCTCCGAGCGAACGAGATCAGCGGCAACACGTAGGAGCTCAACGTGACGATCGAGGGCAACATCACGCGCAATCCGTATATCCTCGACATCGACGCCATCAACTTCTGTGATCTCTTTGATCATGAGGTCAACGAGGCTAGCGTCTGGTAGCTCCACTAGAAGTTCATCGATCGCACGGCCAGCACCTCTCTCAAGGATCTCGATGCCGATCAAATCACCTCGAACCGCTCCGATTCGAGAGGCAACTGCACCAAGTGCTCCTGGTCTGTCATCGAGCCAAAGCCGCACTACGTATCGAGGCACCTTGCAAGCTTATGGGCAGAACTGCTCAACGCCAAGCTCTTCTGGTTACCGCTCCGTAAAAACAGCAAGCCGTATCGCCGAAAGCCTGACTCGCACGAGATCGAGCGTTACGCCATGAGACCACTACCAACGTCCCTTAACCAACGCTCCCGCAGCAACTCGACTCCACCGTCTCAGGGCCAAAAGATTGAGGGAGAGAGACAGCGAAGCGAGTGTCCTAAGTGTCCCATCTCCTTGCTCCTCACCGACCACTGTCTCTTCAGAACATTTTGAGAATACTCTTGACATGGCTACCCATCCCA
>JBMFXG010000090.1:0-10419 GCA_049964535.1 Acidimicrobiales bacterium | reverse complement strand
CCCTGAACGGCGCGTAGGTGTAGGCGCGAAAGTATGCGCTAATGTTCGATACCGCACGGAGTTGCTCACGTCACATGGTTAAACTCTCGCTACATGACCAGGAATGTAACGATGGCCGCGACGCGCGCCGCCGCGTCGCTGGTCAAGGCGAATGCACGTCTCCTGCGCAAGGTCGCGCAACTGGAGCTGCTGGTGGCCGAGAACCGGCACCGCGCGCATCACGACAGCCTGACCGGGCTGCCCAATCGCACACTTCTGCTCGAGCGTCTCAATCAGGCACTGCTGCTCGGCGTGCGCAAGAACATGACCGTCGGCGTGCTGATGATCGACCTCGATGGCTTCAAGACGGTCAACGATACACAAGGTCACGTTGTAGGTGATCAGCTCCTTGAGAGGTTGGGCGCAACCTGGTCTCGTTCGCTGAGGGCAAACGACTTTATCGGACGCTATGGCGGCGATGAGTTTGTCGTGGTCTGTCCTCGGTGTCCAAAGGAAGAGGCGGAGCGTGTCGTGACGCGTCTACTCCGCACGACTTCGAAGGAGATCAGTGCGTCGTGGGGGTGTGCAGAGTGGGATGGTGTCGAGAGTCTCGAGAAGCTGATCGATAGATGTGACAGGGGTCTCTACTCCACCAAGATGAATCGGCAGGCGAATCTCATGCACCCTCGTGCCTCTTCGCCACACATTGTGATCGATCTTACTGGAGAGACCCAACGCAGACGGGATAGCTTTCTTCGATAGGCCTGGGCTTCTTAGCGGCCTGAGATTCGTAGCAATCGCTCGAGTGCTGCTGGCTGTCCGGCGAGGTGCACGTGCAGGTAGGAGCTCAGGAGGCGCTCGTGACCAAACCCTGATCTTCGTTGTTCGGTGCCGACTGAGTAGGCCAAGCACGATCCCTCTGGCTCGGCGTGGGAGTAGTGAAACTCGTGCGCAGTGAACCGCTCTCCTTCTTCGAAGAGCAGGTTGTCTTGCGTTGCTCTCGCATCTCGATACCCCATCGTGAGACGAGTGGTCATAGTGGCTCGGGTAGGGAGGAGACCTGCGAGCTCTGTGGTTTCGAGCGATCGACCCAGAAGGAGATGCCCTCCGCACTCAGCCCAGATTGCCCCTCCCTGGAGAGCGAAGGCACGAAGCGACGATAGCATCGCTTTGTTTGCCCCGAGGACGTCTAAGTAGGTCTCGGGAAATCCACCCCCGAGCAGACAAAGATCGGTCTGGGAAGGGATGGCCTCATCGTGGAGAGGATCAAATGGCTGCAAACGAGCGCCGGCTTCCCTTAGGAGATCGAGGTTCTCCTGATACGTAAAGCTGAAGGCCGCTCCGGTGGCGTAGCTGACGACCGGTGTTCGTTGGGATTCCCGGACGGTCGGGGAAGAGTGAGGGGTCAGCTGCGGTACTGGTCGAGCTAGAGATACGAGTGCATCAAGATCGAGATGGCCGTTGATCTCGTCAGAGATCTCTTGGAGACGTGCCTCAAGCGTCGGCACGTACTCAGCGGCAGGAATGAGCCCGAGATGCCGACGGTCGAGACGGAGGGCGTTGGAGGCCGGTAGCGCACCGAGAAATGGGATACCTCGTGCAGCTAGCGCGCGGGCGATGCTCGTTTCGTGACGGGGCGAGGCGACCTTGTTGAGGATGACGGCGGCGACCGTACACGCAGGTGAGTACGTCGCAAGCCCGTGGACGATCGCAGCGGCCGTCTGTGAGGTTGCCTCGACGTCAACGATAAGGATAACGGGCAGTGAGGTCGCAACGGCGATATGTGCGGTCGAGGCGAACGGTATTGCGGAGTCTCCCGTGTCGGAGAGCTCGGTACTCAGACCGCTGGGCCGACCGTATGCTCCATCGAAGAGCCCCATGACTCCCTCGACTACGGTGATCTCGGCTCCTTCCGCAGCTCGCTGGAGCGATCGCAGTACTCCCGGTGAACCACCAGTTAGGTAAGGGTCAAGGTTGTAGCTCGGTCGTCCACAGGCGATGCGATGATAGCTGGGGTCGATGTAGTCGGGACCGACCTTTGCTCCTCCGACGGATACTCCTCGCCGCCGCAATGCCGACATGATTCCAGCGGTGATGGTAGTCTTGCCGCTGCCTGACCGTGCCGCCGCGACCAGCAGTCCGGAGGATCGAGGAGGGCGCTGCGTGGCAATCATTGAACCTTCGTGGTCATTGATTTTCGGAGCTGTGGTCATAGTAGTTGGCTACGTGGAGGCTCGGTAAAACTCTCGGTCGTACTTGAGGTCCGAAGCCGCGGCGGCTCAGTACTCGATCCCCTTTTTGGCGCGAATACCGAGGTCGTAGGCGTGTTTGATCTTTCTCATCTCGGTGACGGTATCGGCGACTTCGATAAGACCTTCTGGAGCATCGCGTCCCGTCAGAATCACGTTTGTCTTTGGAGCTCGGGCTCGTATGGTCTCAACGACGTCGTCGAGGGGGATCCAACCGTAGTTGATTGCATAGGTGATCTCGTCGAGAATGACCATCTCGTACTCTCCGCTGAGTAGCTTCTCTTTGGCGACGGTCCAAGCGTGCTGGCCAAGGTGCTCCGTCTGTACGAGATCCTCCGACTCCCAGGTAAAGCCATCGCCGAGAGCGTGCCACTCGATCTCGAGGTGATCCGCTAACTTCTTCTCGCCGACCTTCCATTTTCCACTCTTTACGAACTGGATAACGATCACACGCCATCCCCGCGCCCATGCCCGGGTCATGACACCAAATGCAGCGGAAGACTTTCCTTTGCCATGGCCAGTGTTGATCAGTACTCGGGACTCGACGCGCTCCATCTCCTTTACGGTAGTATCTTGGCAGAGCACTTCGGGGAATCTGGTGAAAATCCAGAGCTGGCCCGCAACTGTAACTAGGTAGTCATGCTCAGATGCCACGGCGACGCAGAAGCTGGAAGGCGAGCGACGGCAGTGACCTAGAAGTCAGGAAACCGAGGCGCGAGAGTCTGCGAGTGGGGAGATGCGTGGGAGCCGTCAAAAAGATCCTCGTGCTTGGTGGCACGAGGTCGGGTAAGTCTCGTTTCGCTGAGGAGCTTTTAGGTTCCTCGAGCGTTCTGTACGTCGCGACTTCGGGTCGGAGTCTGGACGAGAAGTTCAACCGCCGTATCCTGACGCATCAGCGTCGGCGACCTGTGACGTGGGAGACCGTAGAGATCGATGGCTCGACCGAGTCCGGTTTGCAAGAGATCTGCCGCCATATCCTTCACGGTGATCGCCCGGTCTTGGTGGAGTCCCTCGGGAGCGTCTCGATGGGACTCTTGGGAGACGCTGGCGGTGATGACGTCGCAGTGGATGCTACGACCTCTGACAGTAGTAAGTTCGAACGAGCCTGTGGAGCACTTGCGCACGCTTTGGCGGTAGCTAGCGTCCCAGTGGTGATCGTCTCTGAAGAGGTCGGTCTTGCTCCTCACCCCTTGACCGAGGTTGGTCGACGCTTTGTCGACCTTCACGGCTCGGTCAATCAAGAGATTGCTTCCCACTGTGACCAGGTCTTCTTCGTGGTAGCAGGTCAGGCGCTCACACTCTCTCGTGGTGAGGTTGCCCGGTCTGACCTCGGGCTGAAGCTGTGATGAGCTCTCTGCGGTCCGCACTGGCGTTTCTTACGATCTTGCCGGCAGGAGGTGAACTCGGCTCAGGTTCTGTTGGTTTCTTTTGGTGTGCCGGCCTGCTCGTTGGAGTGGTCATCGGGCTGATTTGGACGATTGGGACTGCGATATGGGGACCGGTGGTCGGAGCGACACTGTGTGTTGGTGTCGAAGTCATCCTCACGCGTGGCCTGCACTACGACGGCGTTGGGGACCTAGCGGACGGCCTTTTCGTACATGGCGTCGACGCTGCGCGCCGCCGGGAGATTATGGGGGATCCACGGATCGGCGCACTTGGAGCCTTGACCTTAATAATTACGGTTCTTCTTCGGGTTGCGATCCTCAGTGATCTGCACGCTGCGGTCGGCGAACTCATAGGAGTAACCGTTCTGAGTCGGGTAACGCTATCGATCGGGCTGTTGATGCAAGCGCCAGCGAAGACGACTGGGCTGGTGGCGCTCTTTCAGGATCCTCCGCTTCGAGTTGGTACGTACGTGGTGCTCGGGATCGGTGCCGTGGTTGGAGTGGTGGCACAGGTCGTCAGCTCAGGTCTTGTGGCTGGCCTTGGCTCGTGTGCTGCAGTGGGCGTCGTAGGAACAGCGCTGCAGGTGTTGGCCGGGCGACGTCTTGGAGGGTTGACTGGGGACGTTTTAGGTGCGTCGTCCGTCGTTGGCGAGGTCGGTGGACTCCTGGTCCTTGCTGGGCTCGGGCGATGAAGCGAGAGGGAGTTGTGAAGACCGCTCATACAAGTCAACTGATGCAACGATTGACCCAGAGTAGGAGTGCAGCCCTTGCGATGGGAAGGTTGGCAGACCAAGTCTTCGGAGATCCGCCCTCGAGCAGACATCCCGTAGCGATCTTCGGTTCGGTGATGGAGACGTTGACGGACTATGGCTGGGCGGACACTCGTCTCCGAGGTGCGTTGCTCTGCAGCGTGGGACTCGGACTCACCACGTTGTTGGGCGCAGCGATTGGCGGACGAAGTAGTGCTTTAGCTATCTCGACCTGGATGACCGTCGGGGAGGCTCAGCTGCAACGTACTGCTCTTGAGATCGGCGAACTCGTACGGAACGGAGATCTCGATGCGGCTCGCAAGCGCTGTGGCGAGATCGTAGGTCGAAAGACCAGCGAACTCGACGAGAGTGAGATCTGTCGTGCGGTCGTCGAGTCGGTAGCGGAGAACACGGCCGATGGCGTCGTTGGCCCCCTATTGTATGGTGCTCTCTTCGGACCGACCGGTGCCCTTCTCTATCGTGCAATCAACACCATGGATGCCATGTTTGGACACCGTACGCCGGAGTTTGAGCGTTTTGGTTGGTTTGCCGCCAGGCTCGATGATGTAGCCAATCTGCCCGTCTCCCGTCTCGGTGCACTCCTCGTCTCGCTGCGCTTTTCCCAAGGGCAGCGCCAAGCGCTCCGTCGGGCTTGGTCGAGCGCACGAAAACACCCTTCACCGAATGCAGGTGTGATCGAGGCCGCCTTCGCAGTCAAGCTCGGCGTGACGCTCGGTGGGCGCAATGTCTATGGCGACCGGGTGGAGGAGCGAGTGCTTCTCGGCGACGGCCCCGCTCCCTCGGTCGAAGATATCGCAGGTGCGGTCGCACTCTCCCGGAAGATGACGCGCGACTGTCTGATGGCTTTTGCCTCTATGGAGATGGTGACGCTCTTGATCCGTGGCCGTTGGCGTTCGCAAGGCCCGATCCAACAGAGCGAAGGCGAGGGCTCTCATGACTAAGGCCCTCATGATAACGGGGACCTCGTCGTCGGCTGGTAAGTCCACCGTAGTGACGGCGCTCGGACGCCTAGCGCTGCGGCAGGGTATTCGTGTTGCGCCGTTCAAGGCTCAAAATATGGCGCTCAATGCTGCAGTGACCCGCTCTGGCCACGAGATTGGACGAGCTCAGTACACCCAGGCGGTGGCCTGTGGCGTCGACGCTACGGTTTCAATGAATCCCATACTCCTCAAGCCGACCTCGGTGATGGAGTCACAGGTCGTGGTACGGGGCCGACCGTGGCGCTCGTTGAGTGCTTCGGAGTACTATGCGAAGAAAAACGAGCTCTTTGACCTCGTGGTGGAGAGCTTCCGGGAGCTCGCGTCCTCCTGTGACCTCGTCCTGTTAGAGGGTGCGGGCTCTCCGGCGGAGATCAACCTCTTGGACTCAGATATCGTCAATCTACGGCTTGCCGATCGCCTTGGGATCGGATCGATTCTCGTGGGCGATATCGAGCTAGGTGGAGTCTTTGCGCAGATTTTTGGAACCTACGGTATTTTGCCTGAGCGCTATCGAGGACACCTCGAAGGTTTTATCATCAACAAGTTTCGAGGCGATCCGACGCTACTGCTTTCGGGCATCGATGAGATAGTACGTCGATGCGAAACGACGTACTTCGGGACTATTCCCTACGCTTCGATCACGCTTCCCGAAGAGGACTCCATGGCACTTCGGAGGGAGGGCTTTCAGTATCGACTTGGAGCTGGGTCGAAGCTCCGAATCGGCGTCATCGCCCTGCCTCATATCGCAAACTTTACCGATTTTGATCCGCTGTTCGGCGAAGGTGATCTCGACGTCTCCTATGTCGATAGTTCCGATCAACTCGAGGGTCTCGATCTCTGTATTGTGCCGGGCTCGAAGAGCACTGTTTCGGATCTGTTGTGGATGCGATCTCGAGCATTGGACCGTGCGATTCGACGGTTGTTGGGAGGTGGTGGCTTCGTCGTTGGGATCTGTGGCGGCTACCAGATACTCGGTGAAAGTATTCGAGATGGCGTCGAGTCTGACGTAGATGAGGTTGAGGGTCTCGACCTCTTGCCGATTCGAACGGTCTTTGGTCGGACCAAGGTCACTCGGCGGCTGAGTGGAAGCTCAACGATCAATAATGAGGACGTGGCTGGCTACCACATTCATCACGGTGTATCCCATCGCACGGGTGGTAGGGCGTGGCTGCTACTTCGGGCCGATCCTGCAACGGAGCTCGAGAACCAAGAGCTGGATGCTACCGCCTTCGGGGAGACTACTGCGGTGATTGAAGATGGAGCGATCGATTCCACGGAGCACGTCTTTGGCGTCTCGCTCCATGGAGTCTTTGATGCCGATCGCCATCGAGCGGCCTTCCTGACCAAGATCGCACACGCTCGGTCGAAGGAGTTCACCTCGCGGTTGCAGTTCTCACGCTCCCAAGAGCGATCGATCGATGAACTCGCTGATCTGCTCGATTCCTCTCTTGACTGCGAGGCTATCTTTGCTCGTGCTGCGAAGGTCGCGATCCAGTGGTAGTGAGGGTGCGAGTGGATCGATGGAAGCAGATCTCTCTGTGGCATGGCACTTCAGAGGAGGGTCACTTGGCGCACGAGCACGGCGTGGGTGCGTTTGAGCGGTTAGGCGAGGGTTTACAACTGCCATGAGAACGGGAAGACCGACCGGTGGCCACGCCCGACAACGAGAGTGGAGATAGTGATGGGTACGATAGTTTTTGTCTCGAATGCAGATACGGAGCTCCTTGCGCTCCGCAGTATCTGGGAAGACCTTCCTGCTGAGGTCCCAGAGTTAGTCGCACGAGCACAGAGTGCGGTGGTAGATCTCGAAGCGCTCTCCTCTGATGCCTCGCTCGTCATCGTTCGAGTCCTCGGTGGTCTCAGAGCGTTCCCAGAGCTGCGATCTTGGGCTAGCGCGTTGGCAGTACGACAGATTCCACTTCTCTGCTTCCCCGGTGATGCACAGGTCGACCCCGAGATGGTCGAACTTTCCAGCATCCAAGGAGGGCTATGGAAGACAGCCTTCTCCTATCTCGTCAATGGCGGTCTTGCGAACTACCGCAATCTCTTACTTTTTGTCTCCGATACTATCCTTGGCACGGGGTGCGGCTTCGAGGCTCCCAAGGTCATACCACAGGTCGGAATCTACTCTCAGCAACACTGCGGAAGACCTGGAGCGCCGACCGTGGCGATCGTCTTCTACCGAGCGCACCTCATCGCAGGCAATACTGCCTTTGTTGACGATCTTGCTCTCGCTCTGTTGGAACGTGGTGCTAACGTCGTCTCGATCTACGTGTACTCACTTCGTGGAGCAGGAGGCGAGAGCTCTGAGAGTGTTGCCTCTCCGCTTGGGCTCTTGCGCTCGGTCGCTCCCGATGCGGTCATTACCACGGTGTGGGCCTCGGGGAGCTTTGATGACGCGAGCTCGCTGTGGGAAAGTCCCGAGTTTGAGACTCTAGGGTGTCCCGTGATCCAGGGCATCGTGGCGACCAGCTCTCGAGAGGTCTGGGAGCAGTCCGATCACGGACTCCGTCCTGCAGATGTTGCTATGAATGTCGCGATCCCAGAGTTCGATGGGAGGATCATCACGTTCCCCTTTGCATTTAAGGAGATGATCGACGACGATGATCAGTTCGGGACCGAGATCTACGCCTATCGAACTGATCCGGAGAGAACGGCGAGACTGGCCCATCTAGCTTGGAACCTAGCATCGTTGCGGTCGCTGGCGAATGAGGAGAAAAAGATAGCGATCGTTCTCTCCGCGTATCCGACGAAGAAGTCTCGTCTCGGCAACGCCGTCGGACTCGACTCGCCTGCATCGGCGATCTTGTTGCTCGATCGATTGCGATCAGCGGGCTACCTCGTCGCCGATCTTCCCGAGACCTCCGATGAACTTATGGCGCTCCTGGGCGAGACCGTGGATGTTCGGGATCCGACGAAAGTAGGCAACGGAGTCGATCACGCGTTGAGTCTTGCAACCGATAGCTACGACGAGTATCTTGCCTCCCTGCCGCTCTCGATACAAGAGGAGCTCTTGGAGTCTCACGGTAGTGCTCCGGGTACGACCTACGTCTCCGATGGTCTGTTTCGATTTCCAGGTCTACGTTTTGGTAATGTGATCGTGGCCATCCAGCCACCGCGTGGCTTTGGTGAAAATCCCATTGCGATCTACCACTCACCTGAGCTCCCACCGTCCCACCACTACCTTGCCTTCTACCACTACCTCGAGGAGGTCGAGGGTGTTCATGCCGTGATCCATCTTGGAAAGCACGGAACTCTTGAGTGGTTGCCCGGTAAGAGCGTCGGCCTCTCTGCTCTTTGTTATCCAGATGTGGCTATCGGCGCAATGCCGGTGATCTACCCGTTTGTGATCAACGATCCTGGAGAGGGAACCCAGGCAAAGCGTCGCATGCACGCCACGCTGATCGGCCATCTGATCCCTCCGATGACGAGAGCCGATACCTATGGGCATCTCTCTGACCTTGAAGCTCTGCTCGACGAACATCAGCGAATTCTCTCATTAGATCCATCGAAGCTACCACGCATACGAGAAGAGATCTGGGCGCTCCTCGTTGAGGCAGAGATTGCAAGCGAACTCGGAGTGGTCTCAGATCCAGATTTTGACTCCAGCGACTTCGATGGTTTTCTGACGGAGGTAGATGGATACCTCTGCGAGATCAAAGACGCACTGATTCGTGGCGGGCTCCACACCCTCGGTGAGGCTCCTCGAGGACAGGCGCTCGTCGACATGGTAGCGAGTATCTGTCGGGTAGATCACGGCGAAATCGCCTCTCTTCGTACGCTCGCAGCAGATGCTCTCGGCATTGAGTCATCGGATTCGCTAGGGCGCCGAGCGACCGATGCGATCGATGAGCTCGTAACGTACGAATTGACCCGGCTCTCGGAAGCAAACTTTGATCCTCACTGCGTGCAGCTAGCACCGGCAGAGATGATCCCGACGCTGGAGTGGGTCTGTTCGTTCTTGGTGCCAGCGCTCTTGTCGACCGAGGATGAGATGACGAATCTGCTCGCGGCCCTGAACGGACAGAGCGTACCGAGTGGACCATCTGGATCGCCAACTCGCGGCATGAGTAACACCTTACCGACCGGACGGAACTTCTACTCTCTTGACCCTCGAGCTATTCCGACGAGGCTCTCCTACGAAGTTGGCGAGCGGCTTGCTGAAGGATTGATTGAACGTTACCGTAGCGAGGAGGGCAACTATCCAAGCTCGGTTGGGGTCGTGATCTGGGGTACAGCAGCGATACGCACCGGTGGAGACGACATCTCCCAGGTGCTCTCCTTGCTGGGAGTGAGACCGAAGTGGGGTCCATCGTCTCAGAGGGTCGTTGGCCTTGAGGTGATCCCGCTCGATCAGCTCCGACGTCCAAGAATCGACGTCACTTGTCGGATATCTGGATTTTTTCGAGATGCCTTCCCTCAGACCATCGCTCTCTTAGACGAGGCGTATGCGCTCGTTGAAGCGCTCGATGAGCCTAGCGAGATGAACTCTTTGATCGCCTCGAGAGGTGAGGCACGGATCTTTGGGCCACCGCTTCGTGCGTATGGCTCTGGAATTCTGCCGCTGCTTGAGTCGAAGAACTGGCGCTCCGATGACGATCTCGCCGAGGTCTACCTTACGTGGGGAGGCTACACCTACTCTCATGGCCAAGATGGTGCTCCAGAGCGAGAGGGATTCGCTGCAAGGCTGAGAACTCTCGACATAGCCTCGAAGAATCAGGACAATCGCGAGCACGATATCTTCGACTCTGACGATTATCTCCAAGATCACGGTGGAATGATCGCAACGGCTCGCTCGCTGTCGGGCACCTCTCCGAAAGCGTATTTTGGGGACTCCTCTCGTGTTGATCGGCCGGTCGTTCGATCGTTGAAGGAAGAGGCTGCTCGGGTCATCCGGTCGCGGGTGGTCAATCCCAAGTGGATCGCCTCGATGATGAACCACGGATATAAGGGCGCCTTTGAGATGGCCGCCACGGTCGACTACGTCTTTGGTTACGATGCAACGGCTCGAGTGATCGAGGATTGGATGTACGAAGCGATCACGGAGTCCTACGTT
>JBMFXG010000089.1:0-10662 GCA_049964535.1 Acidimicrobiales bacterium | reverse complement strand
GGCGCATCAGTTCTTGACGCTCAGCAGCACTTAGCGGCTCATCACCGGTACTTGACGCTGCTTCTATCCGCCTGCGTTCATCTCGTACCCACAGGTACAGTGAATCTTCGGCGATAGAGAACTCTCTGGCGACCTCTGCCACGCTCCTCCCTGAGTCAATTACCCGATGTGCGGCCTCAGTTTTGAACTCCAGCGTGAATTTCCGCCTCACATCTTCCATGGTGACACCAAGTCCACCAACATCGTAGGTTGGCATAACAGGTGTCTACAGAAACTGGGGAACCTCACTCCGACAACGCAGATACAATTACGTCAAACCCTTGCTCGTCCCCATCACTGACCGCTACGAGATGGTAGTTAGTCCGAAAACCACAGAGCGCCCTCAGGCAAGAGTGACAGAGCCGAGAACCTTCGAAGTTGGAGCTTGGGTGCCTCCTGCGGGCTCGACATTGATCACAATCGCAGTGATCTGCGGAACAAGGTTGGTCCAAAAATCTCTTGGATGACTACCAAGAACTCCTAAAGAGATCAAGGTGCCGTGCGATACTGCCCACAGCTGGTAAGTCTGCGAGGCGGGTAACGCCTGCAAATGGCGAGGAATCACATAGGCCGCATGTTGTCGGTCTACCGCAATATCAGCTAACGGTACCCCACTTGTCGACATCAATTGGTATACCTTGGTGGTTGGATTCACTAAGGCGCTGGAGGCCACGGCAGCGATGCCTGGAGCCGAGGCTCCAACGCTTCGCAGCGATGAGACCTGACCGCTCAAATGGGCCACATCAATACCAAGAAGAACGATCACGAGCGCCGCAAGGGATGCAAAGGCAGCGGCTAGCTGTCTCGAAGACCTTGCCCAGCGCGGTAGTTTTGACTCTCTCAGAAGTGGGCGCAGCCGAGGTGCAGGTTGAGGAAGTGGAGGTTCATCGATCTGGCTTGCAATCTTTTCCCACAACTCCAAAGGTGCAGCAACGGGCGTCGACGCTAACTTCGCTGCCACCTCTCGAAACTCTTCGAGCTCCTTGGTACACTCAGAACATACCTTGAGATGAGCCTGAAGTGCTCTTGCCTCTATCTCATCGACAGCATCGAGGGCGTAAGGAGCAAGGAGCGACTTCAGCTCCTGATGGGATGATCTATCACCAGTGACGTCTCCTCTAAAGTCACGTCCGTCGTCTCGACTCATAGCTCCACCTCGACCAACAGCGTACCGAGATGCTTCAATCCGGCACGAATTCGACTCTTGATGGTTCCCTCCGGCTCGTCTAACACGACCGCTACCTCCTTGTAAGTCAAGCCGCGATAGTACGCAAGCTCAATAGCTTCACGCTCTCGAGGATGAATATCGTCGAGAGCTTGACGCACGTACTCCGAGGTTGTGAGCTCCATGATCTCTCGGTCAAGATCATTTGGAGGCGAGAGCATCTGACGAGCGTCTCTCTCCTCTCGAACCCTGCGCGCCGACTCCGAGCGGATGAGATCGATCGACCTCGAATGAGCGCCCGACAAGAGGAACGATCGCAACGATCCGCGTTCAGGATCAAATCGCCTTGGATCGTTCCACAGCTTAATGAAGATCTCTTGTGTCACCTCTTCTGCCAGCGCCCTTGAACCGAGGATCTTCGTCGAGAGTGCCAAGACTGCACCGCCGTGACGTCGATACACCTCGGTGAGCGCCTGCTGTTCGTAACGCGCTACCGCAAGGACCAAGTTGGTGTCGCTCGCATCGCTAAAGAGTTCCATCACACTTCCCTTACGAACCACGAAGGCCACACAGATGAATTCAGAGTTCAAAAACTGCTCTGAAACAGCGATACCGAACCCACCACCGCTGTAGTTGCGACTACAAACTAGCCAAAACCGATACAAATCAACGCAAGCACTCATCCATACGCTCGGGCGCAACGTAGAAGGTTGATGGCCGAGCAAACCAGTGCGAACAACATGGCGACTCTCCCTTCCAAGGAGGCTTCTCTCCGCAATATCTCGCACTTGGACCTCAATCACGATCCTGCGAGCTCCTAAGGACTCGTCAGAAAGACACAATCAGCAAACGGAACTCTGCCGCATCTTGCGGGAGACCAGAGGTACCTGCACGACGGGCGGTGTTCGACCGCAATCTCTCCGCTCTCGTGCAGGGTACCCAGACCACATCACAGTGGTCATCGGGGAGGACAGACTCCCTTCGCCTACGACCGGGACAATCAACCGGACTCGTCACAGAGCCCTAAACCACCTCAAACGTGTAACTTACTGTCGAATGTGTAGGCAATACTTCATCGATAAGGTCCGAGAAGCATCTCGCAGCTACGCTCACATACCCTACCTTGGGGTTTGAGAGCGGCATGACCTTCAAGCCAGTCACAGTATGAAGCACTACCGCAATGCACCGACAGGCTCGTACTTTCTGCATTCGACGTACCCCTACGCTGTGTCGCACCGGCACTTCGATCTTCACAGCTGATGTGACCAATTCACAGGCTCCAAGAAGCTACCGCTCTGACCCTGTCGTCAGCTCACCCACGTGAATCCTCGAAAGATCGCTGCAATGACTGAGCCACTCGCAAAAGTCAAACACTACGACAACATGCCAACCAAAGAACTCGGCAGTAGTACCAAGTTTTACACCCATTAAGAATCAGCTACCACCATGAGAATATCGTCCTCTCTCGAATGTATCGAGAGGGCTCGGCGCGCATGAGAGCTACGCCATGGAGTAAACCCGTTCTCGAAGCTTGAGGAGTCGGGTCGCCATTATGGCCCCGAGGGCGATGGCTACGCAGTCGGCCATGACTCCAAACTCGATAGGCTCTCCCCACTGTCCTCGACGCTGGGAGATATCTCGGGTCGCCTGCGGATCTCTC
Source organism: Acidimicrobiales bacterium (assembly GCA_049964535.1). Classification (GTDB taxonomy): domain Bacteria; phylum Actinomycetota; class Acidimicrobiia; order Acidimicrobiales; family Acidimicrobiaceae; genus JAJYZP01. The sequence goes on along the minus strand of JBMFXG010000089.1, from coordinate 7,798 downwards.
GGATCATAGGAGAGGACTTGGAGCGAACCGACCGCCAAGTACTCCGGTGTATCCAGAGTTTTCATGTATCGAAGATGACCGTCTACCTCGTACTTGATCAACGATGACCACGTCCTAGGAGAGGTATCGAGAACGGCCTGAGTGGCGACAACTCTTCCAATCACCGTCCGACCACCAGCATAGGGTTCAAAGGAGCTGTGTTCGTGGAGCCCTCGAACCAAGTACAGGGTTCCAGCCAGCCCCAGCGCCACGGCAAAAAGAAGCACACTTGCGTAGAAGGCACCCGTTGAGCGCGACTGAACTTTGGCCTCCGACTCCGTCCCCGCAATGTGCTCGCTCATCTAGGTCACCTTATCGCGCAGAGATCAATACCGAGTCGAGCGTCAGTGATCACCACAGAGTGGGCTCGAGCGCCTCAAACCCTCAACCCGTTTCCCTCGGATTGCACCTCTCCCCCACATCGTCACGACCGTATGCCTCAATCGCGAACGAATCAGTTTCGCCTCTTCACAGGCCCACAAGAGCACCCCGAGACCTAACTTACGAACCATCACGTGACAACTTTCTTGCTTCAAGCGATCGCTAGCGTTTCCCAGTAGCAAGGCATCACGTCTCTCACGGCCTATCGAACAACTCAGATCGAGCCTTGGCCACTAGTCGTGTGGCACTGACCGCGAGCCATCTTTCGCGTTGACGAGACAGACCTGACGTGATATCGTTCTCGCCTAGTGGCAGCAGCTACACCAGTCTGAGTCAGGAGGTCAATATGAACGCCGAGATCAAGGGCACAACGATGCCGGTCTTGGAGATGTCTCTCGAGGTCAATGAGGCGGTGATCTCAACGCATGGCGAGCTCTCTTGGATGACACCGAATATGCAGATGAGCCAGACAACGAGTTCCGGCGACGCCACAAAGGGCCACGGAATCATGTCGTCGCTCAAACGAATGGTTGGAGGCGGCGGCCTCTTCCTGACCAAGTATCAAGCCACTGGCGGGTCGGGCACCGTTGCCTTCGCTGCCAAACTTCCAGGCCGAATTCTCCCCGTAGAGATCGCGAATGGCAACGGCTACCTCGTTCATCGACACGGATGGATCTGTGGCACGCCGGGTATCACGCCGAGCATTGGCCTCCAGCAGTCTTTTCGAGCTGGCATCTATGGCCGTGACGGTTTTATGATGCAGCGACTCGAAGGACAAGGCACCGCATGGGTAGAGCTCTCGGGCGAAATCATTCAGTACAGCTTGGCCCCTGGACAGTCGTTGCTCGTGCACCCGGGGCACGTAGGAATGTTCCAAGATAGCGTACAGTTCCAGATCACGACCGTACCAGGACTATCGAACATCGCCTTCGGCGGAGACGGCTATCATCTCGTCGCCCTCACCGGACCGGGAGATATCTGGCTCCAATCGATGACAATGCCCATCTTGGCCCAAGCCCTTGAGCCATATCTCAATGCAGGGAACACTCAAGCGGCAGCTCAAGGTGGAGTCGTCGGAGGTCTGGCCGGCGAGATCTTCGGCAAATCGGTCTAAATAGCACGAGTCCGATCCTGGTGCGATTCCAACAGGCGTAGCACCAGGATCGGACGAAGAGAGACTTAAGTTTATGCCGAGGTAGACCGATGCTTTTGCGACGGGATCGAAACTATCCTGAAGTCGAGGAGTGGTGAGATGCAAGCAGCGGCGCCAAGGGTCAAAGATGAGATTCTGACACGATTCGAGAATCTCTCGCCGGCCTCGAACGTCGCCATCTCAGTTCTGAGCTTTATCGATCGCGACGATATCGGTGCTGCTGACATCGCACTCGTCACTTCGGCAGACCCAGTGCTCACCGCACGAATCATGCGAATGGCTAACTCGGCCTTTTATGGCATGGGGGGCCGCGTTGCGACCCTCAACACTGCCATCTCTCTGCTGGGACTCATTACCGTTCGCTCGATAGCGGTCAGCGCAGTTGTGACAAATGTGGCATCGATCTCCCCAGACGACTGGCTCCACGCCATCGAGACCGCAGCTGCGTGCTCGGTGCTCTCTTCCCGATACGGCGCCGACTCCGCCACGGCATTCTCCGTAGGTATGTTGCACGACATCGGCCGCGCCCTCCTTCGTGAGTTTGACCCCATTGGCTACGCGGCGATCGACGAGATCACTGGCACAACCCACACCGTAGCCAGCCAAGATGCTATGAGACAAGCTGAGTTCGAGCGCTATGGAACGACCCACAGCGCTCTCGGTGCGACGATACTGCGCTCGTGGAACTTTCCGGAGGAGCTGTGCGCAGCGATCGCCGCTCACCACAGTGAGAGTACGTTCGCCAAACCCCTCGACCTCGCCCTCCAGGGAGGGGATCGCCTCTCCTATCTCTCCCACCTCTACGGGGCCCGAAGCATCCACTGCGACGAACCCTTTGACGACCTGCTCCCCGAAGGTGTAGGCGCCGATGAGCTACCGCAACTCATTGAAGACTTGCAGACGAAGAGCATGGAGATCGCCGACCTCTTTCTCTAATCGCATCACCAAACGGCGTCCTCAACGACGACCTCACGGATTCGGCATTTCCTGTTGGCAAGCAACTTATGATTCGTCAAAGTTGTGTGCCTCCCGGCGCATCCACGCTCTAAGGTAGGGCTAGATGAAGCGCCTGACCTTCGCTACGGAATGGATCGTGCCACTCGGTCTGATTCTTGGAGTCTCGTCTCTTGCGTGGGTCTTCGTCTACAGTGCAATGAACCCTGTTGAGCTGCTGACCTATCTCAGAGCAGCCAGTGCCATCACACATGGGTCAAGTCCCTATCCACACCCAAATGGACATACGCTCCTCGGCGGTCACGCGTACGTCTACCCCCTTCTCGTCTCAGTGCTCTATACCCCCCTGACCATCGTCTCGGTTCACTTGGCTACTGTCGTCTCCCGACTCGGTTCCATCATCGCTCTCGTTGCTGCCGCTGGACTTATCAAGGGACGTACTGGCATCACGGTAGCGTCCATTGCACTCTGCTCCACGCCAGTACTGGTAGCGATTCAAGTTGGATCTCTCGAACCCTTCCTACTCCTGGGGATCGCTCTTGCATATCGATTTCGCTCTCGGCCACTGATCTCCGGTATCATCCTTGCCTTGACGAGCATCGCGAAGCTCTTCCTTGCTCCCCTGCTCCTATGGCCGCTCATCGCCCGACGTAGACGATTGAGCGGAATCGCTTGGATAGCGACCGTGATAGTCGGGCTCGGTGGCGTACTGTTAGCTCCCGGAATCTCGACCTACATTGAGATCCTGCTCCACCTATCGCACAACGAATCGGCGAGTGGATGGTCGCTACCCGGCATTGCAACGAACTTTATTCACTCAACACGCGTCGCTGAGATAGGAGTCGGCATCATTGTGGTCATGCCTCTCTGCCTACTTCTCTGGAGACGCTACCGAATCTACGACGGAGTCATATCCGAGCAAACCCTGATCGGACTCCTGATATCGCTCACCCTGATGCTCTCACCTATCGCCTGGTCACACTATTTCGTGCTCGTACTCTTCTTGCTCCTCAACACCAAGCGACCGACACTCATGATTGGGCTCTGCTCAGCACTCTCGTGGATCGTGGAGACCCCAGACCAAGTCTCAATCACGGCCGTTCTTCCGGCCATAGTCGTCATAACAGCAGTCACGAGTCTCGCTTACCGACTCATCACAGACCGACCAACATCGAGAGTCGTGGACCCTTCCAACCGTCGACGTCTACGCTCGCCTCGATTGCCAGAAAGCTCCACCGAAGCTGTGCATCACTTCCGAGCTTTTCTTGCTCCTAGAACGATCTCGCAGTGGGTACGTGGCAATAAGACGGTGATCACTCTACTCGTGCTCGGCGCAGCCTTAGCCCTGAGGTTCCCGAACTCGCTCGGTGCTATCGTCGTTCAGGGCTTGATGATGATCTCTCTCATCCTCACGATCTCCTCTCAAGGTGGTGGTGTCTACCACGACCACCTTGAGAGCAGTACGCTCGAGGGTGATCACCGAGACTCAGCGACCTCCACGTCGATCAAGAATGGGCCACGCTGATTCCGAGCCTCTTGTAATGCCCCCTTGAGTTCTTGGGGATTCGCGACCTGCACCGCCGGGACACCAAACCCTCGAGCAATCTCTACCCATCCAATTATTGGATCCGAGAGACTAGTCAACGATTTTGACCGATCATGAAGCGGCAAACCGCCCTGTCGAAGTTCGATCTGAAGAATCCGATAGGCGCGATTCGATACGACCACCACCTTGATGTCGAGCCGCTCCCGTACCATGGTCCACAGCGCCTGTGGGGCATACATGCCACCTCCATCGGCCTGGATCACGATCACAGTCGCCGAAGGATCGGCGAGTGCAGCACCGATTCCAAGCGGCATCCCTTCTCCAATGGCACCACCGCTATGCCCCAGATATCGATGTGGTGGAGCTGCATTCGCCAACGTAAAATACGGGCCTACGCCGGTCCTTCCCTCGTCAACGACGATATCTCCAGAAGCTTGGGCTTCCACGATGGCCTGGGCAAGGGTCCGAGCATCGATCGACCCACCAGATCTGTCACCATCCTCCAGCGTTGGACGAGGCGGATAGTGCGGTTCTCCCTCTCCAGCTCCGAGGGCCGCAACAGCTGAACCATAGGCCTTGAGCTCTTCTAGTGCATTTGAGGGGAATGGAGCGAGAGTCACCACTTCTACCCCGTCCGGTATGAGCTCTGAAGGCTGGCCTTCATACCCAAAAAAGCCTAATGGTCGACGTGCACCGACCAACACTAAGAGGCTCGTGGAAGCAAGCGCACGTCGCACAGCGTCGGGAAAGTATGGCAACTTCTCCAACACCGGTTCGGATCCTCCCCGTCGCAGCACCGACGGAAAAGACTCGAGCACGACGTTGTGGCCGAGTAACGCGCCGAGGTCAGTCGTCAGCTGGATAGCCTCTTCGCTCAGAGCGGGAGATCCGACTAGATACGTCACGCCGCTTGCACCAGATAGTCGAAGCGCTAGCTCCGTAGAGTGCCGAGCAAGTGCTTCGGGGTCTGGTCGACGCAAGGTCTCATCCTCAAACCCCTCAAGTATGGCCGGACACTTTGGGTCATCACACGCTCGAGGCTCCTCTGCTCCAAGCTCAACACCTTGGATCTCTTGCGGCACGATCACAACCGCAGGTCCTCCTCGCATCACTGCCATCTCCACAGCTCGCCGAATCTCGCACGCTAGGTGGTCGACTCGATCGAGACGCTGCACCGAGATCGAGACCGGTCGAGCGAGCGACTCAATATCGCTTGCTAGGGGCGGATCAAAGGGAAGGTGCCACGAATAGTGTTCTCCGACGAGCACGACGAGCGGCGTTCTCGCCCGGCGAGCATCGTGCAGAAAGCTCGAACCGTTGGAGAGTCCCGGGCCAAGGTGTAAGAGCGCACAGGCAAGAGGCGGGCCACAGCGACCGTACCCGTCAGCTGCCCCAGTCGCGACCCCTTCATGGAGCACCAACACGGAGCGCATTGCAGTGACTCGCTCAAAAGCATCCACAAAGAGCAGTTCGGTCGTCCCAGGGTTTGTCAGGCAGAGGTTCACATTGTTCTGCACGAGTGAGCGCAAGATCGCTTCGGCACCATTCATGGAACTACCCTAACCATCCACGATCGCCACCGAGACCTCACACCTAAAGCGTGGAGGTACGAGCGCTCCAGTAGGGTTCACGAATCTCTCGTTTGAGAAGCTTTCCCGCCAAGGACCGAGGAAGAGAGGGACGGAACTCAAGTTCCTTCGGAACCTTGTATCCGGCTAGCCGTTGCCGAGCAAGGTGTAAGATCTCGCCTTTCAATTCGTCACTCGCCACCACTTCACTCTCCAGCACGACCACCGCAAGCACAGACTCACCAAACTCGTCGTCTGGTACGCCAATAACTGCGGCATCAACGACCCGAGGGTCCTCGTGCAAAACCGACTCGATCTCGGCCGGATAAATATTGACCCCACCGGAGATAATCATGTCGATCCGGCGATCAGAGATGTAAAGGTAGCCGTCGTCATCCCTATATCCAATGTCCCCAACGAAGACCATTCCATCCCTCAGCATCACCGATGCCGTCTTGGCAGGATCTCCGAGATAAGCGAACGCGCGTGAAGGTCGTGCGAGGATCAGCCCACTCGTCCCATTCGCAACGAGCTCACCGTTGTCATCGACGATCTCGACCGCGGGTGACGCAACTTTGCCGACGCTTCCTTTGTGCTCCCGCCACTGCGCGCCCGAAATGGTACTCACCACGCCGGACTCGGTGGCACCGTAGTACTCCCAAAGCACGTCATCGCCGAGCAGGTCGAGCATCGCCTCCTTCACAGAGATCGGACACGGGGCTGCGCCATGATAGACCCGATGGAGTGAGCCGAGATCGTAGGCTGTTCGAACCTCTGGCGCGATCTTTAAGATACGGACGAACTGGGTCGGCACGAGATGAACCACGGTAATGCGCTCGCTCTCGATATATTCCAAGGTCTGCAGTGGATCAAAATTGTCTGCAATGACCACGTCGAATCCGCTCACAAAGGGAAGGAAGCAAAAAAGCCACTGCGCCGAATGGTAGATTGGCCCATCGAGCAGAACTCGACCAGCAGCACCGAGACCGAGACGCTCAACGGTCATCTGAGCCATCTCGGCAAAGGCTTCAACCGAAGATCGAGCAGAACTCAGAGCCGATACTCCTTTGGGATGCCCAGTCGTACCTGAGGTATAGAAGATCGGAGATCCTGCCGAAGCGCTGAGATCGACCGCACTACTGCCTGCAATCGAAGCGCTCTGAGAAGCGACAGCCCCACGGCAGAGATCCTCATAGCTCAGCCAATCGTCGTCGCCCGCTCGGTCGTCATCAAGCGACACCACAACTGGTATCGATGCGACACGCTCCAGCGCAGCCCTCGCCACATCTGCACAACGAGCGTCAACGAAGAGTAACGTTGGTCGGAAATCTTCCAGAACGTAAGCGAGCTCATCGACCGACCAGTGCCAGTTAATGGGGGAGTACTGAACTCCGAGCAGCGTCGCTGCACACATGAGTTCCACGTAGGCCACGCTGTTATGGGCAAAGATTGCAAGAGAGGGCTCGGGGGAAGTCGCTCTTGCCCCACGTCCAAACTGGTTTGATCTCATGAGCTCTTCTAGCTTTGCGCACAAAGTGCCTACTCGCTTCGCCACCTCGCCGAAGTCTCGAGATACCTGATTATCTCGTAGCGCTCGACGATCACCGTAGCGATGGGCGAGATCATCAAGAAAGGTTCCCATCTCCTCACCATAGTGCGTACGGTGAGACGAAGATGGTCAGACCTCACCTTCGCATAAATCCTCAGAGCTCGACAAAGTCGCGAACGAAACTCTCTGTCGTCTCAAAAAGCTTCTTTAGATCGAGGTGCAGCAGCTCATCAGGGAAGTCGATCGATGCATCGAGCTCTTCGATCCCATTGGCGTAGAACGGTGCTAGTCGCGCTGCGGCACGAAGCACTTGAGCGAGAGTAGAGCCCTCTTGGACCGAGTCGTGGTGGCTCCCGACGGCGTCAACGATATCTTGGGGAAAGTTCCAAGATCGAAGAAGGCTCGCAGCGATCTCGGTGTGGTCGAGTCCGTAGATACTGCGCTCTCGCTCTCGAGCCATATCGTCTCGCAGATAGAGCGGCAGCGAGGCGAGCTCCTTGCGCAATAGCCGATAGCCCCTCGGATCGTGATGAGCGAGCACCAGCTCGCCGAGATCGAGCATGATCCCACTACAGAACGCCACCGCAGGATCGACTGCGAAGTAGACC